>NZ_JBIMKE010000029.1:0-103559 GCF_043673425.1 Streptomyces sp. M41 | reverse complement strand
GTGGCGGCACCGGCCGGCCCCGCGGGCCCGCCGCCGTTACGGCGTCGGCGGCCGGAGCGCCCGCCGGCCTCCGCGCCGGCCTTGCGGTCCCGGCGGGGCGCCGGGGGTGTCGCCGGCTGGGGGACCTCGATGGTGACGGGCACGCCGGACGGCTCGCGGGCGCCGGTGATGGTGGCCAGTGCGGCGTCGCCCGAGGTGATACGGGCCGTCCGGGGGCGGATGCCCGCGTGCGACATGAGCTGGGTGACGTCCCGCTTCTGGTCGGGCAGGACCAGCGTGACCACGCTGCCGGAGCCGCCGGCGCGGGCCGTGCGCCCGCCCCGGTGCAGATAGTCCTTGTGGTCGGTGGGCGGATCGACGTTCACGACCAGGTCGAGGTTGTCGACGTGTATGCCCCGAGCCGCCACGTTCGTCGCCACGAGCGCGGTGACCTGGCCGTTCTTGAACTGCTCCAGGGTGCGGTTGCGCTGTGGCTGGGAGCGGCCCCCGTGCAGGGCAGCCGCGCGGACACCGACGGCGAGCAGCCGCTTGGTGAGCCGGTCGGCGGACCTCTTGGTGTCGAGGAAGAGAATGACGCGGCCGTCACGCGCCGCGATGCGCGTGGTGACGGCCTTCTTGTCGGTCTCGTCCTGGATGTGGAGCACATGGTGCTCCATGGTGGTCACCGCTCCCGCGGACGGGTCCACGGAGTGCACCACCGGGTCGGTCAGGAACCGCTGCACCAGACGGTCGATGTTGCGGTCCAGGGTGGCCGAGAAGAGCATGCGCTGTCCGTCGGGCCGCACTCGCTCGATCAGTTTGGTGATCTGCGGCAGGAAGCCCATGTCGGTCATCTGGTCGGCCTCGTCCAGCACCGTGATGCGGACGTCGTGGAGCACACAGTGCCCGTTCTCCACGAGGTCGTTGAGCCGGCCCGGAGTCGCTACGAGCACCTCGGCACCGCGCCGCAGCGCGGCGGCCTGCTTGGTGATGGACAGCCCGCCCACGACCGTGGCCAGCCGGAGGTTCACCGCCGTCGCGTACGGGGTCAGCGCGTCCGACACCTGCTGGGCGAGCTCACGGGTGGGCACCAGGACGAGGGCGAGCGGCGCCTTGGGCTCCGCGCGCAGACCGGCTGTGCGGGCCAGCAGCGCCAGTCCGAAAGCGAGCGTCTTGCCGGAGCCGGTGCGTCCCCGGCCCAGCAGGTCACGGCCGGCGAGCGAGTTGGGCAGCGTGGCGGCCTGAATGGGGAAGGGGGTGGTCACGCCTTGCGCGGTGAGGGTCTTCAGCAGGCCCGCGGGCATGTCCAGAGCGCCGAATTCCTCGACGGCGTCAAGCGCGGGTGTCGTGTTCTGCGGCAGCCGGAATTCGCTGGGCGACGGCGCGGAGGGTGGGGGCGACGAGGCGCGCCGGTTCGACTTCTGGGGCCTGCGGGACATGCAGTTGTCTGCCTTCCTGGAAACAGCACAAACCGGGGTCCGCACCATGACGGTGCGGACCCCGGAGAGTGGATACGCGTCCGGCGATCAGGCGGGGACGATGTTCTCCGCCTGCGGGCCCTTCTGGCCCTGCGTGACGTCGAAGGAAACCCGCTGGCCCTCCTGGAGCTCACGGAAGCCCTGCGTCGCGATGTTCGAGTAGTGGGCGAAGACGTCGGGGCCGCCGCCGTCCTGCTCGATGAAGCCGAAACCCTTTTCAGAGTTGAACCACTTCACGGTTCCCTGTGCCATGACTTTTCTCCTTCTGTAGGCAGAGGCCCCATCCGGAGATGCCGGAAAACAACAATGCGCCCGAAGGAGAAGCATTCCCGTCAGGCGCACATAGGTTCATGGGTACCACAACTGCAACTCCTAGACCGTAGCACAGATCCGGGGGCCGTTGTGGATCACCGAGGTTCGCTCCGGCCTCGGCGAGACGCCGTGCTCGGCGGCGCGGGAAAACCGGTGGCGGCCCGCCGCCGGGTGCCCCTAGGGTGAGTGCACTCTCGCGGGGCCGTTCGGCCGCCGCTGCTGGGCCTAGTGAGAAATGGGAGGTGTGACCGATGGCTGTCTCTGTGACGGGCGCTGCCCGCAACCAGAAGTTCATCCACTCCACCTCCGTGGTCTCCGGCTGATCCTTCCTGCTTCGCGTGCGCCTGTGGGCGCGCGCTGCCGGGGCCCGCCCTTGTGAAGGGTTTCCCTTGAATCTCACTTCTCTGTCGGCTTCTTCGGCTTCGTCGCACCCTCTCGCCCCCTACGGCTGGGACGAGGACTGGGAAGCCGAGTTCGCTAACTTCGCGGAGCAGAGCCTTCTCCCCGGCCGAGTCGTACGCGTCGACCGCGGGCAGTGCGACATCGTCACCGCCGACGGCGTCGTACGCGCCGACACGGCCTTCGTCACCCCGCACGATCCGATGCGGGTGGTGTGCACCGGTGACTGGGTCGCCGTCGAACCCGCCGGGAACCCGCGGTACGTGCGCGCCTATCTGCCGCGCCGGACCGCCTTCGTGCGCTCCACCTCCTCCAAGCGGTCCGAGGGGCAGATCCTCGCCGCCAACGTCGACCACGCCATCGTGGCCGTGTCCCTCGCCGTCGAGCTCGACCTGGGGCGCATCGAACGGTTCCTCGCGCTGGCCTGGGAGTCGGGCGCACAGCCGGTCGTGGTGCTCACCAAGGCCGACCTCGTGCCGGACGCGGTGACGCTCGCGTACCTCGTCCAGGACGTGGAGACCACCGCCCCCGGCGTGCCCGTGCTGACGGTCAGCGCGACGCATGGCGAGGGGCTCGACACCCTCGGCGCGATCGTGGGCGGCGGTACGTCCGTGCTGCTCGGACAGTCCGGTGCGGGCAAGTCGACGCTGGCCAACGCGCTGCTCGGCGAGGTCGTCATGGTGGTCCAGGCGGCGCGCGACGTCGACGGCAAGGGCCGTCACACGACCACCACCCGCAACCTTCTCGCCCTGCCGGGCGGCGGCGTACTGATCGACACCCCCGGGCTGCGCGGCGTCGGGCTCTGGGACGCCGAGGCCGGGGTCGGGCAGGTCTTCTCCGAGATCGAGGAGCTGGCACAGCGGTGCCGCTTCCACGACTGCGCACACGAGAGCGAGCCCGGGTGCGCGGTGCTGGCCGCGATCGACACCGGGGCGCTGCCGCTGCGGCGTCTGGAGAGCTACCGCAAGCTGATGCGGGAGAACCAGTGGATCGTGGCCAAGACGGACGCTCGGATGCGGGCGGAGATCCGCAAGGACTGGAAGCGCAAGGGCGCCGAGGGGAGGGCGGCGATGGAGGCGAAGCGGCGCGGGTGGCGGTGACGGCCGCGCTGCGGGGTCGGGCGTTCCGGGGCCCGCACGGGTCCCGGGGCGGCTGAGCAGCCGGGTCCGGCTCGGTGTCCGATTTCCGCCAGCCCCGGGCCCGGCGAGGGCGGACACTGGACACCGTGATGGACGACGACATGAGGTACGAGGCGGTGCGGAGCCGCGATGCGCGGTTCGACGGCGCGTTCTTCTTCGCCGTCGGGACGACCGGCATCTACTGCCGTCCCAGCTGCCCGGCGGTCACGCCGAAGCGGCGCAACGTCCGGTTCTTCGCGACGGCCGCCGCCGCGCAGGGCTCGGGTTTCCGGGCCTGCCGGCGGTGCCGGCCGGACGCCGTACCCGGCTCCGCGGAGTGGAATGTGCGGGCCGATGTGGTGGGACGGGCCATGCGGCTGATCGGGGACGGGATCGTCGACCGGGAGGGCGTCGCCGGACTCGCCGCGCGGCTCGGCTACAGCGCGCGGCAGGTCCAGCGGCAGCTCACGGCCGAGCTCGGCGCCGGTCCGGTCGCGCTGGCCCGGGCCCAGCGGGCGCACACCGCGCGTGTGCTCCTGCAGACCACCGAGCTGCCGATCACCGAGATCGCGTTCGCCTCGGGGTTCGCCAGCGTGCGGCAGTTCAACGACACGATCCGCGAGGTGTACGCGTCGACGCCGACCGACCTCAGGGTCTACGCGCCGAGGGGCGGCCGTGCCGACCGGCGGGTGGGCACCCCGTCGGCCGGGATACCGCTGCGGCTCGCCCACCGGGGCCCCTACCAGGCCGGCGCGGTCTTCGATCTGCTGGCGCACGAGGCCGTCCCCGGCGTCGAGGACATCACCGGGCCGACAGGCAGCCGCACCTATCGGCGCACCCTGCGCCTGCCCCACGGCACCGGGATCGTGGCGGTGGAGGAGCGGCCCGGCGGCACGGGCAGCGGGACAGCCGGTCCACCGGCCGTCCTGGCGGGTTCCCGGGCAGCGGGGGCCACCGGCGGTGGTGCGACGGCGCCCGTCCCGGCCACCCCCGACGCCCCGGCGTCATCGCCCCGGACCGCCTCGCATCCCGGTGGCTGGCTCGAAGCCCGGCTGCACCTCTCCGACCCCCGTGATCTGACCACCGCCGTCCACCGGCTGCGCCGGCTGTTCGATCTGGACTCCGATCCGTACGCCGTCGACGAGCGGCTCGGTGCCGATCCGCGGGTCGGGCCGCTGGTCGCCGCCCGGCCAGGGCTGCGGTCGCCCGGGACCGTCGACCCGGACGAGTTGGCCGTGCGGGCACTCGTGGGGCCGGCGCAGGCCGAGCGGCTGGTGCGGCGGTACGGCAAGGCGCTCGACGCGCCCTGCGGCAGCCTCACCCATCTGTTCCCCGAACCGGCCGTCCTCGCCGAAGCCGAGCCGGACGGCCCCCTGGGCGCGCTCTGTGCCGCCCTCGCCGACGGCGCCGTACGGCTGGACCCGGGCGCCGACCGGGACGACGCGCCGGCCGCGCTGCTCGGCCTGCCGGGACTGGACGAGCGGACCATCGCCGTCATCCGCAGCCGTGCCCTCGGCGACCCGGACGTCGCCCCGCCTGGCGTCGACGTCCCCGACAGCTGGCGCCCCTGGCGCTCCTATGCCGCACAACACCTGCGCGCAGCAGGGGAGTTGGAGTACTGATGACGACCGAGACCACCGAGACCACCGGGCCGACCGGGACGACCGGGGCCGCCACCGGAACCGCAAGGGCCCCCAGGGCCCCCAGGACCTCCGCGACCCCTGCGACCCCCACGACCCCCAGGACCTCCGCGACCCCCACCACCGGCCTCACCCGCTGGACCGAGGTCGACAGCCCCGTCGGCCCCCTCCTCCTCACCGCGGACCCCGCCACCGGCGCCCTGGCATCCCTGTCCGTGCCCGGTCAGAAGGGCGGCCGTACCGTGCAGGAGGGCTGGCGGCACGACCCCGCGCTCTTCCGCGAGGCCGAGGAGCAGCTCGCCGCCTACTTCGCCGGTGAACTCGAGGAGTTCCGGCTGGAGACACACACCGCCGGCAGTGAGTTCCGGGAGCGGGTCTGGGCCGCCCTGGACGCCGTCCCCTACGGGGCGACCACGACGTACGGCGAGATCGCCGCGCGGATCGGTGCGCCCCGGGCCGCCGTACGGGCCGTCGGCGGCGCGATCGGCGCCAACCCGCTGCTGATCGTCCGTCCGTGCCACCGTGTGATCGGCGCCGACGGCTCGCTGACCGGGTACGCGGGCGGCCTGGAGCGCAAGCTCCGGCTGCTCACGCTGGAGGGCATGCTCCCGTAGCGCGAGGTCCCGCGCGCCGGGCCGTGCCTTGTCAGCCCTGTCAGCCCTGCCAGTCCTGCCGGCCCTGTCAGCCCCAGATCACGGCCCCCACCCAGGCCCCCGCGATCAGCAGACATGTGAAGAGTTCCGCCAGGACACTCGACCCGCCCGAGCGCATCGCCGTGCGCACCGAGGCCACGGCCTCGCCGTGCCGGCCCAGGCGCAGGCGCTCCTCGAGGTAGATGCCGGCCACGAAGCCGGGGATCGCGCCGAGCACGGGGATCACCAAGAAGCCCAGCAGGGACCCCGCCCCGGCGTACCCGGCCATCCGGGGGCTCGCCCAGCTGGGGCGCAGCCGGCGGGGTGGCAGGGCCCAGCGCACCACCTGGGAGAGGAACAGCACGACGGTGGCGCCCACGAGCACCCACCAGGCGACCGGCTGGGTGTCCTGCAAGGCCCACCACATCACCGCGGCCCACACCAGCCATGACCCCGGCACTCCGGGTACCAGCACTCCGCACAGGCCGAGCAGGAGGACCAGGCCGACCAGCACGAGGTCCCACACTCCCATCTGACCAGAGTGCCGGAGCTCAGGAGAAAGCGCAGATCAGCCTTGTCGCGGCGGGTGCCCCCGGTCACCCCTGGCGCTCGCGGGCCACCCAGCCCCGGTCGTAGGCGTGCCACCCGAGCTGAAGCCGGGTCGTCACCCCGGTCAGCTCCATCAGGCGTTTCACCCGGCGCTGCACGGTCCGCAGACCCAGGTCCAGCTGTTTGGCCACGCTCGCGTCCGTGAGGCCCGCCAGCAGCAGGGAGAGCACCTCCAGGTCGGTGTCGTCCGGCCCCT
Organism: Streptomyces sp. M41; assembly: GCF_043673425.1. NCBI lineage: Bacteria > Bacillati > Actinomycetota > Actinomycetes > Kitasatosporales > Streptomycetaceae > Streptomyces > Streptomyces sp. M41. Next base: position 97,196 of record NZ_JBIMKE010000029.1, on the reverse strand, counting down.
CCGGCTCCTGTTCCATGACACCGGCCGCGCCGAGGCGTACCGGCAGCGCCTCCCGCCACACCGACTCGAAGAGCCCGGACAGCAGTTCCAGCAGCCCGCTGGCGTGGACGACGAGCGCGGCGGGCTCCGCGGTGTGCGAGGTGAGCGGCACCAGGGCGTGCGTCCGGTCGGCGATCACCAGCTTGGTCGGCACCCGGTCCATGACCCGCACCTGTTCCTCGCGGCCCAGGGCGGCGGACAGCTCCGTGAGGCCGTGCGGCTGGTCCAGGACCGAGCGCTCCAGGACCACCCGGTAGCGCACGCCGCGCCCGGCGGCCTGCTCCTCCGCGTCGTTCTCCATGCCGGTGACGGCGACGGGAGTGCCGGTGACCAGCGCGCACACCTCCTCGCTCGCCCCGAGCTGGATCTGCAGGAAGCGCTGCGACACCGCAGCCGCGCCGATCACCACCTCGACCAGATCGTGCACAGCGGGCTCGGCGGCGGCCGCCCGGTACTCCTCGGCGAGCATCGCGGCCGCCAGTTCCGCCTTCTCCAGTTCGTGCCGCTGCTGGGTGAGCAGCGCGCCCAGCGCCACTCCGGGCGGTGCGGCGACCCAGCGGCCGGGCCGGGCGGACGACTGGGCCGCCAGGCCGTGCCGCTCCAGGCGGCGCAGGGCGCGCTCGGTGTCGTACTCGCCGAGCGTCAGCCGTCGCGCGAGATCGGGTACGTCGGCGGCGCCCACGGCCACGAGCGCCCGGTAGGCCGACTCGTGCGTCTCGTCGAGACCGATCACTCCCAGCATCAGGTTGCGCCCCTCCTGAGCGAACACCGGCGTTCGGTCCATGGCGGAAAACGGCCACGGCGCAAAACCGCCTCGGCACATCATCCCCGCAGCACCCGCCACTCTGCCAAGGTGTCGCCACCGCAGCATCAACCACCGCCCGCTTTGCCCGACTTGGGCCTCCTTGGCCTGCGCGTTCCCGCGCCGCGGGTGCGTGGTCGCGCGGGAAGGAGGCGAACGTGGGGAGAGTGATGCCGCCTACGGACGGACCGTCGGCCCGGCCCCGGACGAGGACCCGTATACGAGAGGAATACCTCCGCCTTCCCGCGGTACACGCTGCCGGAGGACGGCCTCGAGACCCGTCTCGCCGACGTCGGTAGCCCAGATCGTGACCCGGGCCCACGACGTGCGCCGAGGCGTGCGAAGGGGATCGGGGTCCGGGTCACCCGGCAGTCGCCGGGCGGTTCTCCCGTGGGGGGTGGGACCGCCCGGCGACCTGTGTCCGCTGTTTCGCAAGACTGTTCAACTCGTCACCCGACACGCCGTTCTCGGCACCGTTCACCGGGTCGGATTTTCCTGATGCCCCGTTTTCATCCGGCCCGTGCGGTGGACAATTGAGGGCATGAGTCAGCAGGGGGGAAGGTCCACCGGTCATGAGGACGACTGGTGGGGGCAGCTGTACGCAGACACCACCGAGGACACGGGCCCGACGACGGCGCCGGACTCGCTGGACGACCGGTTCGCCTCGGCGGCGGGGACCGTGAACGGCGCGGAGGCCGCGGTTCCGCCCCAGCGCGGCGCCGCCGACGAGGTGGAGCGACCGTCGCCGTCGCCGTCGACCTTCCCGGCGGGCCTGCCGAGGCCGCCGGGCTTCACGGTGAAGGCACCGCAGGAGCCGCCGCCCCGAGCTGACGGGCCCGACCCACGCCAGGAACCCGCAGCACCCTCAACCCCCGCAGCACCCCCAACCCCCGCAGCACCCCCAGAACCCGCAGGGCCCGCAGCACCGGCGAACGACGACCGGCCCCCGTCCGCCGCCATCGCCCCCGGCCCAGCGCCCGTCCGCACCGCCACCCACGTGGACCTCCCCACGCTCCCCCCGGCCCCCCTCGACTACGTGGGCAACGGCCCGCCCACCTACGCCCCCGAACCCACCGCCCTCCCACCCGCGGACCCCGACGACCTGGACGACCTGGTCGCCGACACCGTCCTCGACGGCGCCCACTACGGCGCCTGCACCCTGCGCGCCGTCTCCCTGCGCGGCGACTCCGCCCGCTACCGGGGTGAACCCCGCCGCGACGCCCTCCTCACCGCCCGTTTCGGCGCCGGTGACCAGGCCCTGATCCTGGTGGCCATGGCCACGGGCGCCCGCGCCACCCCGAACGCCCATCGCGCCGCGACCGAGGCATGCCACTGGATCGGCCGGGCCGTGGGCCGCAGCCACGCGAGGCTCGCCGAGGACATAAGGGCCGCCCGGCGCGGCGACCTCAAGTCCGGGCTGCACCGCCTCACCGACCGCAGCCTCGGCAAACTCCGCGCCAGCGCCGCCGAACAGGCCATCGAACCGGAGGAGTACGCGGCGACCCTGCGCTGCTTGCTGCTGCCCGCCGACCCCGAATGCCGTACGCGCGTCTTCTTCGGCGTCGGCAGCGGCGGGCTGTTCCGGCTGCGGGGCGGCGAATGGCAGGACATCGAACCCCGCGCCACCGACGCCACCGGCGCTCCCGTCGTCGGCTTCGGCTCACCCCCCGCCGAGACCCCCGAGGGCGACCGCCTCACCATGGACCTAGGCATCACCACCCCGCCGAGCCCCTACGACCCGGCGCCCGAACCCTCCCGCGAGCCCTTCCGATTCCGCGCCTCCGTCGCCCGCTCCGGAGACACCCTCCTCATGTGCACCGGCGGCCTCGCCGACCCGCTGCGCGGCGAACCCGACCTCGCCGCCTACCTCACCGGACGGTGGGCGGGCTCCGAGCCGCCCGGTCTCGCGTCCTTCCTGGCCGACGCCCAGGTCCGGGTCAAGGGGTACGCCGACGACCGTACGGCCGCCGCCGTCTGGGAGGCGTGAGGCCGCCCGCGGCCGTACGGCTCAGGAATCAGGAATACGGCACCCACGCGCGGGCCGAGGTGTCGTACATGTACCTCGGCCGTCCCTCGATGCCCGTCGTACGGAACGGACGGCCGTTGTCGTCGATGCGGACCGTGCCGGTGCGGCCCTGCGAGGACCAGTCGAGTTCGAGGTACCAGCTGCAGTCGCAGGACTTCGTCCGCGCGTCGATCAGCAGCACCTCCGGATCCTCGGCGGACACCCGGTACGGCAGCCGCATGGCCGGGATCACGGTTCCCGCGTCGTTGCCGTCGGCCGGGCGGGCGATGGGCCGGTCCTTGTCCAGGTCGACATCGAAGTAACGGGGCGTCAGCGCCCCGCCGCAGCCCTGGTCCATGGCGTACGAGGTGCCCTCGAAGGGCGCCGACCGGCCGACGACACGCACCCGGAGGGCCTTCAGGACGACGGCCGTGGACGACCGCCCCTGCACGGTGACCTCCACCATCGTCTGCCCGCCGTGCACCGCGCGCTGCGTCGCCGCCCAGGTCCTGGCGTCCTGCGGGGCCGGGGGCGGGGGCACTTGCCGCGGGGGCTTGGCGATGACGTAGTCGTGGCCGCAGCCGTCCTGCCACACATGGGAGTCGGCACTCCAGGTGAGGGGCGGACCGGTCGAAGGCCGCTGCTCGCCGGGGGACTCCTTCGAAGCACTGCCGTCGGCTGTCGACGGTTTCGCCGAGGACTTCTTCGAGGAACCTGGCGACGAGGCAGGCGCGGTGGGGGAGGCGCTCGACGACTTGGCCGACGTCGGCCGGGGAGCGCCCGCCTCGGTCGTACGGGAGGGGCCGACGCCCTCGACGGAGTCGCTCGCGCGGGGGCGGTCGTCGTCCGGCAGGGCGGCGAGGCTGCCGAGCGTCGCCAGGAGCGTGGTCGCGACGGCGGCGGAGACCAGGAAACGCCGGTGCCGGTACCAGGGGCGGCGGGCAGACCCGGCCGGGTGCGACTGCTCGGGCGGGTGCTGGTGCTCCGGCGAGGCATCCTCGTCCGTCGCTCCGTCCGTCGCTCCGTCCGTGGCGTCGCCCGCGGTCGACGGATCCGTGGCGGCAGTCGGCGTCGTCGCGTCCGGCTCAGGGGCAGAAGTCGGCTCGGCCGGAGTCGCCGTACGCGTCCGCTGCCGTGCCGCCACCGCCCCGATCCACAGCCGGTGCAGCTCCAGCCGCTCCTGGGGCGTCGCCCGGCACAGCGCGGCGAAGCGTTCCACCGGTGCGAAGTCGAGCGGGACCGCGTCGCCCGCGCAATAGCGGTGCAGCGTGGAGGTGTTCATGTTCAGTCGGCGGGCCAGCTGGCCGTAGCTGCGGTCGGTGCGGTCCTTCAGGCGTCTGAGCGACGCCGCGAACTGACGGACTTCGTCGTCCTGTGCTTCCGACACTGTTCTCCCGCGTTCTCCCCGTGCCGGGACGGCATCCCAGGCACTCCATGTACCTGCACGTCAGAAGGGCTGGGATGGTTCCACCACGGTGGATCGGCCGTCGGCGGTTGCGCCCCGGCACCGTGACGGCTGATGCTCTTGGTGTCGCACCGACCAGGCCGGACGGACCAGCCGGCGTCGGTGTCCCGACCTTCGATCGTTCACGCACTCATCTCATCCACGGGGGACACCCATGCCCAAGGGCACCCGAGCGGGCACGCTCACCGCACTCGTCGTCGCCGGACTCGCGGCCGGTACCGCACTCGCCGCCGCTCCGGCGGGCGCCGCGACGAAGGCGCCCGCGCCGAAGTTCCTGTCGCCGTCCGAACTGCCGCCGCACCCCTCCTCCGGCTGGGTCGCCGGCAAGGCCACCGCTGGCGTTCCCGAGGAGATGCGGTACTGCTTCGGCGACGCGCTGCTCGCCTACGACTCCCGCTACCGCACCTTCCGCACGGAGCTCGACACCGGTGCCGAGCAGCTCAACGTCGTCGTCGGCGACAACGCCAAGGCCAAGGCCCTCGCCACCCGCCTCGACAAGGAGGTCCGGCGCTGTGTCGCGCGTATGGACGCCGACCCGGAGATCGAGGCCGACCACAAGAGCTACGGCACCCTGCCGGTCGAGGAGGGCGCGCGCGTCCACGGCTTCGCGACGCGTGCCTCGTGGGGTGCCATGGACATCCATCTCGTCTCCGTCGGACGGGACGGCGGCACCGTCACCGTCGTGCAGTGGGGGCAGATGGGCGACTTCACGGACGCGCCGGTGAAGGCGTTCAAGAAGACGACCACCAAGGCCGTCGACAAGCTCTACTGACAGCTCCGCCGAGCGGCACACCACCGCACGACCGCATTACAGGACCACCGCACCAGCGGGGCCGCCCTCCCGGACGGGGGTCGGGCGGGCGGCCCCGCGCCCTGCGCGGCACCACCCCGGCTCACCGGCCGGGCGTCGGCATGACGCGGCGTCACAAGATCGTCCGCCGTCGTGAGAGCGCGTCGAGGGCAGCTGGACAAGCGAGTTCCGGCCAGATTCGCCGAGCGCCCCGCCGGTGGCTGCGGGCGCTTCCGACGCCCGGCCCCGGCCGTCCCATGTCCGCGGCACATACGGCCCGAGCGACGGATCGTCGTCCACAAGTGCGCCCGTCCACTGCGGTCAGGAGGCCGCCTCGCGGGTCGGCTCCGCGTAGCGCCCGACCGCCCTGGTGGGCCGCCTCCTCCAGGAACGGCCGACCCGGCCCGCCTCCCCGTGCCCGGACCTCGCGGTACCTCGCGGGCCGGGCTCGTCGCCGGTGGCCGACACGGTTCGGTCGGGGTGCCCGGCGCCTCCGGGGCGCCCGGACGGTGTTGTTCCGTTTTTGGTGCACCCGGCGTGCGCCGTCCCAACCGTGGCCGAACACCTGGTAGTTGAGGATTCGACATGACTGGCGGCGGTCCGGCCGGGAAAGGGTTCCCGTGAACGTGTTCGAGCTGGAGGGGCACCGACATCGGCACGCGGGCGGGGGTCATGAAGAGGCAGGCACGAGGAGGCGGTCCCATGGTGGTCGGGGCCTCCTCGGTGGAGATGGCGGAGGACGGGGCGGCGAGCGCCGGGGAACCCGCGCGGACGTCCCAGCTGAGGCGCAGACTCGGCCGGGCGGATCTGCGGGCGGTACCGGAGTCGCGCAGGGAGCTGCGCGAACTGCTACGGCACTGGGGGAGGCCCGGACGATCGGACGTGGCCGAACTGCTCACCAGCGAGCTCGTCACCAACGCGCTGGTGCACACCGACGACGACGCCGTCCTGACGGCGACCGTCGGACCCCGGGGACTCAGAGTGGAGGTGCGGGATTTCGTGGCCCGTCGGCCCAGACTGCGCGTACCGGACGCCGACGACGGTACGAACGGCAGGGGCCTGGTCCTGGTCCAGTCCCTCGCGGACGCCTGGGGGGTGCGGGTGCACGGCGTGGGGAAGGCGGTGTGGTTCGAGCTCGACGCGGGTGCCGCCTGAGGAGCGTGCGGCAAGTGTCGTCATTCTTCCGGTAGTCGGAATTCCTCCGGTAGTGGAATTCTTCCGGTAGTTGTGCGGGAGGCGGGAGGGGCGCGACTCGCATCCCGGGTCGCGCCCCTCCCGCCGACGTCCTCAGCCGAACTGCTGCTCCAGGTCCTTGAGCTTGCGCTCCAGGGAGTCGAGCCGGGGCAGTGCCATGGTGTCGTCCTCCGCGGTGAGGTCGACGGTGACCGGTTCAGAACCGGTGCGGACGGGCTGCAAGGACGGACGGGTACGCACGGGCAGCTGTTCCGGCGTCGATATGGCAGGCTCCGCGGTGACTCGGTCGGCGCGCTCCAGCGCCTGCGGCTCGGCCTGGCGTCCGGCGCCGCGGCCGACGAAGCCGCGGTGGCCCCGGCTGATGGCCTTCAGCTGGGCGCGCTCCATGCGCTGCTGCTCGCGGCGGCGCAGACGGCTCTCGTCCTTCTGCCGCTTGTCCTCGCGGACCTCGTCGACCGCCTCGTCCAGGCTGCGCACGCCCTCCAGGAGCATCAGCGACCAGGCCCGGTAGGTCTCCCGGGGGGCCCGCAGCCAGCGGACGATCCGGATCTGCGGGAGCGGTCTGGGCACCAGACCCTGCTCGCGCAGGGCGGCCCGGCGGGTCTGCTTCAGCGCCCGGTCGAACAGCACGGCCGCGGACAGGGACATGCCGGCGAAGAAATGGGGGGCGCCGTCGTGACCGATGCCCCTGGGTGCGTGCACCCAGTTGAACCAGGCCGCGGCGAAGGCGAAGGTCCACACGAGTATCCGGGAGCCGAGCGCCGCGTCGCCGTGGCTGGCCTCGCGGACCGCGAGGACGGAGCAGAACATCGCCGCGCCGTCGAGGCCGAACGGCACCAGGTACTGCCAGCCGTCGGAGAGGCCGAGGTTCTGCTCGCCGAAGCCGACCAGACCGTGGAAGGAGAGAGCGGCGGCGACCGCCGCACAGCAGAAGAGCAGAACGTAGGAGACGGTGCCGTATATGGCCTCCTTGCGCCTGCGGCGCTCCTCGCTGCGCTCCCACGAGTCGTCCGCGCTCGTGTCCTTCCCCGAGGCCTTCCCGCGCCGCAGCACCGCTATCGCCGCAAGCAGGCCCAGGAGCAGGACAACACCCGGAAGCAGCCAGTTCAGCGATATGTCGGTCAATCTCATCTGGGGTCCCTTGCATTGGGATAGGGCGTAACGCCCGCCATAGTGGCCCAATGCCCACGGCCCTCAAGGGGTTTCGGGGCAAGAGGCCGCCAAGGAGGTGCAAGGGGATGCCCGGGGCGGCGTTCTGCTCGAACTCCCGCTTGACAGGCGGGAGTTACGTTCGAACAACACCACCCGTACGGGTGGTTCCGCAGAAACTTCCTGCGCTGAGTGAGGAATTATGAAACGCCTGTAACCGAAACGGGTGTCGCGCTCGCGGGTGATCTTACGGCGCGGCGGTGGACATCCGGATCCGAGGAATCGTCAACTCGCCGTGGCCAGCAGTCTGGTGACCCGGTCCGCGTCGCAGGTGCGGGGGCAGGTGGCGCAGGTGTCCTCGGGGCGCAGGGTGTAGAACATGCAGCAGCTCGCCCGGTCCCGGGTGGGCAGCGACTCGCCGTTCGGGCCGGTCAGTTCCCGGAAGGCGGCCGAGCCGACGTACGGCTTCGTCGCGCCCGGCAGCAGCAGCTCCAGTTCGCGCCGCGCCCGGCTCTGCTCCCCGTCGCCGAGCAGATGGGCGACGTACCACAGGCCCTCCACGATCTCGTCGGTCGCCATGCCCCACAGGGCGCGTCCGCGTCGCCGCATGCGGGGGCCGAAGCCGGCGAGGACCGGTTCGAGGTGCTCGGCGACGGCGGCCCGCACCTCCGCGCGCAGCGCCTCCTCGTCGGGGACGACCCGGGCACCGGGCAGGGTGGCCGCCGGGTCGCCGGGGAGGCAGGCGAAGGCCGCGGGACGGATCGCCAGGTGGCCCATGGGCAGGCCGGCGGCCGTCCGGTCGTACGAGACATGCGTCACGGGGAAGCGGGGGACGCGGCGGAGCAGGAACCACGGCACGGTGATCAGCAGACAGGCGGGCCAGGCGTAGCGATGGAGGCCGAAGCTCGCGATGACGTCCGGTCGGCCGGACTGTCCGTAGTCGCGCCGTACCTGTGCGTCGTCCCAGGCCAGGAAGGCGTCGAGACCGTCGCCGCCGTTCGCGAGGGAGGCGGCGCTCACCCAGCCGCCCTGTCGCGGGAGCTCCTCGCCGACGGCCTGCTGGGTGATGCCGAGCCCCGGCAGGACCTCGGTGAGGCGGCTGTACGCGTCCGTGAGGGCCGAGGGGGGCACGGGCATACTGGACCGCCGATCCACGAGATTGGTAGGTAAGCCTTACCTTACCCTTAGATCGCTGTGGTTTGAACTGTCGAGTAATGCGCCTATGGTGCTTGACGGGTGAGTAACAACCCGCAGTAATGACCCCAAGTACCGACACATCCGCCAGGAGGACCCGTGAAGCAGGGCGCGCAGGGCTCCGCGGCCACGGGAATCGAGCGGATACCGGGTGCGCAGACCCCTGAGGCGCGTACCGACGCGCCCCGGGTGCCTCCACAGGGCCGGGCGGCGCGGGCCACGGACTCGGACGGGACCGCGGCGGCCCCCGGGGCCCGCGGTGAGCACACCCACAGTGAGCTGCCGATCCCGCGGCCCCGGCCGGTTGTCCAGCGGGCCTCGGTGCGGGGGCAGATCCTCGACGCCCTGCGCACCGCGCTCGTCACCGGTGAGCTGACCCCCGGCGCGGTCTACTCCGCCCCCGCCCTCGGCGAGCGCTTCGGCGTCTCCGCGACGCCGGTCCGCGAGGCCATGCAGCAGCTGACGCTGGAGGGCGCCGTCGAGGTCGTCCCCAACCGGGGTTTCCGGGTCGTCGAACGCGGCGCCCGGGACCTGGCCGAACTGGCGGAGGTCCGCGCACTGATCGAGGTCCCGGTGATGCTCCGCCTCGCCCGCAGCGTCCCTGCCGAGCGCTGGACGGAACTGCGCCCGCTGGCGGACGCCACGGTCCGAGCGGCGTCGACCGGCTGCCGGGCCACGTACGCCGAATCGGACCGCACCTTCCACCGCGCCGTGCTCTCCCTGAGCGGCAACCAGCAGCTCGTCCGGATCGCCGACGACCTCCACCGCCGCGCCCAGTGGCCCCTGGTCCGACCGGCCCGCCCCGGCACCCGTGGCCACGCCGACCTCGTCGCCGACGCGGCGGAACACACGGCGCTGCTGGACGCGTTGATCGCCGGCGACGAGGACGTGGTGCGGTCACTGGTGGGGGAGCACTTCACGGGGGCGCGCTGACGCCATGGCTGCGCTGCTGGCCAAAGCGCGGTCGGCGGCAGCGCTGTCGGCCGAAGCGTGGTCGGTGGCAGCGTGGTCGGCTGCGTGATCGGGGGAGTGCTTCGGGACTGCCTGGTCGGGGCTACGTGCTCGGTGGCAGCGCGGTCGGGCTGCGCGGTCGGGGCTACGTGGTCGGCGGCAGCGCGGTCGGCTGCGTGATCGGGGCTGCGTGGTCGGTGGCAGCGCGGTGGGGGCTGCGCGGTCGGGGGAGTGCGTCGGGACTGCCTGGTCGGTGGCAGCGCGGTCGGCGGCAGCGCGTTGGGGGAGCGCGGTCGGCGGGCGCTCGCTCCGGCTTGCGCTCGGCGTCCGCCGGTCAGCCCCCGCGTCACGCACCTCACGCCGTGGCCGCTCCCGCCGCCGGTGGCATCGGCGCCAGCTGACGGGACAACCAGGTCGGGACGCCGCCCAGCAGGCGGAACAGCCGCCGCGCCTCCTCGCGCAGGCGGGATGCCTCCGGGTCCGTCTCCGTCTCGGCCAGCGACACCAGTGCGGGCGCCGTACCCACCAGGTAGCCCAACTCCTCACGGATGCGCAGCGACTCGGCGAAGCCGTGCCGCGCCTCCGCCAACTCGCCGTCGCGCAGGGCGAGTCCGGCAAGGTGGCGCCAGGTGAACGACAGCAGCAGCGGATCGGCGTGGGCAGTCGCCCCCGCGTGCGCCCGGCGGTACGCCGCCCGCGCCGCCTGCGGGGAGCGCGCGAGGTTCTCCGCCAGCAGCCCGCGCCGGAAGTCCAGCAGCGCCCGCCCCGCCGCCCCCGGAGCGATCAGCGCCGCCGCCCGCCCCAGCGCGGCCCGCGCCTCGTCGGCCCGGTCGCGCACGGAGTGCAGTGTCGCCGCGTACGCAAGTTGCCCCCGTTCACAAGCGGCGGCACCGCGTTCGTCGTCACTGTGGGCGAGCGCCTCGGCCGTGCGCAGCGCGTCCTCGGCCTCCTCCCAGCCCTGCTCGGTGTAGAGACACCGCTCCACCAGCAGCGCGGCCCGCTGGAGCGCGGCCTGCGCGGTGACCGGCTGGAGCAGCGCCGCCGCGTCCGCCCAGCAGGCCCGTGAGCGCAGCCGCCATACCGCGGTCTGGAGTGGATCGTCGCCTGCGGTCGTTCCGTTACCAGACATGGCGGTATACGCCACCTCGCCCTCCCCGAGCACGCCATCGAGCTGTTGAGTGGTGGCGGCATCTCAGCACGAATCGGCGCGCCCGGCCAAGGGGGTGGGTGAAGGATTTCACAAAGTCGTGGGACAGCGACGGCACTTGGTGCCACCCGGGCCGCGGCTCGCGCGGGCCCGGCGCGGGCTCAACTCATCCGCAACGCCAAGAAGAAATCCAGCTTGTCCTCCAGGCGCGACAAGTCCCGGCTCGTCAACTGCTCGATCCGCCCGACCCGATAGCGCAGCGTGTTGACGTGCAGGTGCAGCCGGGTCGCGCAGCGCGTCCAGGAGCCGTCACACTCCAGGAACGCCTCCAGGGTCGGGATCAGTTCGGCGCGATGACGACGGTCGTAGTCGCGCAGCGGATCCAACAGACGGGCCGTGAACGCCCGGCGCACGTCGTCCGGGACGAACGGCAGCAGCAGGACGTGCGAGGCCAGCTCCTGGTGGCCGGCCGCACAGACCCGGCCGGTGCGCGCCGCCGCCACCCGGCGGGCGTGGCGGGCCTCCTCCAGGGCGCCGCGCAGCCCCTCCGCCGAGTGCACGGCCGCGCTCACGCCGAGCGTGACCCGGCCGTCGTCGTCCAGGCCGGCCGACAGCGGGCGGCGGACCGACTCCAGCAGGGCGTCGGCGAGGATCCCCGCCTCGGAGCCGTCGTGCTCCGCAGAGACCGCCGGGAGCGGGACCAGGGCGATGGCCTCGTCACCGGTGTGCGCCACGGCGATACGGTCGGAGGGCTCCGGACCGGTCGCCTCGGGGTCGACCAGGATCTCCTCCAGCAGCGACTGGGCGACCGGACCCGCCTCGATGTCCCCGCCCTCCCACTCCACCCGGGCGACGACCACCTGCCAGTGCGGGGCCGCTCCGAGGCCGGGCAGCAGCACCGGCGCCGCTACCCGCAGCCGGGCGGCGATCTCGGCGGGCGCCGCACCCGTCTGGACCAGCTCCAGCACCTCCTGCGCGAGGCGGCGGCGGACCGTGCGCGCCGCGTCCCTGCGGTCCCGTTCCACCGCGATCAGCTGGGTGACGCCCTGCAGCAGGTCGAGCCGCTCCTCCGGCCAGTCGCTCGCGTCCGCGTCCACGGCCAGCAGCCAGTCCGACAGCACCGTCTCGCGCACGTCCCGCGAGCCCGGCGCGGACCGGCCGCCGCTGCGGATCGGGAAGAGGGAGTACGGCGCGCCGCCCAGGGTGACGCGGTGCGGCCCGCGCCGGCCCGTGCGGGCGGCCGTCAGCTGCTCCGCCGCCAGCCGCGCGCACAGGTCGGCGGGCAGTGCCGGGCCGGAGACCTTCGAGCCCGCGATGAGCCGCCCCGTCGGCGACAGCACCCAGGCCCGCAGGTCCAGGTCGGAGCCGAGCAGGTCGAGGACCACGTCGGGGCCGCCGCCCGCCGGGCCGGCGGTCATCATCCGGCGGTGCCGGTCGACGACCGCCGCGAGATCCCCGGCCCGCTCGCCGCTGACCTGCCGTACGACGTGCTCGGTGATCGTCGCGAACGCCACCGACTCATGGACCGCGAAGAGCGGCAGCCGGTGGCGGGCGCAGGCCAGCACCAGGTCCTCCGGGACGTCCCCGAGCTCGGCCTCGCCGGCCGCCAGCGCGACCACCCCGGCCTGCGCCAGGAGGCGCACGAACGGCTCGGAGTCCGCCGCGCCGCGCCGCCAGGCCAGCCCGGTGAGCACCAGCTCACCGCCCGAGAGGTAGCGGCTGGGGTCCCGGAGGTCGGTGGTCATCACGCCGCGCACGGTGCGATCCAGCTCGTCCTCGCCGCCGAGCAGCTTGAGGCCCAGCGCGTCGGTGTCCAGCAGTGCGCGCAGCCGCATTCTCGTCGCCGCCGTTCTTTGTCTCGAAATCTACGATGGATCCAGTGGCTCGTGTGGTGAGCGGCCCGCCCTGCGGACCGGTGCGTGGGTGACCGTCTCCGGCCGAGGTGTGTTTCGGCTGTGTCCCTGGTCACAAGGGCTGTGTCGCACGTTTCCACGGAAAAACAGGGAGGTTCCTGATGACCTCCGTTCAGACGAATCTACAAGATGCCCGGCCTGGCCAGCCAACTCCTTCATGGTTTCCGTGACTGACCCCGGTGGAGTACGGCGCTGTGTACTGACGTCAATCCGCGTTAACAGCACATGAACGAGCCGGGCCCGCCGCACCTGATCTGGCTCAAACCGTACGACCCACGAGACGAAGAAGAAGAGAGCCGGTCATGGACTTCCTTCGCCCTGCCAGCTGGGAGGAGGCGCTCGCCGCCAAGGCTGAGCACCCCACCGCTGTGCCGATTGCGGGTGGCACCGATGTGATGGTCGAGATCAACTTCGACCACCGCCGGCCCGAGTACCTCCTCGACCTGAACCGCATCGGCGACCTCTACGAGTGGGAGGTCGGCGAGGACAGCGTGCGGCTCGGGGCCTCCGTCCCGTACACCCGCATCATGGAGCACCTGCGCGCCGAGCTGCCGGGCCTGGCCCTCGCCTCGCACACGGTCGCCTCCCCGCAGATCCGCAACCGCGGCGGCGTCGGCGGCAACCTCGGCACCGCCTCCCCGGCCGGGGACGCCCACCCCGCCCTGCTGGCGGCGGGCGCCGAGGTCGAGGTCGAGTCGGTGCGCGGCAGCCGCCGTATCCCGATCGACGAGTTCTACACCGGCGTGAAGCGCAACGCGCTCGCCGCCGACGAACTCATCCGGGCCGTGCACATCAAGAAGGCCGACGGGCCGCAGCAGTACTCCAAGGTCGGCACCCGCAACGCCATGGTCATCGCGGTGTGCGCCTTCGGGCTGGCGCTGCACCCCGAGACCCGGACCGTCCGGACCGGCATCGGCTCGGCGGCGCCCACCCCCGTGCGGGCCAAGGCCGCCGAGGAATTCCTGAACGCCGCGCTCGAAGAGGGCGGCTTCTGGGACAACGGCAAGATCATCACCCCGTCGGTCGCCAAGCAGTTCGCCGAGCTGTGCTCGGGCGCCTGCAACCCGATCGACGACGTCCGGGGCACGGCGAGCTACCGCCGCCACGCGGTCGGCATCATGGCCCGCCGCACGCTGACCTGGACCTGGGAGTCGTACCGCGGCGAGGGCCGCCTCACGGAGGGAGCCGCGTAATGCGTGTCAACTTCACTGTCAACGGACGTCCGCAGGAAGCCGACGACGTGTGGGAGGGCGAGTCCCTGCTGTACGTGCTCCGCGAGCGCATGGGCCTGCCGGGCTCGAAGAACGCCTGCGAGCAGGGCGAGTGCGGTTCCTGCACGGTCCGCCTCGACGGCGTACCGGTGTGCTCCTGCCTGGTCGCGGCCGGCCAGGTCGAGGGCCGCGAGGTCGTCACCGTCGAGGGGCTCGCGGACTTCGCCAAGCAGCGCGCCGAGCACGGCGGTTGCGCGAGTGGTGCTTGCGGTACGTCCCTCCAGGACGCCCAGGGCTGGTCTGCCAAGGGGCAGGATTCCCAGACCGGCGAGGGCACCGAACTCTCCCCGATCCAGCAGGCGTTCATCGACGCCGGCGCCGTCCAGTGCGGATTCTGCACGCCGGGTCTGCTGGTCGCCGCCGACGAGATGCTCGAGCGCAACCCCAACCCGACCGACGCGGACATCCGCGAGGCCCTGTCGGGCAACCTGTGCCGCTGCACCGGTTACGAGAAGATCATGGACGCGGTCCGCCTGGCGGCCGCCCGGCAGGGAGAGGCGGTCTGAGCATGGCTTCCCCCAGCGGAACCCCTACGAAGATCACCCAGGGATCGCAGACCAAGGGCGGCATCGGAGAGTCCACGCTCCGCCCGGACGGCACCCTCAAGGTCACCGGCGAGTTCGCGTACTCGTCCGACATGTGGCACGAGGACATGCTCTGGGGCCAGATCCTGCGTTCCACCGTCGCGCACGCCGAGATCGTGTCCATCGACACGAGCGAGGCCCTCGCGATGGCCGGCGTGTACGCCGTCATGACGTACGACGACCTGCCGACCGACGTGAAGAACTACGGCCTGGAGATCCAGGACACCCCGGTCCTCGCGCACGGCAAGGTACGTCACCACGGTGAGCCGGTCGCGATCGTCGCCGCCGACCACCCGGAGACCGCCCGCCGCGCGGCAGCCAAGATCAAGGTCGACTACCGCGAACTGCCGGTCGTCACCGACGAGGCCTCCGCGACCGCACCGGACGCGATCCTCGTCCATGAGGGCCGCGACGACCACCACTCCGGTCACGTCCCGCACCCGAACATCGTGCACCGCCAGCCGATCCTGCGCGGCAACGCCGAGGAAGCGGCCAAGAGGGCCGACTTCGTCGTCAAGGGCGAGTACACCTTCGGCATGCAGGACCAGGCCTTCCTCGGCCCCGAGTCGGGCCTCGCGGTGCCGGACGAGGACGGCGGCGTCCACCTGTACATCGCCACCCAGTGGCTGCACAGCGACCTGAAGCAGATCGCCCCGGTCCTCGGCCTGCCCGAGAGCAAGGTCCGGATGACGCTGTCCGGCGTCGGCGGCGCCTTCGGTGGCCGCGAGGACCTGTCGATGCAGATCCACGCCTGCCTGCTGGCGATGCGCACCGGCAAGCCGGTCAAGATCGTCTACAACCGGTTCGAGTCCTTCTTCGGGCACGTCCACCGCCACCCGGCCAAGCTCTACTACGAGCACGGCGCCACCAAGGACGGCAAGCTCACCCACGTGAAGTGCCGCATCGTGCTGGACGGCGGCGCGTACGCCTCCGCCTCCCCGGCGGTCGTCGGCAACGCCTCCTCGCTGTCGATCGGCCCGTACGTGGTCGACGACGTCGACATCGAGGCGATCGCCCTCTACACCAACAACCCGCCCTGCGGCGCGATGCGCGGCTTCGGCGCCGTCCAGGCGTGCTTCGCCTACGAGGCGCAGATGGACAAGCTCGCCGACGAGGTGGGCATGGACCGGGTGGCGTTCCGTCAGCTCAACGCGATGGAGCAGGGCACGATCATGCCGACCGGGCAGCCGGTCGACTCCCCGGCGCCGGTCGCCGAACTCCTGCGCCGCGTCAAGGCGATGCCCCTGCCGCCGGAGCGCCAGTGGGAGTCCAGCGAGGGCGCGGACGTACGGCAGCTGCCCGGTGGTCTGTCCAACACCACCCACGGCGAAGGCGTCGTACGCGGGGTCGGCTACGCGGTCGGCATCAAGAACGTCGGCTTCTCCGAGGGCTTCGACGACTACTCCACCGCCAAGGTGCGCATGGAGGTCGTCGGCGGCGAGCCCGTCGCCACCGTGCACACGGCCATGGCGGAGGTCGGCCAGGGCGGTGTCACCGTCCACGCGCAGATCGCCCGCACCGAACTCGGCGTCACCCAGGTGACCATCCACCCGGCCGACACCCAGGTGGGCAGCGCCGGCTCGACCTCCGCCTCGCGGCAGACGTACGTCACCGGCGGCGCGGTCAAGAACTCCTGCGAGCTGGTCCGCGAGAAGGTCCTGGAGATCGGGCGCCGCAAGTTCGGCTCCTACCACCCGGCCTGGGCCACCGCCGAACTCCTGCTGGAGGGCGGCAAGGTCGTCACCGACGGCGGCGAGGTCCTCGCCGACCTCGTCGACGTCCTGGAGGGCGAGAGCGTCGAGGTGGAGGCCGAGTGGCGGCACCGTCCGACCGAGGCCTTCGACCTGCGCACCGGCCAGGGCTTCGGCCACGTCCAGTACTCCTTCGCCGCGCACCGCGCCGTCGTCGAGGTCGACACCGAGCTCGGCCTGGTGAAGGTCATCGAACTGGCCTGCGCCCAGGACGTCGGCAAGGCGCTCAACCCGCTGTCCGTCATCGGCCAGATCCAGGGCGGCACCACCCAGGGTCTCGGTGTGGCGGTCATGGAGGAGATCATCGTCGACCCGAAGACGGCGAAGGTCAGGAACCCCTCCTTCACCGACTACCTGATCCCCACGATCCTCGACACGCCGACCATCCCCGTCGACGTGCTCGAACTCGCCGACGACCACGCCCCGTACGGGCTGCGGGGCATCGGCGAGGCACCCACCCTGTCGTCCACCCCGGCCGTCCTCGCGGCGATCCGGAACGCGACCGGGCTGGAGCTCAACCGCACGCCGGTACGGCCGGAACACCTCACCGGTACGGCGTGAGCAACAACCCGTAAATCTCTCCGGGCGGCGCTGGGAACGTCACACACTCCGCCGCGCCGCCCGGAGTACTCGGCCCGCCGCACCGCTCGCGGCGCCGGCCGAGCTGCAAGTACCTGTGCTAAAGATCCCTTTCGTTCGCCTCGGGCCGTCCCCCGGGTCGTGCGGCCGAAGCACCTTCCCAAATCCCGTGGCCCGGCAGAGCGCCGGGGCGGGTGCCCCTTTGAACCTTGGGAGTAGGCCCACATGACCCAGCAGTCACTGGAGCCGACGACCACAGCCGACGACGCGGGAGAAGGCACCCGCGTCCCCGCCGGCAGGTCGTGGCTCGACCGGTACTTCCACATATCCCACAGAGGATCCACGGTCGCGCGTGAGGTGCGCGGCGGCATCACCACCTTCATGGCGATGGCGTACATCCTCCTGCTCAACCCCCTGATCCTGTCCGGCAAGGACGCGGCGGGAGACACCCTCGCCCAGAAGGCCCTGATCACCGCGACCGCGTTCGCCGCGGCCCTCACCACCCTGCTGATGGGCTTCTTCGGCAAGGTGCCGCTGGCCCTCGCCGCGGGCCTGTCCGTCTCCGGCGTGCTCGCCTCGCAGGTCGCCCCGCAGATGACCTGGCCGCAGGCCATGGGCATGTGTGTGATGTACGGCGTCGTCATCATGCTGCTGGTCGTCACCGGCCTGCGCGAGATGATCATGAACGCGATCCCGCTCGCGCTCAAGCACGCGATCACCATGGGCATCGGCCTGTTCGTCGCCCTGATCGGCTTCTACAAGGCCGGCTTCGTGCACCAGGGCGAGGCCACCCCGGTCACCCTCGGCCCGGCCGGTGAACTCGCCGGCTGGCCCGTCCTCCTCTTCGCGGTCACCCTGCTCGCGATCTTCATGCTCCAGGCGCGCGGCATCCCCGGCGCGATCCTGATCGGCATCCTCGGCGGCACCGTGCTCGCCGTCATCCTCAACGCACTCGACGTCATCGACCCCAAGCAGTGGGCGGGCGGCGCCGCTCCCGAACTGCACGGCAGCGCCGTGTCCATGCCGGACTTCTCGGTCTTCGGCAACGTCGAGTTCGGCGGCTGGGGCGAGGTCGGCGCGATGACCGTCGGCATGATCGTGTTCACCCTGGTGCTCGCCGGGTTCTTCGACGCCATGGCGACGATCATCGGCGTCGGCACGGAGGCCAAGCTGGCCGACGACAAGGGCCGGATGCCGGGACTGTCGAAGGCGCTGTTCATCGACGGCGCCGGCGGCGCGATCGGCGGTGTGTCCGGCGCCTCCGGCCAGACGGTGTTCGTCGAATCGGCGACCGGCGTGGGCGAGGGTGCGCGTACCGGGCTCTCCTCGGTCGTCACCGGCCTGTTCTTCGCGGCCTGCCTGTTCTTCACCCCGCTCACGGCGATCGTGCCGGGCGAGGTCGCGGCTGCCGCGCTGGTCGTGATCGGCGCCATGATGATGATGAACGCCCGGCACGTGGACTGGTCGGACCGGGCCACCGCGATCCCGGTGTTCCTCACCGTCGTGATCATGCCCTTCACGTACTCCATCACGGCCGGCGTCGCGGCCGGTGTCATCTCGTACGTCGCGATCAAGGTCGCACAGGGCAAGGCGCGGGAGATCGGGGCGTTCATGTGGGCCCTGACAGGCATCTTCGTGGTCTATTTCGCCCTCAACCCCATTGAGAGCTGGATGGGCGTGCACTAGCCGGTGCGCTCCCGGCCCTCCACACAACCGTAGTCAAGGAGACCGACAGATGCTGGACATCGCCGAAGATCTGCACCGGTGGGTCGAGCAGGGACGTGACTTCGCCGTGGCCACCGTGGTGGCGGTCGGCGGCAGCGCACCCCGCCAGCCCGGTGCCGCGCTCGCGGTGGACGCCGACGGCACGGCGATCGGCTCGGTGTCCGGCGGTTGTGTGGAGGGCGCGGTGTACGAGCTGTGCCAACAGGCGCTCCAGGACGGCGAGACGGTCCTGGAACGCTTCGGCTACAGCGACGAGGACGCCTTCGCGGTCGGCCTGACCTGCGGGGGCATCATCGACATCCTGGTCACACCGGTCCGGGCGGCCGACCCGGCCCGTCCGGTGCTCGCCTCCGCGCTGCGGGCGGCTGCGGGCCAGGAGGCGGCAGCGGTGGCGCGGATCGTACGGGGCCCCGCCGAGCTGACCGGCCGGGCCCTGCTGGTCCGCCCGGACGGCTCCCGCGAGGGCGGCTTCGGCGGCCACCCCGAACTGGACCGCACGGTCGCGGCGGAGGCCGGTGCGTTCCTGGACGCCGGACGCACCGGCACCGTGGAGATCGGCGAGCAGGGCTCGCGCTGCGGCGCCCCGCTCACGGTTCTCGTCGAGTCCTCGGTGCCGCCGCCCCGGATGATCGTCTTCGGCGCGATCGACTTCGCCTCGGCACTGGTGCGGATCGGCAAGTTCCTCAACTACCACGTGACGGTGTGCGACGCCCGCCCCGTCTTCGCGACCAAGGCCCGCTTCCCGGAGGCGGACGAGATCGTCGTGGAGTGGCCGCACAAGTACCTGGCGGGCACGGAGGTCGACGGCCGGACCGTCCTGTGCGTCCTCACCCACGACGCCAAGTTCGACGTACCCCTGCTCCAGCTCGCCCTGCGCCTGCCGGTGGCGTACGTCGGCGCGATGGGCTCCCGCCGCACCCACCTCGAACGCAACGAGCGGCTCCGCGAAGTCGGCGTGAGCGACCTCGAACTGGCCCGGCTGCGCTCCCCGATCGGCCTGGACCTCGGCGCCCGCACACCGGAGGAGACGGCGCTGTCGATCGCCTCCGAGATCGTCGCCAACCGGCGCGGCGGCAGCGGAGTCTCCCTGACCGGCGCCCACACCCCGATCCACCACGACCCGACGACACCCGGACCGTCGCGACGAATCGGCTCGGTGGCCTGACCACCGAAGAAGCCATCACACCGGCCGAGCCGCCGACACCCACCATGCTGGGGGCCTCGCCGTCCCGAACCGCCCGCACCTTCGGCTGCTCCGGCCACGGGAACGCGCAGTCGGGCGCGCCGCCCCCGCTGATCCGCACCTGGCAGGACAACTCGCGCACGATTCCGGCGTTTTCCTCGCCACCAGGTGCGGCTCCCGTCCCCTCGGTGCGGCGCGGTGCCCGACGTTCGACCAGCGCGGCCCGTCGTCGTCCCAGGCGTGGAGCCGGTGGTTCCGAGGTTCCCTCGGACGGCATCCTCGTTCACCCTTGTCCTGCCGCTGCCCGCCGCCCCCGACGACCAGCGGTGACACGCCAGTTCAGGACCGCAGCAGGAGGCAGCGCAGTCCGGCCCGCTCGAGGTCGTACCACTCGCCCCGCGCCCAGCCGTCCGTCACCAGCGCCACGTCCTCGGACGTCAGCCCGATGCCGCGCCGCTCCTCGGGCAGGCGGTGTGCCAGCGGTGTCGTCACCATCCACACCCCACCGGGCGCGAGCAGATCGCGGACCCGGTCCGTCGCCGCCTGCTTGTCGGACATGAAGGCGAGGACCAGCCGCATCGTCACGATGTCGAAGGAGCCCCGTGGCAGCGTCGCGGCGACCGCGTCGGTGTCCTCGAAGTCCAACAGGGCCGTGCGCAGGCGTGGTTCCAGGTCGGCGTAGCGGTCTCGGGTCGCCGCCACCGCCGCGTCCGCCCAGTCGACGGCGAGCGTGTCGCACCCGAGAGCCGCGAGTGCCGCCGCGTAGGTGCCCAGCCCACAGCCGACGTCCAGGGCGCGGGCGCCGGGACGCGGCCGTATCGCCTCCGCGAGCCGGCGCAGTTCCGGCGCGTCGGCCCCGATGAAGCCGTGCCCCTGCGCGAAGCGGTGGTCCCAGCCCGCCCGTTCGGCTGCCCTCATGCGCGCCTCAGCAGCCGGTTCACCGCGCGTCCGAACATGTGGCGGCCCGCGCGCTCCAGCAGGCCGTCGGCCGCTCTCGGCAGGCCCCGCACCTCCAGTTCCTCCCGCCACCGCACGCGTGAGCGCCCGCCCGGACCCGGCAGGACCTCGATCTCGGCCCAGCCCGTCACGAACCGGCCGCGCTTCTCCAGACGGCACAGGCCGGGGGTGTCCGCAGCGGGCGGGCGCCACACCGTGACCTCCATCGGGTCGTCGAAGGAGAGCGGGCCGATACCGGAGCGGGCGATGAAACGGGTGCCCTCATGGGTGGGTTCGGGGGTGATGACCCGGACGCGGGTCAACGGGACGGCGTCGGCGTGGCGGTGCCACAGGGTCAGTCGGCGCCACGCCTCGTCGAGGGGGAGCGCAACCGTGCGTTCGAGCTGGAAGTTCGCCACAGGGCGATCTTACGGAGCCCGGTGCGGGTCACCGGTGGAGAAGCATGGTGAAGCACTCAGCACGAGTCTCGTCACGGCGTCACAGCTCCCTCGGGTGCGGGGTGTTGCCGTTCGGCAGGGGCTGTTCCGTCCAGATCAGTTTGCCGCCCGGCATGTACCGGGTGCCCCAGCGTTCGGCGAACTGGGCCACCAGGAACAGGCCCCGGCCGCCCTCGTCCGTGGTGGCCGCGCTGCGCAGGTGCGGGGCGGTGCTGCTGCCGTCGGAGACCTCGCAGATCAGGGCGCGGTCGCGGATCAGCCGGACCCGGATGGGGCCGGTGGCGTGACGCATGGCGTTGGTGACCAGCTCGCTCAGAATCAGCTCGGTCGTGAACGCCTCCTCCACCAGCCCCCACTCGTCCAGCGTCCGTGCCGCCGCCGCCCGCACCCGGGCCACCGCCGAGGGGTCGGCCGGCACGTCCCACGCCGCGGTGCGGTCGGCGGGCAGCATGCGGGTCCGGGCCACGACGAGGGCGACATCGTCCCGTGGCCGCTCCGGCAGCAGGGCCTCCAGAACCGCCTTGCACGTCTCCTCCGGCATCCGGCCCCCCGTCGGCGGCGTCGCGGCCAGCGCCCCGCGCAGCAGCTCGAGACCCTCGTCGATGTCCCGTCCCTCGCCCTCGACCAGTCCGTCGGTGTACAGGACCAGCCCGCTGCCCTCGGGCAGCCGCAGCTCGGTCGACTCGAAGGGCAGCCCGGAAGCCAGCCCCAGCGGCGGCCCGCCGGGGACGGCCGGGAACTCGACCGCGCCGTCGGGAGTCACCACCGCCGGTTCGAGGTGACCGGCGCGCGAGACGGTGCACACCCCGCCGCCGGGGTCGTACACGGCGTACAGACAGGTCGCCCCGATGACCGGCGGACCCTCGCCGTCGCCCTCGTCCTGGTCGATACGGGCGACCAACTCGTCCAGATGGCCGAGGAGTTCGTCGGGCGGCAGATCCAGCGTGGAGAAGTTGTGCACCGCCGTACGCAGCCGCCCCATCGTCGCCGCCGCGTGCAGCCCGTGCCCCACGACGTCCCCGACGACCAGCGCCACCCGCGCCCCCGGCAGCGCGATCACGTCGAACCAGTCCCCGCCGACCCCGCCCTGCGCGGCGTGCGCGGGCAGATAGCGGTAGGCGACATCGAGGGCGCTCTGCCCCGGCAGCGCCCGCGGCAGCAGACTGCGCTGGAGCGTGACCGACAGGGTGTGCTCACGGGTGTAGCGGCGCGCGTTGTCGATGCTGACGGCGGCGCGGGCCACCAGCTCCTCGGCGAGCGAGACGTCGTCCTGCTCGAACGGCTCGGGCCGGTCGGCCCGCCAGAACGTGGCCATGCCCATGATGACGCCACGGGCGCGCAACGGGACCGTGAGCATCGAGTGGATCCCGAACCCAACGATCTTGTGAGCCTTGTCCGGGTCCTGCTCCTGCCAGCCGGTGAACGCGGGCATGTCCGCCTCCAGCACGGACTCGCCGGTGCCGAAGCCGAACGCCTGCGGGCTGGTCGGGGAGAAGTGGATGAGCTCACCCACCGGATAGAGCGGACTGCCCTCCCGTACGCCCTGGAAGGCGACCCGGCGCATATCGGTGCGGCCCACCTTCGGCTCCTCGCCCCGCAGCACCGGATCGGCCAGATCGACGGAGACGAAGTCGGCGAACCGCGGCACCGCGAAGTCGGCCAGCTCCTGCGAGGTGCGCGTGACATCGAGGACGGTACCGATCTCCAGGCCCGCGTCGTACAGCAGCTTCAGCCGCTCCTGCGCCACGTCCGCCCGGCCGGTCATCGTCCGCAGCTCGGTGGTGTCCCGCAGCGTCGCCACGCTGCCGGGCGGCCCGCCGGCCCGGTCGGTCGACCGCTGGCTCACCGCCAGCAGCCGCCCCTGCGCCACATGCACCTCGTCGGTGGCGTCCCGCCCCGACTCAAACAGTCGTGCGAGGTCGGGTCCGATGTCCAGGTCGGCGCAGAGCCGCCCCTCCGCGTCCGGCGCCAGCCCCAGCAGCCGGCGCGCCTCGTCGTTCGCGAGCGCCAGCCGGCGCCGGCCGTCCAGGATCAGCACACCTTCCCGTACGGAGTGCAGGACGGCGTCGTGATGCTCGTACATCCGGGTCATCTCGGCGGGCCCCAGCCCATGCGTCTGACGCAGCAGCCTCCGGCTGACCAGCGCGGTGCCCCCGGTGGCCACGACCAGCGCGATCGCCGCCGTGCCGATCAGCACCGGCAGATGGTCACCGACGAAGCCGCTCACGCTGGCCATGGTCACCCCTGCGGCCACCAGTCCGACGATCCGGTCGTCGCCGTCGGTCACGGGCACCACCGCCCGCACGGACGGCCCCAGCGTTCCGGTGTACGTCTCGCGCACGACCCCGCCCGCCGCCGCCGGTCCGATGGTGCCGACGAAGCGCTTGCCGATCTGCTCCGGATCGGGGTGGGTGTACCGGATCCCCTCCGTGGACATCACCACGACGAAGTCCACGTCGGTCGCCTTGCGGGTCGCCTCGGCACGCGGCTGGAGCACCACCGTCGGATCCGAGTCGGCCAGGGCTTCGACGACACCGGGTGCCTTCGCGAAGGCCTGGGCCACGGCGAGGGAGCGGTTGCGGGCCTCCCGCTCGGTGTCGGTGCGGATCTGCAGCACCAGGGCCACCACCGCGGCGACGACGAGGAGCGCGACGATCGCCGCCTGCATCACGAAGACCTGCCGGGCGACGGTACGCGCGCTCAACAGGGAGCGCAGGCGGCCGAGGATTCCGGCCATGCCTCATTTCTAACACCGTTCGGCGGCGGTTCGCCCGTCTACGAGCGCGAGCACGTTTCGACGCGGTCGGCGCCGACACCGGCCTGTGCGCCGGAGCCGGCCGCCCCGTCCGTGGCGGGCGGGTGCGTGGCCGGTGCCTCGGCCGCGGTCGGCATATGGAGCATGAGGAGCGCCGCGTCGTCGTGCAGCCGGCCGCCCACATGGGCCAGCAGTTCGTCGTGGAGCGCGGTGACGGTACGGGTCGGCTCGTCGCAGGCGTGCCGGGCCAGGCCCTCGGCGAGCGGGTAGAACTCACGGGCCTCGTTGCGAGCCTCGGTGACGCCGTCGGTGTACAGCAGCAACTTGTCGCCGTCGGCGAAGGGCAGCACCTGGAGCTCGGGGGTCTCGCCCGACAGGGCGCGCAGTCCGAGGGGCGGCGTCGGACGGTCCGCGTCGACCGGGACCACGACGCCGTCGCGCACCAGCAGCGGCGGCGCGTGACCGCAGTTGACCACCTCCAGCTGCCCCGGCCGGGGGTAGCCGGCGACCACGGCCGTGACGAAGTCGTCGCTGTCCAGGTTGCGCGCCAGGCTCCGCTCGATCCTGGCGACCACGGTGAGCAGATCGGGCTCCTCGTGGGCGGCCTCCCGGAAGACACCGACCACCAGCGCGGCCGTCCCCACGGCCGGCAGCCCCTTGCCGCGCACATCGCCGACGAGCATCCGGACCCCGTACGGCGTGGACACGAGCGCGTAGAGGTCGCCGCCTATCCGGGCCTCCGCCGCGGCGGCGCTGTAGCGCACCGCCACCCGGAACGGTCCCACCGTCGCCGGTACCGGCTGGAGCAGGGCGTGCTGGGCGGCCTCGGCGACGGAGCGGACGGCCGCCAGCACCCGTTCGCGCCGCTCGCGCAGCGCACTGGCCAGGCAGCCCGCCAGCATGACGGCCACCAGAGCGGCCAGTACGACCGCCAGCTCGCTGTGCGGTGCGCCGTCCCGGATGCCGAGGACCGCGCCGACGGCGGCGGCCAGCAGCCCGACACACAGCACTCCGCGCGGACCGTTGGTGGTCGCCGCGAGAGCGGGCCCGGTGGCCAGCAGCGGCAGCCAGGTCATCCCGGAGCCGCCGATGAGATCGACGAGCACGACCGCGGAGACGATCAGTATCGGAAGAAGGGGCAGTATGGGCAGCGCGGTGACCCATCGGCTGGGCCAGTGGTCACGACCATGGTCTGGGGCCTGACTCATGTCTCGTCCGCAGTCCTCACCTGTGTGCAGGGGCGTAGAACCCGTGGAATGTCCGTTTCATCCAGGAAACTGGTTCGCCCCCGGGTGCGACAAGCAGCGGAATTTCAGATAGTGAACGACAGCCCCCGGGTGACCCGGCCGGCGGTGGGAATCAGCCGCGACCGGATCTCGTCCAGACGCGAGAGCCGGTCGGCCCGCAGCGAGACGCCCAGCGACCCGATCGTGGTCCCGCTGTACACGGGCACCGCGACACACACCGTGCCGAGCGCGTACTCCTCCATGTCCGTGACGGCCGGGGCCAGTGGCGAGGCGTCCAGGCGCCGGAGCAGCTCCGGGGTGTCGGTGATCGTCCTGGGCGTCAGGTCGGCGAGCGAGTGCCGCGACAGATAGTCCTTGCGCGCCTCGTCGTCCAGCTCCCGCAGCACCGACTTGCCGAGCGCCGTGGCATGCCCGGCGTCCTCGAACCCGACCCAGAGATCGACCCGGGGCGTGCGCGGGCCGTCGACGATCTCGGCGACTCGGATCTCGCCGTCCTCGTAGAAGGTGAGGTAGGCGGGCGTCGACAGCTCGTCCCGCAACGCGGCCAGCGTGGGCCTGATCCGGCTCAGCAGTGCCTGTGTCCGGCCCGCCGTGTGCAGCGTCTGAAGCCGGTCGCCCAGGATGAAACCGCCGTCGTCGAGCTTGCGCACATACCCGTCGTGGACCAGCGTCCGCAGCAGGTGGTACGCCGTGGCCAGCGGCAGATCCGCTTCCCGCGCCAGCTGCTTCGCCGGGGCACCGTTCTCGTGCGCGCTCACCGCCTCCAGCAGACGGAAGGCCCGCTGTACGGAACCGATCAGCGTCGGGCCGTCACTGGCACCCATACGAACAGGGTGCGTCGGGCGCCCGGCGCGGGCAAGCAGGCGTGAGAAACCGGGCGCGGGCGACCATGCGCTCGGGCAACAGGAGCTCGGGCAGTCAGACGCGGGCACCTACAGGACCCGCGCGACGAGCAGGGCGACGTCGTCGTGGTCGTCGGGATGGCGTAGCCCGTACAGGAGAAGGTCACAGGTCTCCTCCAGGGGGCGGCCCGGTTCGTCGAGGAAACCGAGCAGCACGTTCAGGCGGTCGTCGATCGGGTGGTGGCGGGTCTCCACGAGGCCGTCGGTGTAGAGCACCAGCAGATCCCCGGGCCCCAGCTCGACGGAGGTGGCCTCGAACGGGATGCCGCCGACGCCGAGCGGGGCCGCGGTGGGCAGGCCGAGCAGCTCGGGCGGCCGGCCGGGACGGGCCA
Organism: Streptomyces sp. M41; assembly: GCF_043673425.1. Classification (NCBI taxonomy): domain Bacteria; kingdom Bacillati; phylum Actinomycetota; class Actinomycetes; order Kitasatosporales; family Streptomycetaceae; genus Streptomyces; species Streptomyces sp. M41. The sequence goes on along the minus strand of NZ_JBIMKE010000029.1, from coordinate 70,824 downwards.
GCGCGGGCGGCATGTGCCCGGCGTTGGCGATGTGGCACAGCCTCGTGCGCGGGTCGTACACCGCGTACAGGCAGGTGACGATGTAGTGCTCCAGATCGCAGGTGATCTTGTCCAGGTGCTGGAGCACGGCGGCGGGCTCCAGGTCGAGGTCGGCGTAGGCACAGGTCGCGGTCCGCAGCCGGCCCATGGTCGCGGCGGCGTCGATCCCGTTGCCCATCACATCGCCGACGACCAGGGCGGTCTTGTCGTCGTCCAGCGGAATCACGTCGTACCAGTCGCCGCCCACCTCACTGGTGGCCTGGGCGGGCTGATAGCGGGAGGCGAGCTCCAGGCCGGTGTGGTGCGGCGGGTGGTCGGGCAGCAGGCTGCGCTGAAGAGTCAGGGCGGTGTTGCGCACGCTCTGGAACCAGCGGGCGTTGTCGATGGCCACGGCGGCCCGGCTGGCCAGCTCACTGGCGAGCACGACGTCGTCCTCGTCGAACGGCACCGGATTGCGGGTGCGCTTGAGATCGAGGGCGCCCAGCACCTCCCCGTGCGCGATCAACGGCACCGCGAGATACGAGTGCACCCCGGCCCGGGCCAGCAGCGACGTGGCCTCGGCGTCCCGGGCGATACGCGGCAGATCGTGCTCCTCCACATGGCGCACCAGGACCGGCCGCGCCGTGTGCACGCACAACGTGACCAGCCGGTCCCCCTCGTAGGCCGCCAGGTCGCCGGGCGGGTCCGCGGCACGCAGGGCCACGCTGGGATACGCCGCCTTGAGGGCAAGGGCACGGAAGAGTTCGGGGCCCTCGTCCGGCTTGCTCATCCGGCGGCAGGCCAGCGCGGAGTCCAGGATGTCCACGGCTACGACGTCCGCCAGCTCCGGCGCGGCGACCTCGGCCAGCTCATGAGCGGTGCGCTCCACCTCCAGCGTGGTGCCGACCCGGGTGGAGGCGTCGGCGATCAGCGCGAGCCGCCGCCGGGCCCGGTCGGCCTCGGCGGACGCGCGATGCCGCTCGGTGACGTCCACGAACGAGATCGCCGCGCCCAGGACCCGGCCGCCGGGGTCCTCCAGCCGGTAGAAGGACAGCGACCAGGCGTGCTCGTTCTCCGGATCGGCCGGCGGACGTCCCACGTGGTACTGGTCGAGCAGCGGGGTGCCGGTGGTGAGCACCTGACGCAGACAGGACTCGATGGTGTCGATGTCGGGCAGCGGCAGAGTCTCCCGCAGCCGACGGCCGATGTGCTCCTCGGCCGGCGTCGCGTCGATCCGCTCCAGCGCCGGATTGACCAGCAGATAACGCAGATCGGGGTCGAGGAGGGCGAGGCCGATCGGGGACTGGCTGATCAGCCGCTCGCACAGGGCCAGATCGGTCTCGACGCGCTGGAGCAGCGAGTGGTCGGCCGCGATGCCGAGCGCGTAGACGTCCCCGAGGTCGTCCAGGAGCCGCATGTTGCGGAACTCCGTCAACCGCATGCTGCCGTCCTTGTGCCGCACCGGGAAGGCGCCCGCCCAGCTGCGGCCGGTCTCCAGCACCTCCGCGAACAGCTTCGCCACGGCGGGCATGTGCTGGGGGTGGATGAACAGCCGCGTGGCGAGCGTCCCGAGCGCCTCCTGCGAGGTGTAGCCGAACAATTCCTCGGCCTGCGGCGTCCAGAACACGATGCGGCCGTCGGCGTCGACGACCACCGCGGCCACGCTCAGCATGTCCAGCAGACCGGTCGGCCGTGGCGGCTCCGCGCCGTAGCCGCCGTCGCCGGCCTCGAAGGATTCTGTTCCGGCTGCCATCCCAGCTCCTCGGCCACCGGCCGGCAGGCCCGCCCCTCGGCCACAGCCGCCACCCGGCTGTGACGACCGGTACCTCCATGCTCCCTCCGCCCCTCGACCTTGCCCAGTCCGAGGGCCCCGGAGGGCCTCCGGGGGAACAGGGCCGTGGGCCTCCGGCGGGAACAGGCCGTCGGTCCCGGCCCCCGCGCGCCTCGGCCCCCGGCCCCGGCTCCCGCGCGGAGGCGCGAAGCGGGCCCCGGCCCGTGCACATCGGGCGGACAAGCAGGAACATGGTCGTGTAGAGGTGGGACCCAGGAACGCTCCGTGAGGACCCATGGATGCTCCGCGAGAAGGACCGGACGCGCCCACGTCCGCAGGACCGCGCGCTGTCTTCGACGCGTCCACCGAGGCCGCGGCCCTCATCGACGCGCGCGGCGTCGTGACCGGCTGGACCCGGGCAGCCGAGGACCTCCTGGGCCTTACGTCGTCACAGGTCGTCGGCGGCCCGGCCGCCCGGCTCCTGGCGATACCCGGCGATCCCGTGCGCGCGGCCGGTGTCGCCGAGCGCTGCCGGGGCGGCATGGGATGGAGCGGGCTCGTGGCCCTTCGCCACCGCGACGGGCACAGCGTCGAGGTGGACCTGCGCGTCTCCGCGTCCTTCGCCGTCGGTGCCGACGAATGCTTCCTGGTCTCGGCACGCGAAGAGCGCCAGCAGTGGCCGGCGGGGCAGTTCTTTCTCGAAGGCTTTCTGACCCGCTCCCCGGTCGGTATGGCGGTGCTGGACACCCAACTGCGCTACGTCTGGCTGAACGACACCCTGGAACGCTTCGGCGGTGTGCCCCGCGAACAGCGACTCGGCCGCCGGCTCAGCGAAGTGCTGCCCGGCCTGCAGGTGGACACCATCGAGGGCCTGATGAGCAAGGTCATCGAAACCGGCGTCCCGGTCACGGACTACGAGTACGTGGGATGGAGCTGGGCCGACCCGCACCGCGAACACGCCTACTCCACCTCCTTCTTCCCGTTCGTGGACGCCGACAACTCGATCACCGGGCTCGGCTACATGGTGCTCGACGTCACCGAGCGTTGGAACGCCCGCCAGCTGCTGGCCCTCGTCAACGAGGCCGGCACCCGCATCGGCACCACGCTGGACGTGCTGCGCACGGCACAGGAACTGGCCGACTTCGCCGTGCCGCGCTTCGCGGACTTCGTCGTCGTGGACCTGCTGGAGCCCGTACTCAGCACCGAGGGACACGGAGCATGGCTCCCCGACGCCGGACCGGCACCCGCCAGGCCGATCATGCGCCGGGCCGGCATGAGCTCCGTACGCGAGGGCTGCCCGGAGGCCGTGGCACGGATCGGGGACCCGGTGGACTTCGTGCCCCCGCCGCACGACGCCCATCTGATCGTCGACGGCGACCCGATCCTCATCCCCGTCCTCGATCCCTCCGACGAACTGTGGGTCACCGAACAGCCCGCGCGAGCGGCCAGCATGCGCGAATTCGGCCTGCACTCCCTCATCTCCGTGCCCATGCGCGCCCGCAACACCGCGCTCGGCCTCACCACCTTCATCCGCTCCCTCAACGCCGCCTCCTTCCAGCCCGACGACGTCCTCGTCGCCCAGGAACTCGTGGCCCGGGCGGCGCTGTGCGTCGACAACGCCCGCCGCTACACCCGGGAACACACGGCCGCGGTCACCCTCCAACGCAGCCTGCTGCCCCAGGCCCTGATGGGCGGTACCGCCCTGGAGGTGGCCTCCTCCTATCTGCCCGCGGACCCCACCGGCGGAGTAGGCGGCGACTGGTTCGACGTGATCCCCCTGTCCGGCGCCCGGGTGGGACTGGTCGTCGGCGACGTCGTCGGCCACGGCATCACCGCCGCCGCGACCATGGGCCGACTGCGCACCGCCGTGCAGACCCTCGCCGACATGGAGCTGCCGCCCGACGAACTCCTCGCCCACCTCGACGACCTGGTACTCCGGCTCAGCGAGGAGCAACCCGACGGCGACGCGGCCCACAGCTCCACCGCCTTCCTCGGCGCGACCTGCCTGTACGCCGTCTACGACCCGGTCACCCGGCGCTGCACCATGGCCCGCGCCGGGCACCCGCCCCCGGTCGTCGTCGCCCCCGACGGCGAGGTCACCTACCCACAGCCCCCGGCCGGACCCCCGCTCGGGCTGGGCGGCATGGCCTTCGAGGCCGCCGAGATCGAACTCGCCGAGAACAGCCTGCTCGGCCTCTACACCGACGGCCTCGTCGCCGCCGCCGACCGCGACATGGAGCGCGGGATGGCCCGGCTCGCCGACCTGCTGTCCCGGCGCGGCCTCGACCTCGCCACCCTCTGCTCGTCCGCGGTGCGCCAACTCGTCCCCGTGCCGCAGCCCGACGACATCGCCCTGCTCCTGACCCGCACCCACGCCCTGGGCGCCGAGCACGTCGTCTCGTGGGACGTACCCGTGGATCCCGCCGCAGTCGCCGATGTGCGCGCCCTGGCCACCCGCCAGGTCGAGGCATGGGGCTTCGGCGAACTGGCCATGACGACCGAGCTGATCGTGAGCGAGCTCGTCACCAACGCGATCCGCTACGCCGAACCCCCCATCCGCGTACGGCTCCTGCGGGACTCCCGGCTGACCTGCGAAGTCGCCGACGCCAGCAGCACCGCGCCCCGGCTGCGCCACGCCCGCAGCATGGACGAGGGCGGCCGGGGCCTGTTCCTGGTGGCCCAGCTCGCCCACCGCTGGGGCGCCCGCTACACCGCCGGCGGAAAGATCATCTGGGCGTCGCAGGAGATGCCCTGACCCTCCGCGTCCACGTGTGCGGGGGCGTGCGCCCCAGGACCGCCCGAGCGCGAGCGCCCCGCACAGCACCGAGCCGGGCCCGGTCTCCCGGGCCCGGCTCGGCGGCCGAGTCGGTTCAGCTACAGCCGGCCTCGGTCAGCCGTGGTCCTTCTCCGAGTGGTGCTCGGCCTTCTTGTCGTGCCCCTTATTGTCGTGCCCCTTCTTGTCGTGCCCCTTGTGGTCGGGCTTCTTGGGGTGGTCGGGCTTCTTGGGGTGGTCGGGCTTCTTGGGGTGGTCGGGCTTTGCGGGGTGGTCGGGCTTCTTGGGGTGGTCGGGCTTTGCGGGGAGGTCCGGCTTCTTGGGGAGGTCCGGCTTCGCGGGGATCGCGGGCTTGGCGGGAAGCTCCGGCTTCTTGGGAAGTTCAGGCTTTGCGGGCAGTGCCGGCTTGGCCGGGAGGTCGGGCTTCTTGGGGAGGTCCGGCTTCGCGGGGATTGCGGGCTTGGCGGGAAGCTCCGGCTTCTTCGGCAGGTCTGGCTTGGCCGGGAGTGCGGGCTTGGCGGGAAGTTCCGGCTTCTTGGGGAGCTCCGGCTTTGCGGGGAGTGCCGGCTTGGCCGGCAGTTCAGGCTTTGCGGGCAGTGCTGGCTTGGCCGGGAGGTCGGGCTTCTTGGGGAGGTCCGGCTTCGCGGGGATCGCGGGCTTGGCCGGGAGGTCCGGCTTCTTCGGGAGGTCTGGCTTGGCCGGGAGTGCGGGCTTGGCGGGGAGCTCCGGTTTGGCGGGGAGTTGCGGCTTCGCGGGGAGCTCTGGCTTTGCGGGCAGTGCCGGCTTGGCCGGGAGGTCGGGCTTCTTGGGAAGTTCCGGCTTGGCCGGGAGTGCGGGCTTGGCGGGGAGCTCCGGTTTGGCGGGGAGTTGCGGCTTCGCGGGGAGCTCTGGCTTTGCGGGCAGTGCCGGCTTGGCCGGGAGGTCGGGCTTCTTGGGAAGTTCCGGCTTGGCCGGGAGCGCGGGCTTTGCGGGAAGTTCCGGCTTCTTGGGGAGGTCCGGCTTGGCCGGGAGCTCCGGCTTCGCAGGCAGGGCAGGCTTCGCGGGGAGCTCCGGCTTCGCCGGAAGTGCCGGCTTGACCGGGTGTACCGGCTTGGTCGGGAGCTCGGGCTTGACCGGGTGCTCCGGCTTCGCAGGGAGTTCCGGCTTGGCGGGCAGTTCCGGCTTGACCGGGTGTACCGGCTTCGCCGGATGCGCGGGCTTCTCCGGATGCACCGGCTTGGCCGGGAGTTCGGGCTTGGCAGGCGTGACCGGGTGCGCGGGGTGGTCCGGCTTGGCGGGCTTGACCGGGTGGACCGGGTGGTCCGGCTTGACCGGGTACGCGGGCTTGATCGCGTGTGCCGGGTGAGCGGGCTTGATCGCGTGTGCCGGGTGGGCGGGCTTCGCCGGGTACGGCGGGTGCGGGGTGGTGTGGTCGTCCCCGGCGGAGGCAGTGCTCGCGCCCCCCAGCGCGGCTGCGGCGAGCGCGGCGGCCATGGCCGCCGGCACCAGAACAGATCGCCATTTCGGCGATGATGTCATCTTCTCCACTCTCCTCGACTTGGGTCAGGGCCTCGTGACAACTGGTCAGCACCAAGAGCCGGACAGTGGAATGAATAGGAAATCGGCTGATATGAATAACGCGGCGACGCTCAACAGTCACCGGATGGTGTAGTACTCGGAGCCCCCGTTGACCCGCCCGGCGGCGACGCCGCGGACACCCGGACGGCCTCGCCGCGAGGACGCCCGCGCTACTCGACGGTCCCCGTCCGGGACGTTCGCAGGACGTCGAGGGCCATGAGCGCCACATGCAATTCGGAGCGCTGCTCACCGGAGGCGAGATCGCAGTCGAGGAGACGCTCGACGGTGCGCAGGCGTTGGTACAGGGTTTCCCGGGCGAGGCCGCCCCGGCGGGCCGCGGTCGTCTTGTTGCCGGCCGCGTCGAGGTGGTGCCGCAGGGTCGTCAGCAGGTCGGTGCCGTGCCGGGCGTCGTGGTCGATCAGTCGGCCCAACTGCCGTTCCGTGTACTCCTGCACCCGGGTGTCCTCGCGCAAGGCGTGCAGCAGACCGCGCAGTCCGATGTCGCGAGGCTCGTGGAAGGAGCGGTCCGCGGGGAGGTCCCGGCCGGGCGGCGTGGCCTCGGCGACGCGGGCCGCCGCACGGAAGGAGCGGGGCGTGTCGGAGAGGTCCATGACCTCCGGGCCCACGCTCACGACGGAGTGCGGGGCGAGCGAGAGGACCGCACGGGCCAGGCGTTCGGCGATCGGGCGCCAGGGCCGGGTCGGGCGAAGCGCCAGCAGGATGCCGAGGCGGCCGGGGGCCAGGTCGCCGACGAGGGCGGGGGCGCCCGCCGCATCGAGTTCGCGGACCAGCCGGGTCTCGGGCTCGGCGTCCTGGTCCGCCCCGTGCAGGTCCACGAGGATCGCGACGAAGCCGGCGTCCTGGGTGGGCAGGCCCAGCGCGGCGCAGCGGGCGCGGGCGTCCGCGGGGGAGTGGTGGCGCTGTTCGACCAGGTCGCGCAGGGCGTTGCGGTGGGCGGTGCGTTCCCAGGGGGCCGGATGGATGAGACGGGCGACGGTCAGGGCCATCGCCGTTCGCTCCAGGACGGTGCTGTGCTCCGGCCCGAAGCCGCCTTCGTACGGGTGAGCCGGGAGCATGACCACGCGGCCCCAGCGTTCGCCCTGGTACTCGACGGGTGCGGTCAGCCAGCCGGCCGGGCCGCGCACGCCGGTGCGGTCGCCGGCGGGGGTGGCCCGCGAGCGGTGTTCCCAGTCGCTGAGCACCTCCTGCACGGTGGTGCCGGACGGCTCGCAGATCAGCGCCCGGTGCACCAGGTTCTCCAGGACGACCGTGCGGGCACTCATCGTCGCCGCCGCCCGCATGACGTCCTGCGGCCCGGCCCCGCGCAGGGTCAGTGCGGTGAACGCCTCGTGGACGCGCTGGGTGCGGCGTATCGCCTCCGCCTGGTTGCCGAGGATGAGGGCGTGGACGACCTGGGTGACCTCAAGGAAGTTGACGTCCTCGACGAGGGTGATGAGCGGCAGGCCGCGGGCCCGGCAGGCACGGACCAGGGCGTCGGGCGGCCGGTGGTAGCGCCGTACGAGTTCCAGGACCAGGGCCGCGGCCTCGACACGGGCGAGTTCGTCGACGTACCGGCGCACCCCCGCCGCGTCGTCGGGCAGCGGCATGCCGGTGGTCAGGACGAGTTCACCGCCCTTCAGGAAGGAGGCGGGGTCGGTCAGTTCGGTGATGTGGACCCAGCGGACCGGGCGGTCGAGCTGGGCGACGCCCGTGACGACCTGTGGCTGTCCGGCGGCCAGGACGGGCAGCGCCAGGACGTCGGTGACGGTGAGGGCGCGGCCGGGAGTGGTGCCGTCCCGGTCCTCCGGCTGTTTCTCGGTCACGGTGTCTCCAGGGGGAGTGCCCGGTCACTCTGACAAGCCCCGTTGACCTGCGCAAGGGTGCGTCCGCCCTGGCGTGCGGGGGCGTGCGGCGCGGAGGGCGGCCCGCATCCCTGACAGAACGTCCGAACCGCGCCTCTTCACCGGACACTTCCCTCGTTGCCGCCCGGCCACGGTCGCGGCGACGCTCGGTGTGCGGGACGTACGCGTCACGACGTACGGCGTCACGACGTACGCGTCACGCCACATCCGTCGCGCAGCCCACGACATACGGCCGGGAGACGAACATGACCGCACTGTCGCCGCACCTTCGCCAGGCCACGCCCGTGGTGGCGGCCCGGGGCGAGGGCGTCCACCTCTACGACCCGGACGGCCGCCGCTACCTCGACTTCACCGCCGGCATCGGCGTCACCAGCACCGGGCACTGCCACCCCAAAGTCGTGGCGGCGGCGCAGGAGCAGGTGGGCACGCTGATCCACGGTCAGTACACGACGGTGATGCACCAGCCGCTGCGCCGCCTCGTCGACCGGCTCGGCGAGGTGCTGCCGGCCGGCCTGGACAGCCTGTTCTTCACCAACTCCGGCAGCGAGGCCGTAGAGGCCGCGCTGCGGCTGGCCCGTCAGGCCACCGGCCGGCCCAATGTCCTCGTCTGTCACGGCGGCTTCCACGGCCGTACGGTCGCCGCCGCGGCCATGACCACCTCCGGCATCCGGTTCCGCTCGGGCTTCGCACCGCTGATGAGCGGGGTGGTCGTCACGCCGTTCCCGACGGCCTACCGGTACGGCTGGGACGAGGAGACCGCGACCCGCTTCGCGCTCAGGGAACTCGACTACACGCTCCAGACCATCTCCTCGCCCGCCGACACCGCCGCGATCGTCGTCGAGCCGGTCCTCGGTGAGGGCGGCTATGTGCCGGCGACCCGCGCGTTCCTGGAGGGACTGCGGGAACGCGCGGACCGCCATGGGTTCCTGCTGATCCTGGACGAGGTGCAGACCGGTGTCGGGCGCACCGGCCGCTTCTGGGGCCACGACCACTTCGGTGTCACGCCCGACATCCTCGTCACCGCCAAGGGTCTGGCCAGCGGTTTCCCCCTGTCCGGCATCGCCGCCTCCGAGGAGCTGATGAGCAGGGCGTGGCCAGGCTCGCAGGGCGGTACGTACGGCGCCAACGCCGTGGCCTGCGCGGCTGCTTGCGCCACCCTCGATGTCGTACGCGACGAGAAGCTCGTGGAGAACGCCGCGGCGATGGGGGAGCGGCTGCGCCAGGGCCTGGAGGCGGTGGCCGCCCGCACACCGGGAATCGGCGATGTGCGGGGCCTCGGGCTGATGCTGGGCTGCGAGTTCGTCACCGAGGACGGTGACCCCGACCCCGAGACCGCCGCCCGCGTGCAGCGCGCCGCGGTGGACCAGGGACTGCTCCTGCTGCTGTGCGGTGCCTGGAACCAGGTCGTACGCATGATCCCGGCGCTCGTGATCGACGAGGCGGCGGTGGACGACGGCCTGCGGGCGTGGGCGACGGCGGTGGAGGCCGGGACCTCGGGGGCGACGGCATGAGGACCGGCACCCCCACGCGGTTGTTCATCGGCGGTGCCTGGGCGGACGCCGCGGACGGCGCCGTCATGCCCGTGGACGACCCCGCGACCGGCGAGATCCTCTGCCGGGTCGCGGACGCCGGCCCCAAGGACGCCCGGCTCGCCGAGGAGGCGGCCGTGCGGGCCCAGGAGGACTGGGCGCGCACCGCGCCCCGGGCGCGCGGGGAGATCCTGCGCCGCGCCCACGAGATCGTCCTCGAACACACCGATGAGCTGGCCCGGTTGATGACGTCCGAGATGGGCAAGCCCCTGGCCGAGGCCAGGGGAGAGGTGGCGTACGCGGCGGAGTTCTTCCGCTGGTTCTCCGAGGAGGCGGTGCGCGTCGACGGCGGCCACGGAGTGCTGCCCGACGGCCGCAACCGCATGCTGCTCTCCCGCCGCCCGGTCGGCCCCTGCCTGCTGATCACCCCGTGGAACTTCCCCCTGGCGATGGGCGCCCGCAAGATCGGCCCGGCGATCGCGGCCGGCTGCACGATGATTCTCAAGCCCGCCCCGCAGACCCCGCTGTCCGCCCTGGCCCTCGCCGCCATCCTCCAGGAGGCCGGACTGCCGGACGGGGTGCTGAACGTCGTCACCACCTCCCGGGCGGGGGAGGTGTGCGAACCGCTCCTGCGCGGCGGGCGGATGCGCAAGCTCTCCTTCACGGGGTCCACGGCCGTCGGTCGGCTGCTGCTGGCCCAGTGCGCCGACGCGGTGGTGCGGACGTCGATGGAGCTGGGCGGAAACGCGCCGTTCATCGTGTTCGAGGACGCGGACCTGGAGACGGCGGTGGACGGGGCGATGGTCGCCAAGATGCGCAACATGGGCGAGGCGTGCACGGCCGCCAACCGCTTCTTCGTGCACCGGTCGGTGGCGCGGGAGTTCGGGCGGCGGCTGGCCGAGCGGATGGGCGCGCTGGTCGTCGGCCCCGGCACCCGGGACGGCGTCGACGTCGGGCCGCTGATCGACAGGGCGGGGCGCGCCAAGGTCGAGGAACTCGTCGCCGACGCGGTGCGACGCGGGGCGCGGGTGCTCGTCGGGGGCCGCACCCCGGAGGGCCCCGGCTGCTTCTATCCGCCGACCGTCCTCACTGACGTCGACCCCGGCAGCCGGCTGATGGACACCGAGATCTTCGGTCCCGTCGCCGCGATCCTCACCTTCGACGACGAGGACGAGGTGATCCGCCGGGCCAACGACACCCCTTGGGGACTGGTCGGTTATGTCTTCACGGAGGGCCTTGCCCGCTCCCTGCGGGTGAGCGAGCGCCTGGAGGTGGGCATGGTCGGCGTCAACACCGGCCTCGTCTCCAACCCGGCCGCGCCCTTCGGCGGCGTCAAGCAGTCCGGTCTGGGCCGTGAGGGCGGTCGCGTCGGGATCGACGAGTTCCTGGAGTACCAGTACCTGGCGATCCCCGTCCGCTGACGCGGGCGCGGCAGAGGCCGACGAGAAAGCTCCGACGACGCTCCTCGGCCCGCCCGCCCCCTTTCGGCCACCATGCCCAGAGCGGAGGCCGAGAACCGGGCCCCGCGTGCTGAGCGCTGCCGCCGGTGCGGCCCGGCCACGACCGCTCGGGCCCAGTACCACTCCCTGTCCGGTTTGGCTGTTTCCTTGGACGATCTTTAATGAAACCCTGACGTCCGCCCGGAATTTCGGCATCCGTCGGCTCCCCGCGGAGTCGCCTCGCGGCCCACTCGCGGCCGATGTGCGCCGTCGCCGGGACGGGGACACCGGAAGGAAAACGCAAGCATGATCGAGTGGGTGTCAGTCGGTACCGGAGCCAGGCCCGTTCCCAGGCCGGCGGCCACCCCGCTGGTGTGGGCGGCGGCGTCCGGCGGCGCCCTTCTGCTGGTCGCCCTGCTCAACGTCCTGGTGGGCCCGGGGCGCCCCTCGCTCGCCCTGACCGCGCTGTCCCTGCTCGCCGCCCTGCTGGGCCTGCGCGCCCACTTCGCCGCGGCGCCCGGTACGGCCGTCCTGTGCTGGCTGTTCCTCAACGGATTCGCCATCCCGCCGGCCGGCACCCTCACCTGGGCCGGGCACCGCGACACGTTCTGGCTCTTCTGCCTGCTCGCCGCCACCCTCCTCGGTACGACCCTGGCCCGCCTGCGGCACGCCCGCGCCGCCTACCGCCGGGTGACGACGGCGGACGGGGGCACGGCGCAGGACCCGGACCACCGGCCGCCCGGTCGCTGAACGCACCTCCGGCCGGGCGGCACGCCGAGGCCGTCGACCGGCGCACCGGGCCTCACAGAGGCCGGGCGGCGAGGGAGCGGGCGGGGTGACGGGGGCCGAGGAAGACGACGATGCCCTGGCCGTCGGGGGAGGGGTGGGTGGCCTGCGTCCAGCCCCGGCGGCGGTAGAAGGCCATGGCCCGCGGCGACTTGACGGAGGTCAGCAGCCAGGCGCGGCCCTCGGGGGCGTCGGCGGTCACGGCGTCCAGGAGCCCGGCCGCGACACCGGTGCCGCGCACGGTCGAGTGAACCGCGAGCTCGTCCAACTCACGGGCGCCGACGAGCCAGTCCGCGGTGCGGTCGGGGCCGAGGGCGGCGGCGGCCTGGGGATAACAGCGGTCGCCGGGGAAGGGGGAGACGGTCGTCCAGGCCGTCGCGAAGCCCACTATCTCCCCGCCTCGCACGGCCGTCACGGCCGTGAAGCCCCCTCGGCGCGCGTTCGCCGGGAGGCGGTCCGCGAACTCCGTCGCCCTGCGCTCGTCCTCGTCCCAGGGCGGCGCGCAGAAGGCGTCGGCGTACACGGCGCGCAACGCGTCGGCGCAGGCCAGGAGTTCGGCACCTGCGCAAACCCGGATGTCGACGTCCATCAGGCCGCCACCCGGCCCCCCGTGCGCGCCGCGAGCGGATGCAGCCACGCGTACTCCAGCGGCGCGGACGGGTCGACCGACACGTCCAGCGGGGCGGGTTCGGCACCGGCCCGCACGAGGAGGTCGCCCACCGCGGCGATCATCGCGCCGTTGTCCGTGCACAGCCGCAGCGGCGGCACCCGCAGTGCGATACCGGCGGCCCGGCAGCGCTCCTCGGCCAGGGAACGCACCCGTGAGTTCGCGGCGACCCCGCCGACCACGACCAGCGTGCCCACGCCGTACTCCGCGCACGCCGCGACCGCCTTGCGGGTCAGGACATCGGCGACCGCCTCCTGGAGGGAGGCCGCCCCGTCCGCCACCGGCAGTGGGCGGCCCCCGTGACCCTCGGCCCAGCGGGCGGCGGCCGTCTTCAGCCCCGAGAAGGAGAAGTCGTACGACCCCGGCAGCGGCCGGGGGAAGGGGACGGCGCGCGGATCTCCTTCGCGCGCGACCCGGTCGACGGCCGGGCCGCCCGGATAAGGCAGCCCGAAGACCCGGGCCACCTTGTCGAAGCACTCCCCGGCGGCGTCGTCGAGGGTGTCGCCGAGATGGACGATGGGATCGCGGGCCAGGTCGCGGACGAGCAGCAGGGACGTGTGGCCGCCGGAGACGATCAGCACCATGCACGGGTCGGGCAGCGGACCGTGCTCCAGGGTGTCGGCGGCGACGTGCCCGGCGAGATGGTGGACGCCGTGCAGCGGCACCCCCAGCGCGTAGGCGATGCTCTTCGCCCCGGCCACGCCCACCTGGAGGGCGCCCGACAGCCCGGGTCCGGTGGTGACGGCGACGGCGCCGATGTCGGACAGGGTCAGCCCGGCCTCGTCCAGGGCCTGCCGGATCACCGGCCGAAGGGCGTGCAGATGGGCCCGGGAGGCGATCTCGGGCACCACTCCGCCGAACCGGGCGTGCTCGTCCATGCTCGATGCCACCGCGTGGCCAAGGAGCCGTCCGTCCCGGACCAGTCCCGCACCGGTCTCGTCACAGGACGACTCGATGCCCAGAACGATCGGAGAACCCATGCCCGCCTCTTTCTGCATCACATTCGTTGTTGCGAACAGTGTGCAATAAGCCGGGCGGTGTTGTGTACCCGACCGGGAGGGCGCAGGCCATGGCCCCGTAAAGTGCCTCTTCGTTGCCCTGCCGAGCCCGAGGAACCGAGCCGTGACCTCCGTAAGCCCCGCCGACCCCGCCGAGGACGCCGGACCCGCCGCGCCGGCCGCCGTGACTGTCGTCGGCATCGGGGCCGACGGCTGGCAGGGCCTGCCGGACGACTCCCGCACCGCGCTGCGCGCTGCCGAGGTCGTCATCGGCGGCCCGCGCCAACTCGATCTGCTGCCGGCCGCATGCGCGGCAGAACGGATCCCCTGGCCGTCACCGCTGCGGCCCGCGGTCCCCGGCCTGCTCGCCGCGCACACCGGCCGCCGCATCGCGGTCCTCGCCAGCGGGGACCCCATGTTCTACGGCATCGGACGCGCACTCACCGAGGTGCTCGGCGCCGGTGCCGTGCGCGTCCTGCCGCACCCCTCCTCCGTTTCCCACGCCTGCGCCCGGCTCGGCTGGCCGCTGGAGGACGTCGAGGTGGTCACGCTCGTCGGCCGCCCCGCCGCCCGGCTGGCCGCCGCCCTGTACGAAGGCCGCCGGCTCCTCGTGCTCAGCGCGGACGCCGGCACGCCCGGCGAGATCGCCGCGCTGCTGCGGGACCGCGGTTTCGGGCCCAGCCGGATGCGCGTGCTGGAACAACTCGGCGGCCCGAAGGAGCGAACGACGGGTGAGGACTGCGCCGCGCACTGGTCACGCCCGCCCGGCGACCCCCTCAACCTCGTCGCCGTCGAATGCCGCCGCGACCCGGAGGCCCTGCGCCTGGGCGCGGTACCGGGCCTGCCCGACGCCGCCTACGAGCACGACGGTCAACTCACCAAACGGCATGTGCGCGCCGCCACGCTGGGCGTCCTCGCCCCCGCGCCGGGCGAACTCCTGTGGGACATCGGCGGGGGCTCCGGCTCGATCGCCGTCGAGTGGATGCGGACGCACCCCTTCTGCCGGGCCGTCAGCGTGGAACGCGACCCCGTGCGCGCCGAACGGATCGGCCGCAACGCCGAGCGGCTCGGCGTCCCCGGACTGCGCGTGGTCACCGGCGCCGCCCCCGCCGCCCTGGCCGGGCTCCCGGCCCCCGACGCGGTGTTCATCGGCGGCGGACTCACCGCGCCCGGCCTCCTCGACGCCTGCTGGGCGGCGCTGCCCGTCGGCGGACGGCTCGTCGCCAACACCGTGACGCTGGAGTCGGAGGCACTGCTGACCGACGCCCGTCGGCGCCACGGCGGTGAACTGACCAGGCTCGCGGTGGCCCACGCCGTCCCGGTCGGCGGCTTCACCGGCTGGCGGCAGGCCATGCCGGTCACCCAGTGGGCCGTATGGAAAACCCTCGATTCCCCGTCTGGAGCAGACAGATGACCGTGTACTTCATCGGTGCCGGCCCCGGCGCCGCCGACCTGATCACGGTGCGCGGCGCCCGGACGCTCGCCGCCTGCCGGGTCTGCCTGTACGCGGGCAGCCTGGTGCCGCGCGAACTGCTCGCCGAATGCCCGCCGGACGCCCGCCTGGTGGACACCGCCCAGCTGAACCTCGACGAGATCACCGCCGAGCTGGTCCGCGCCCACGAGGAGGGGCACGACGTCGCCCGGCTGCACTCCGGGGACCCCTCGGTGTTCAGCGCGGTCGCCGAGCAGATGCGGCGGCTGGACGCGGCCGGCGTCCCCTACGAAGTGGTGCCGGGCGTGCCCGCCTTCGCCGCCGCGGCGGCTTCTCTGAAGCGGGAGCTGACCGTGCCGACCGTCGGCCAGACCGTCATCCTCACCCGCATCGCCCACCGCGCCACCGCCATGCCCGAGGGCGAGGACCTGGCCACCCTCGGCCGCAGCGGCGCGCTGATCGTGCTGCACCTGGCCGCCAGGTACGTGGACCGGGTGGTCGACGAGCTGCTCCCGCACTACGGCGCCGACTGCCCGGCCGCCGTGGTCGCCTACGCCTCCCGCCCCGACGAGCTGATCATCCGCGGCACGCTGGACGAGATCGCCGGGAAGGTGAAGGAGGCCGGCGTCCTGCGCACAGCCGTGATCATGGTCGGCCGGACGCTCGGGGCCGAGCAGTTCCGCGACAGCCACCTCTACTCCCCGGAGCGGGAACGGCACGTCTGCTGAGCCCGCGCTCGGGGCGAGCGAGCCTTGCCAGGGGACGCCGCCTCACCGCGCTGGTCCAGGCTTCCGGCACTCAGGGGGACAGCCGCGCCACGACCATCACCGGCCACCGCGTCACCGCCGAGTCATCGACCACCACTCGGTCTTCCCCGCCGAAGCTCCGGATGGGCGACTGCTCGGCTTCCCCCGCTCGTGCCGGAACCGCCTGAGCTGGACCCGCCGTTCGCCGCCCACGAGTCCCGGGGCGCAGACCTCGGCCCGCTCCTCGTCGACCGCATGAGCGCGCGGCCGGGCAAGCCGGACCGACCGGGGTGCAGGTGATCGTGTATCCGCCGGCCCGGGCACCGGCGGCGCGGCCGGCGGACGGTCGCCCCGCCCCCGTCCGAGGTCACCAGGGAGCGGCCCGACCTGAGGTTCGGCCTGTCCTGACCGGAGGTCACCGCACCGCGCTGCGCCCCACGACCGTCCCCGCCCGGTCGATGCAGATCACGTCCACCGCGACGGGCGCGCCCCGCAGTACCGACAGCGCCTCGTCGCGGGCGGTGACCGCCACCAGGTCACCCAGCGGGACCCCCGCCGCCGCGCACAACTGGAGGGCGGCCAGACCCGTGTTGGCCTGCGCGACCTCGGCCGCCAGCGCCTCGTCGGCGCCGCCCCGGCGGGCGAGCCCGGCGAGGAAGCCCTTGTCGACCCGGGAACGCGCCGAGTGCAGATCCAGGTGCCCGGCAGCCAGCTTGGAGAGCTTCGCGAAGCCACCGCAGATGGTGAGGCGGTCGACCGGGTGGCGGCGTACGTACTTCAGGACCGCGCCGGCGAAGTCGCCCATGTCGAGCAGGGCGTCCTCGGGCAGCCCGTACATGGCCACCACCGTCTTCTCCGAGGTCGAGCCGGTGCAGCCGGCCACATGCGTCCGCCCGGCGGCCCGCGCCACGTCCACACCGCGCCGGATGGAGTCGATCCACGCCGAGCACGAGTACGGCACCACGATGCCCGTGGTGCCCAGGATGGACAGCCCGCCGAGGATGCCGAGGCGGGGATTCCAGGTGGAGCGGGCGATCTCCTCGCCGTGGTCGACGGAGACGGTGATCTCGACGTCACCGCCGGCGCCGTACCGCTCGGCGACCTGGGCGACATGGTCGCGCATCAGCTGCCGCGGCACCGGGTTCACGGCCGGTTCGCCGACGGGGAGGGGCAGTCCGGGGCGGGTGACCGTGCCCACACCCGGGCCCGCCTTGAAGACCACACCGGCTCCGGCGGGCAGCAGCCGCACGGTGGCCCGGATCAGCGCCCCGTGGGTGACGTCCGGATCGTCGCCGGCGTCCTTCACCACCCCGGCCATCGCCGACCCGCCCGCCAGTTCCTCCGCGGCGAGCGCGAAGGACGGCGTCTGCCCCTTGGGCAGCGTGATCGTCACCGGATCGGGAAACTCCCCGGTCAGCAGCGCGGTGTACGCGGCCGTCGTCGCCGCGGTCGCGCAGGCACCCGTGGTCCAGCCGTGCCGCAGGCCGGTGTGCTTCAGTTGGGCGCTGCGACCGCCCTTGGCCTCGCTGCTCATGCCTCGCTCTTCGGAAGGAAACCGGACGTCGTGCACGTACTGATCCTGGGCGGTACCACCGAGGCCCGTCGCCTCGCCGAGCTCCTGGCGGCCGACGCCCGGCCCGGACTGCGTGTGACGAACTCCCTCGCCGGACGAGTCACCGCACCGCGGCTGCCGCCCGGCGAGGTACGCGTGGGCGGCTTCGGCGGAGCCGAGGGGCTGGCAGCGTGGCTGCGCGAGCATGAGGTGGACGCGCTCATCGACGCCACGCACCCTTTCGCTCGGACGATCAGTTTCAACGCGGCGCGGGCCGCCGCCACCGCCCATGTTCCCCTGCTCGCCCTGCGCCGTCCCGGCTGGGTCCCGGTGGCGGGCGACGACTGGCACGAGGCCGACTCCCTGGACGCGGCGGCGCGGCTGCTGCCCGCCCTCGGCCGACGCGTGTTCCTGACGACGGGGCGCATGGGCCTGGCCGCCTTTGCGGGCCTGTCCGAGCTGTGGTTCCTCGTACGGTCCGTCGACCCGCCCGAGCCGCCGCACCCGCCCCGCATGGAGGTGCTGCTCGACCGGGGCCCCTTCACCCTCGACGCGGAACGCGAACTGCTGCGCCGTCACCGCATCGACGTCCTGGTGACCAAGGACAGCGGAGGAGCGGCCACCGCGCCCAAGCTGACCGCGGCCCGCGAGGCCGGGCTGCCCGTGCTCGTGGTGCGCAGGCCCCCCGCGCCGGAGGGCGTGCCGGTGGTGGCCGGCCCGGAACAGGCGGCCGAGTGGCTCGCCGGACGCGGCCCCCACGCTTTCCCCGACGCCGGCTGAGACCCGGCCGCCCGGCCTGGGCGGTTCGGTCATCTGGGCCGGGGGTCCGTTGCGAGGCGGGCGTGGAGTTCGACGTCGTAGCGGGTGCCGGCGTAGGCGAGTTTCTGGCGTTGCAGCCCCTCCGGCGCGAAGCCCGCTGCCCGTGCCACCCGGCACGAGGCGGGGTTGTCGGTACGGTGGCCCAGCTCCAGCCGGAACAGGCCCAGCTCGGCGAAACACCAGTCGGCCAGGCCCCGGCAGGCGTGGCTCGCCGTGCCCCGGCCTCGGGCGGCGGTGGTGGTCCAGTAGGAGACCCAGCCGGTGCCGTGCCGCGGATCGAGGTTGCCGACCGCGACACCGCCGAGCGGCACGTCGTCCCCGCCGGTGACGGCGAAGGCGTACCCGGTCTCCTGCCGCCACTGCCGCTGCCGCCGCAGGATCCACTCCTCGGCCTCCGCGGCCGTGGTGACGGGGGCGTCCGCCTGCCGTTCCATCAGCGGCTCGGCGAACGCCGCCAGTACGGCGGGCGCGTCGGAGCGTGCCCACGGGCGCAGGAACAGTCCCGTGGGCAGCGCCGTCCGCTCACGCATCCGCTGCGCCGTCCCCTCAGGCTTCCGGATAGCGGCGGGGCGTCCAGGCGATCTCCTCGCCGTCCCCGCGCCGCACGACCTGCGTCTGGGAGGACCCGACCAGCAGGATCGTGCGCATGTCGACCTCGGCCGGGTCGAGGTCCGCCAGCCGTACGATCCGGACCCGCTCGCCGCAGCCGCCGACGTCCCGTGCGACCACGACCGGGGTGTCCGGCGCCCGGTGCTCCAGGAGCAGATCGCGGGCCTTGCCCACCTGCCAGGTGCGGCTGCGGGAGCCCGGGTTGTACAGGGCCAGCACCAGATCCGCCGAGGCCGCCGCGCGCAGGCGTTCGGCGATGACCTCCCAGGGCTTGAGCCGGTCGGAGAGGGACAGGGTGGCGTAGTCGTGCCCGAGCGGGGCGCCGGCGCGGGCCGCCGCCGCGTTGGCCGCGGTCACCCCGGGCAGCACCCGCACCCGTACGTCCGTGTACTCCTCGCGCGAGGCGGCCTCCAGCACGGCCGTGGCCATCGCGAAGATCCCCGGATCGCCACCGGAGACCACGGCCACCCGCCGCCCCCGCTGGGCCAGTTGGAGTGCGAACTCGGCGCGCTCGGCCTCCACCCGGTTGTCGGAACCGTGCCGGCGCTGGCCGGGACGCACCGGCACCCGGTCCAGGTAGGTGGTGTAGCCGACGAGGTCGTCAGCGGCGGCGAGCGCACCCCGCGTCTCGGGCGTCAGCCACAGTGGCCCGGCCGGCCCGGTCCCGACCACCACGACCTCCCCCCGCTCCCGCAGTGCGGGTTCGGCGTCGACCTGGCTGGGCAGCACGGCCACCGAGAAGTACGGCACCGACTCCGGCTCCACGTCGGCCAGTTCGGCGAGCCGCTCCCCGGCCATGGTGGCGCGCTCGACGTACCGCGCCTCGGCCAGCCGGCCCGAACCCTGAAGCGCGCTGCGCACCTTGGTGAAGGTCCGGCCCAGCTTCATCACCACGGCCGCGTCCGTGGCGGCGAGCCGTGCGGTCAGCTCCTCCTCGGGCAGGGTGCCCGGCAGGATCGTGAGCACCTCCTCGCCCTCGGCGAGCGGGGTGCCCAGCCGGGCCGCCGCGGCGGACACGGAGGTGACACCGGGGATCACCTCGGTGTCGTAGCGGTCGGCGAGCCGCTTGTGCATGTGCATGTAGGAGCCGTAGAAGAGCGGGTCGCCCTCCGCGAGGACGGCGACCGTCCGGCCGGCGTCGAGGTGGGCGGCCAGCCGCGCCGCCGCCTCGGTGTAGAACTCCTCCATGGCGCCCTTGTAGCCGCCCGGATGGTCGGTGGTCTCCGTGGTGACCGGGTAGACCAGCCGCTCCTCGATGTGATCGGCACGGATGTGCTTCGCCGCGATCGAGCGGGCGATGGACCGGCCGTGCCGGGCGCTGTGGTAGGCGACCACATCGGCCTCGGCGATGACCTCGACGGCCCGCACGGTCATCAGGGACGGATCGCCCGGGCCCAGCCCGACGCCGTACAGCTTCCCGCTCACTCTTCCTCACTAGCGATCGCGTTGAGCGCGGCGGCGGCCATGGCGCTGCCCCCACGACGGCCCCGGACGACCAGGTGCTCCAAGCCCGAGGGGTGCTCGGCCAAGGCGTCCTTGGACTCGGCGGCCCCGATGAAACCGACCGGCACACCTATGACCGCGGCCGGGCGCGGCGCGCCCTCCTCGATCATCTCCAGCAGCCGGAACAGCGCGGTGGGCGCGTTGCCGACGGCCACGACCGAGCCCTCCAGACGCTCCCGCCACAGCTCGAGCGCCGCCGCGCTGCGGGTGGTGCCCATTTTCGCCGCCAGTTCGGGGACGGCGGGGTCGGAGAGGGTGCACAGCACGTCGTTGCCGGCGGGCAGCCGCTTGCGGGTGACTCCGCTGGCCACCATCTGCACATCGGTGAAGATGGGCGCGCCGGCACGCAGGGCCTCCCGGGCGCGGGCCACGACCGCGGGGGTGTAGGACAGATCCCGTACGAGGTCGACCATTCCGCAGGCGTGGATCATCCGGACCGCGACCTGGCTGACGTCGGCGGGCAGGTCCGCGAGGTCCGCCTCCGCGCGGATCGTGGCGAAGGACTGGCGGTAGATGGCCGCGCCGTCCTTCTCGTAGTCGTACGTGGTCACGGTGTTCTTCTCGCTGCTCTCGGTCGTGATACGGCTCATGAAGTGATCGCCGCCAGGGCGGTGGCGAGGTCGCTGGGGTCCTCCGCTAAGGCCACGCGCGGCCGTCGGCCGTCCGTGACAGCGCAGAGCTCGTAGCCGCCGCCGGGGGCGGCCACCACGTCGATCCGGTCGCCCCGGGGATGTCCGCAGCGCCGTTCGCACCCGGACCAATACAGGGGGAGACGCGCACCGCCCGCCGCGGCCAGGTTCCGCTCCGCGTCCGCTCGTACGTCGGCGTGGGACTTGGCGCAGCCGGGCCGGCCGATACAGGCTCCGACCCGCAGCCAGGGCGAGGCGGGGTCCGTGACGAGGCCGGTCGCCCCGAGCCGGGCGAGCGTGTCGACGGCGGCCTCCGGGTCGCCGCCCGGGACGGGTACGACGACGCCGCGCCAGGGCGTCAGCCGCAGCTCCTCAGCTGCGGCGTGGCGCAACTCCTGCCATTGGAGGGGCGTGAGGCGGCCGAGCGGAACGTGTACGCACAGGGCGCCGGCGGCGATCCCCGGGGGCGGGCCCGGCTCACCGGCGGTGCCGTCCGGGGTCCGCGGCGCGGCGGCGATGCCTACGGCGTTCAGCGAGCGCCGGACCGTTTCGGTCAACTCCTGGTACGGGACGGGGAGTTCACTGACCCGCCAGACCTTCGCCCCGCGCTCCCGGGCGACCGTGAGGAACGTCTCCGCCGCCAGCAGCGCGGCCCGCGGCGCTTCGTCCGCGGACACGTGCAGGCCCGCGTCCGCCGCGCCCAGGACGAGCAGTGCGCCGTGGTCGGCGACGGCACGCACGGTCACATCGGCGCCGAGCTCGGCCATGTCCCCGCGCCCGTCGTCCAGCGCGAACAGGAACCGCCCCGACAGCTCCCGCGCCGGCTCGCTCGCGCACAGCGCCGCGTCGAGCTCCGACAGCCAGCCGCGCACATCCCGCAGCCCGCGCCCGTCCAGCCCGGACAACGGCGAGGCGACGATGTTGCGCACCCGTTCGTGCCCGTGCGAGGGCAGCAGACCGGCCGCGTCCAGCATCTCGGCCAGCTCCGCGCCGCACTGCTCCCGCAGCCCGCGCAGCTGCACATTGCCCCGCGAGGTGAGATGAAGATCACCGTCGCCCAGTCTCCTGGCCGCGTCCGCGAGCGCCTCGGCCTGCCGGACGGTCAGCACACCCCCGGGAACCCGGACCCGGGCCAGCGCGCCATCGTCCGCCATGTGCAGCCGCAGCGTCCCCGGGCAGGCGTCACCGCGGCCCCGTGAGACCGCTGTGGCCTGGGGCGATGAGTGGACGGAGGGCGTGGGCATGGCGGCGAGCATACCGACCGTCGTACGAGCTGCACCCTCCGCCCTTTTCAGGGGACCCTTACTATGCTGCTCGGCGGATCATCCGGTCCGCCATCGCCACGACGGCGACAGGGGAGGAAGCCCGGTGCGACTCCGGCGCGGTCCCGCCACTGTGAGCCCATCCCGCGGGATGGGTGAGCCAGGAACTCCCTTCCCCGAGCTCTCGGTTCCTTCCCCAAGTTCTCGCCTTCGCGCGGGCTCGGGACCCCGTGAGCAGGGGAGACCCCTACCCGACACCGCCCGGGGCGCGGACACCCCGAGGAAGGCCGACGCCGCATGCTGCACTCTTCCGGGGGTCGCTCCCCGCACCCCCGCATCCTGCTCCTGTCGACGTCCGACACCGACCTGCTCAGCGCCCGCGCTGCCAACGGCCCCGTCGCCTACCGCTTCGCCAACCCGGCCCGCCTCCCGCTCGACGACCTGCCCGCCCTCCTCGACGGCGTCGCCCTCGTCGTCGTACGCCTCCTCGGCGGCATCCGCGCCTGGCAGGACGGCCTCGACCTGCTGCTCGCCGACGGCCGCCCGGTCGTCGTGCTCACCGGGGAACAGGCCCCGGACGCCCAGCTGATGGCCGCCTCCACGGTCCCGGTCGGCATCGCCGCCGAGGCCCACGCCTACCTCGCCCACGGCGGCCCCGCCAACCTGGAGCAGCTCGCCCGCTTCCTGTCCGACACGGTCCTGCTGACCGGGCACGGCTTCGAGGCGCCGGCCGCCGCGCCGAGCTGGGGCCCGCTGGAGCGCGAGGCCCGGGAGACGGACGGCCCGACGGTCGCCGTGCTCTACTACCGCGCCCACCACATGAGCGGTAACACCGCCTTCGTGGGCGCGCTGTGCGACGCCATCGAGGACGCGGGCGGTCGTGCCCTCCCGCTGTACGTGGCCTCCTTGCGGGCCCCCGAGCCCGAACTCGTCGAGGAACTGCGCGCCGCCGACGCCATCGTCACCACCGTCCTCGCCGCCGGCGGCACCAAGCCCGCCCAGGCGTCCGCGGGCGGCGACGACGAGTCCTGGGACGCGGGCGCGCTCACCACCCTGGACGTGCCGATCCTCCAGGCCCTGTGCCTGACCGGCTCGCGCGCCGACTGGGCGGAGAGCGACGAGGGCGTCTCCCCGCTCGACGCGGCCAGCCAGATCGCGGTCCCCGAGTTCGACGGCCGCCTCATCACCGTCCCGTTCTCCTTCAAGGAGATCGACGCCGACGGCCTGCCCGCGTACGTCGCCGACCCCGAGCGCGCGGCCCGCGTCGCCGGCATCGCCGTACGCCACGCCCGTCTGAAGCACATCCCGGCCGCCGACAAGCGCCTCGCGCTGGTCCTGTCCGCCTACCCGACCAAGCACTCCCGCATCGGCAACGCGGTGGGCCTCGACACCCCCGCCAGCGCGGTCGCGCTGCTCAGGCGGCTGAAGGCGGAGGGCTACGACTTCGGCTCCGACGCCGAGATCCCCGGCCTCGTCTCCGGCGACGGCGACGAGCTGATCCGCGCGCTGATCGAGGCGGGCGGCCACGACCAGGACTGGCTCACCGAGGAGCAGCTCGCCGCCAACCCGGTCCGGATCCCGGCGGCCGACTACCGCCGCTGGTTCGCCACGCTCCCCGAGGAGCTGCGCTCGGCCGTCGAGGAGCACTGGGGCCCCGCGCCCGGCGAGATGTTCGTCGACCGCAGCCGCAACAAGGAGGGCGACATCGTCCTCGCCGCCCTGCGCTTCGGCAATCTGCTGATCCTCATCCAGCCCCCGCGCGGCTTCGGTGAGAACCCGATCGCGATCTACCACGACCCGGACCTGCCGCCCTCCCACCACTATCTGGCCGCCTACCGCTGGATCGCGGCCCGCGCCCAGGACGGCGGGTTCGGGGCGGACGCGATGATCCACCTCGGCAAGCACGGCAACCTGGAGTGGCTGCCCGGTAAGAACGCCGGCCTGTCCGCCGCCTGCGGCCCCGACGCCGCCCTCGGTGACCTGCCCCTGATCTACCCGTTCCTCGTCAACGACCCCGGCGAGGGCACCCAGGCCAAGCGCCGGGTCCACGCCACCCTCGTGGACCACCTCGTCCCGCCCATGGCCCGCGCCGACTCCTACGGCGACATCGCGCGCCTGGAGCAGCTCCTCGACGAGTACGCCCAGATCTCCTCCATGGACCCGGCGAAGCTCCCGGCGATCCGCGCCCAGATCTGGACCCTCATCCAGGCCGCCAAGCTCGACCACGACCTCGGCATGGCGGACCGTCCGGACGACGACGGCTTCGACGACTTCCTCCTCCACGTCGACGGCTGGCTCTGCGAGGTCAAGGACGCCCAGATCCGCGACGGTCTGCACGTCCTCGGCAACCCGCCCGCCGGCGCCGATCGCGTCAACCTCGTCCTCGCCATCCTGCGCGCCCGTCAGATCTGGGGCGGCACGACGGCCCTGCCCGGCCTGCGCGAGGCGCTCGGTCTGGACGAGTCCGCGGCGACCCGAACGACGGCCGACGCGGCGGAGGACAAGGCCCGCGCGCTGGTGCAGGCCATGGAGGACGCCGGCTGGGACCCGGCCGCGGTCCCCACCGAGCACGGCGAACAGGTCGCGGCCATCCTGGAGTTCGCGGCCCGCGAGGTCGTCCCGCGGCTGTCGGCGACCACGGCCGAACTCGACCACGCGGTGCACGCCCTGGCGGGCGGCTTCGTCCCGGCGGGCCCGTCCGGTTCCCCGCTGCGCGGTCTGGTCAACGTCCTGCCGACCGGCCGCAACTTCTACTCCGTCGACCCCAAGGCCGTGCCCTCCCGGCTGGCCTGGGAGACCGGCCAGGCGCTCGCGGACTCCCTGCTGGAGCGCTACCGCACGGACAACGGCGAGTGGCCCACCTCCGTCGGCCTGTCCCTGTGGGGCACGAGCGCGATGCGCACGGCCGGTGACGACGTGGCGGAAGCCCTCGCGCTGCTCGGCATCCGCCCGGTCTGGGACGAAGCCTCGCGCCGTGTCACCGGCCTGGAGCCCATCCCGTACGAGGAACTGGGCCGTCCCCGTATCGACGTGACCCTGCGCATCTCGGGCTTCTTCCGCGACGCCTTCCCGCACACGATCGGCCTGCTGGACGACGCCGTACGCCTGGCGGCCTCGCTGGACGAACCGGCCGAGGTCAACCACGTGCGCGCCCACGTGCAGGCCGATGTCGCGGCCCACGGTGACGAACGCCGCGCCACCACCCGTATCTTCGGCTCCCGCCCCGGCACCTACGGCGCCGGTCTGCTCCAGCTCATCGACTCCCGCGACTGGCGCACCGACGCCGACCTGGCCGAGGTCTACACGGTCTGGGGCGGCTACGCCTACGGCCGTGAGCTCGACGGCTGCCCGGCGCGCGACGAGATGGAGACGGCGTACAAGAGGATCGCGGTCGCGGCGAAGAACACGGACACCCGCGAGCACGACATCGCCGACTCCGACGACTACTTCCAGTACCACGGCGGCATGGTGGCGACGGTCCGCGCCCTGCGCGGCACGGCTCCCGAGGCGTACATCGGCGACTCCACCCGCCCCGAGACGGTGCGCACCCGCACCCTCGTCGAGGAGACCTCCCGGGTCTTCCGCGCCCGGGTCGTCAACCCCAAGTGGATCGAGGCGATGCGCCGCCACGGCTACAAGGGCGCCTTCGAACTCGCCGCCACGGTCGACTATCTCTTCGGCTACGACGCCACGACCGGCGTGATCGCCGACTGGATGTACGACAAGCTCACCGAGACCTACGTCCTGGACCCGGCCAACCGGGAGTTCCTCCAGGAGGCCAACCCCTGGGCGCTGCACGGCATCGCCGAGCGGCTGCTGGAGGCCGAGTCGCGCGGGATGTGGGAGAAGCCGGACCCGGCGGTGCTGGAGGCCCTGCGCCAGGTGTACCTGGAGACGGAGGGCAACCTCGAGGGCGAGGACTGACGGCCCTTCCGCCGGCGAACAGGGAACGAACAGGCCAGGACCTCTGCGACACGGCAGAGGTCCTAGGTCTATTTCCTGATCGAAAGCCGCCGCTCCTGCTGTTAGCGTGCAGCTGCACACTATTCGCAATAACGTCGGAGGACGTTGGACATGGCGGTTTACACGCTCCCGGAGCTTCCGTACGACTACGCGGAGCTCGCTCCCGTGATCAGCCCCGAGATCATCGAGCTGCACCACGACAAGCACCACGCCGCGTACGTCAAGGGCGCCAACGACACGCTGGAGCAGCTTGCCGAGGCGCGGGACAAGGAGTCGTGGGGTTCGATCAACGGCTTGGAGAAGAACCTGGCCTTCCATCTCTCCGGGCACATCCTGCACTCGATCTACTGGCACAACATGACCGGTGAAGGCGGTGGCGAGCCGCTGGACAAGGACGGTGTGGGCGAGCTCGCGGACGCGATCGCCGAGTCCTTCGGCTCCTTCGCCAACTTCAAGGCGCAGCTGTCCAAGGCGTCGGCCACGACCCAGGGTTCGGGCTGGGGCGTGCTGGCCTACGAGCCGCTCAGCGGCCGGCTGATCGTCGAGCAGGTCTACGACCACCAGGGCAACGTCGGCCAGGGCTCGACCCCGATCCTGGTCTTCGATGCCTGGGAGCACGCCTTCTACCTTCAGTACAAGAACCAGAAGGTCGACTTCATCGAGGCCATGTGGAAGGTCGTCAACTGGCAGGACGTGGCCCGGCGTTACGCCGCCGCCAAGGAGCGCGGCGACAGCCTGCTGCTCGCCCCGTGACGTTCTGACCGCTTCCGCACGGACGTCCTGCTCGTGATCGTCTTCTCATCTTTCACGTGCGGGCCGAACACCGAAGGGCTCCCGCGAGGACATCGCTCGCGGGAGCCCTTCGGTCGTCCGGGGCTCCTGTGGGGGCCGACCACCCGGGATCTGCGGGTCACTTGGCTGATTTCCTCCTTGCGTAATCTTCAGGGGGCCACTTCCCAATCAGGTAAGGTTAGGCTAACCTCGCCGAGTGCAAGCAGCTGAAGAGAGCGCCGTGGCCATGCGTACCCACGGTCATGAACTGGTGGCCACGGGCGTCACCGTGGCCTACGACGGCGTCGATGTCGTACACGACGCCTCGTTGACGCTGCGACCCGGCGCCGTCACGGTTCTCGTGGGACCGAACGGCAGCGGCAAGTCGACCCTGCTGCGCACCCTCGCGCGGCTCCAGCGGCCCAGGACCGCCACCCTCACCATCGACGGCGACACCGACGGCCTCGCGATGACCCCTCGTGAGTTCTCACGCCGGGTGGCCCTGTTGACCCAAGGACGCCCCACACCCAGCGGGCTGACCGTACGGGACGTCGTCGAATTCGGCCGCTACCCCTACCGGGGCCGCTGGGGCAGGGCCGACCCGGGCGGCCGGGCGGCGGTCGACCGCGCGCTCGCCCTCACCGGCGTCGCGGAATTCGCCGAACGCGGTGCCGAGCACCTCTCCGGCGGACAGCTCCAGCGCGTCTGGCTCGCCGGCTGCCTCGCCCAGGAGACCGGCGCCCTCCTGCTCGACGAGCCCACCACCTACCTCGACCTGCGCTACCAGGTCGAACTCCTCGACCTCATGCGCGACCTGGCGGACGAGCACGGCATCGCCGTGGGCGCCGTCCTGCACGACCTCGACCAGGCCGCCGCCGTGGCCGACCGGATCGTCCTGCTCCACCAGGGGCGGGTCGTCGCCGACGGCGACCCCGCGGACGTACTCACGCCCCAGCGGCTGACCGACGTCTACGGCATCCGCATCGAGGTCGACACCGACCCCCTCACCGGCCGGCCGCGCACCCGCGCCCTGGGCCGGCACCACTCGCGAACCGAAAGGCTCAGCACCTCCTCATGAGACGCCTCCTGATCACCGCGGCGGCCACCACCGCCGCGGCCCTCACCCTGGCCGCCTGCGGGACCACCGAGCCCGCCACCGACGACGCCGCCGCGAAGAAGAGCAGCGAGCGCATCACCCTCACCGACGCATCCGGCACGAAGGTCGAACTCGACGGCCCGGCCAAGAAGGTCGTCGGAACCGAGTGGCACGAGGTCGAGCTCCTGATATCGCTGGGCGTCGACCCGGTCGGCGTCGCGGACGTCAAGGGCTACAAGACCTGGGACAGCGCGGTTCCGCTGAAGAACGACCCCAAGGACATCGGCACGCGCGGCGAGCCCAGCATGGACACCCTGGCCTCCCTCAAGCCGGACCTCATCGTCGCCAGCACCGATCTGCCGCCGGCCGCCGTCAAGCAGATGCGCAAGGTCGCCCCGGTCCTGGAGGTGCGCTCCGCCAACGCCGCCGACCCCATCGGCCAGATGAAGAAGAACGTCGACCTCATCGCCGAGGCCACCGGCACCACCGAGCAGGCCGGCAAGCTCAAGGACGCGTTCGACGCGAAGGTCGCCGAGGGCAAGAAGGCGCTCGCCGACGCCGGTCTCGACGGCGCCGAGTACGCCTTCGCCGACGGCTACGTCATCTCCAACCAGGTCTCCATCAGGCCCTTCACCAGCGGCTCGCTCATCGGCGCGGTGAGCGCCGAACTCGGTCTGAAGAACGCCTGGACGGTCAAGGGCGACAAGGACTACGGGCTCGGCACCACCGATGTCGAGGGCCTCACCAAGCTCGGCGACGACGTGCAGTTCGCCTACATCGCCAACGACGGCGACAAGAGCAGCACCCCGTTCACCGAGAAGGGCGCCCTGGCCAAGGACAAGGTGTGGACCTCGCTGCCGTTCGTGAAGAAGGGCGACGTCCACCGGCTGCCCGACGGCATCTGGATGTTCGGCGGCCCCGAGTCGATGACCCAGTACATCGACGCGCTCGTCGCCGCGCTCACGAAGTAACGCCATGGCCGTCACCGCAACACCCCCCGCCACCCGTCCGTCGGCGGCCACGTCCCGGACCGGTGCGGTCGCGGTGACGGCCGCCCTGGTGCTTCTCGTCACGGTTCTCGCCGTCGTCGACCTCACCCAGGGCACCGCCGCTGTCGGCGCCGCCGAGGTGGTCAAGGCGCTCACCGGCCGGGCCGACCCGGCCGACGCGTCCGTCGTCGTCGCCTCCCGGCTGCCCCGGATGACCGCCGGGCTCCTCGTCGGTGCCGTCCTCGGCATGGCCGGAGCGGCCCTCCAGGCCGTCAGCCGCAACGTCCTCGCCTCGCCCGACACCCTTGCCGTCAACGCCGGTTCGTACCTCGCCCTGGGCCTGGTCGCCGCCACCGGTGTCTCCCTGCCGCTGCTCGCCTCCTCCGGGATCGCCTTCGCCGGCGGCCTCGCGGCGGCGGCCGTGGTCCTCGGCCTGTCCGGCCTGGGCGCCGGCACCGTACGGCTCGTCCTCGCGGGCAGCGCCCTCACCCTCGGCCTCACCGCCGTCACCGAGGGCCTGCTCCTGCTGTTCCCCCAGCAGACCGAGGGCCTCTACCAGTGGAACCAGGGCAGCATCGCCCAGAACGGCTTCGGCGGAGTGCTCCAGATGGCCCCCGTCGCCGCCGTCGGACTGCTCGGACTGCTGCTCCTCGCCCGCCGCGTCGACGCCCTCGCCCTCGGCGACGACGCCGCCCGCGGTGTCGGCGTGCCCGTGCGGTCCACCCGTGTCACCACCGTCGTGCTCGC
Source organism: Streptomyces sp. M41 (assembly GCF_043673425.1). Taxonomy (NCBI): domain Bacteria; kingdom Bacillati; phylum Actinomycetota; class Actinomycetes; order Kitasatosporales; family Streptomycetaceae; genus Streptomyces; species Streptomyces sp. M41. The sequence goes on along the minus strand of NZ_JBIMKE010000029.1, from coordinate 41,306 downwards.
CGCGCTGCTCTCCACGGCCGCCGTCACCCTCGCCGGGCCCATCGGCTTCGTCGGACTGTGCGCCCCGGCCCTGGTCCGCCCGCTCGCCCGCAGGTTCCGCGCGTTCACCCGGACCCGCTCCACCCTGCCGGTGGTGGCCCTCACCGGAGCGGCCCTGGTGCTCGGCTCCGACGTGCTGCTGCGCGCCGTCGTACCGGCGGACACCGCCGTCGCCGTGCCCACCGGAGTCGTCACCAGCGTCGTGGGCGCCGTCTTCCTGATCGTCATGGCCACGAAGGTCCGTGACACGTCCTCGGCCACCGCACCCGACCACCTGCGCATCAGGAGCCGGACCGTCTTCCTCGTCACCACGGCCGTGCTGGTGGCCGTGCTCGCCGGCGTGACCATCGCCGCCGTACTGCTCGGCGACAGCAAGCTCCTGCTGGGCGACGTGCTGAACTGGGCGCAGGGACGGGCCGGCCGGGCCATCACCTTCGTCCTGGACACCCGGGTGCCCCGGGTGCTGGCCGCGCTGCTCGCGGGCGGGGCACTCGCCCTCGCCGGCACACTCGTCCAGGCCGTCACCCGCAACCCGCTCGCCGAGCCCGGCGTCCTGGGTGTGTCCGGCGGTGCGGCACTCGGTGCGGTGCTCCTCGTGACGACCGTGCCGTCCGTCGGCTCATGGAGCGTGGCCGCAGCGGCGTTCGCGGGTGCCGCGCTCGCCTCGCTGCTCGTCTTCGGACTGGCCGCGCGGGGCGGCTTCCAGCAGAACCGGCTGGTGCTCGTCGGGTTCGGCGTCGCCACCGGCACGGCCGCGCTGATCAGCCTTCTCATCATCCTCACCGACCCGTTCAACGCCACCAAGGCGCTTACCTGGCTGTCGGGTTCGACCTACGGGCGGACGCTGCCCGACGTGGCCCCGCTCGCCGCCGTCCTGGCCGTCGGGCTGGTGATCGCCGTGCTGCGGCGGACGGAACTCGACCTCGTCTCGCTCGACGAGGACACCCCGAAGCTCCTCGGTCTCGACCTGGGGCGCGCGCGCCTCGGCCTGCTCTGCGTCGCCGTCCTGCTCAGCGGCACCGCCGTCGCCGCCGCCGGCACGATCGGCTTCGTCGGCCTGGTGGCGCCCCACGCCGCCCGGGCCCTCGTGGGCCGTCAGCACGTACGGGTGGTGCCGGTCGCGGTGCTGCTCGGCGCCGTCCTCGTGTGCACCGCCGACCTGGTGGGCCGCACCGTCATCGCACCGGCCCAACTCGGCGCCGGCCTCATGACGGCGGTCATCGGCACGCCGTACTTCCTCCATCTGCTCGTACAAAGCCGCCGCTAGGGCCTGGCCTTCGGAGCATCGTTCGGATCATCCCGGCGTCGCGGGGGACTGGAAAGCACCCCCACCCCACAGCCGGGCTGATCCGAACGACAGGGCTCCGGCCCCTACTTGCCGGGTGGTGTCACCAGATGGTCCACCAGCCGTGCCAGAGCCGACTGGGGGACGGTGTCGGTCTCCGTGCTGCCGCTCTGCCTCCAGGCCGGGTTCGAGTCCGATGAATGTGATCCAGAGCTGTCGTTGACACCCTGGAGAATGCCGAAGTCGAGGGGGCCGTCGTCGGCCGAGGCGGGAACGGCGGCCAGGAGCAGGGCCGCACCGGCGAGCGCGGCGGAAGCGATCATCTTCATGCCGGGCTCAACGAGCAGGCCGTCGGTGAGATGTCCTGTTACGCACCTTTGGTGGAGTGTGCGGCAGGCGGGGGATCACCGGATCACCACCCGGTGAGCAGCAGATGGTTGACGAGCAGCGCCGTCAGCACCTGGGCCGTGAGCCAGCCACGAGGGCGTGGGAGGAACGCGCACGCCGGGAGCAGCCACAGCGCGAAGGGGAGCCAGATGCGTTCCGTCTCCGCCTTGCTCATCCCCGACAGGTCGGCGACCAGCAGGGCGAGAAGGGCGGCGGCGACGAGGAACGCCAGCCGGACGTCGGCACGCGACCCGGCGCCCCGCCCGACCGCCCCGGCGCCCCGCCCGACCAGCACGGCGCCCGTCCGCCGCAGCCCCGCCACCGTCGCCACGCCGGTCATGAGCACGGCGCAGGCCAGGTTGGCCCACACCCAGTAGCCGTAGGGACGGATGCCGCCCACGCCTTGGTGGTAGCGCGTGACCAGCAGCTGGTACGCCTCCCACCAGTTGAACCCGGCGAACGTGAACGCCGCCGGGACCACGGCCAGTCCGGCCGACAGCGTCACCAGGAGGGCGGGACGCCCGCGGATCGCGTGCCTGCCGAGGACCAGGACCGCCGCTCCGAGCAGAGCGAACAGCGTGAGGCCGTACGACAGATAGCAGAGCAGGCCGAACGACAGCCCGGACGCGCCCGCCCACCACAAGGACCGCCCCGTGACCGCCAGAGCCAGGAACGCCACCGCCCACGCCGCCACCGCCGCGAAGTACGCGTCGGCCGAGGTGCCCATCCACACGGCGGCCGGGGCCAGTACGAGGAAAGGGGCCGCCCGGCGGGCGAGTGCCTCGTCGGCCAGGGCGCGGACCGCGACCAGTACCGCCGCGCAGGCCGTCGCCCCGACGACGATGCACCACGCCCCGGCCCAGCCTCCGCCCCGCAGCCCGATCCGGTCGAGCAGCACGAAGGTGAGGGGGGCGGCCGGCGGATGCCCGGCCACATGCGCGGGCCAGTGGTCGGGGGAGCCGAGCAGGATGTGCCCGGTGAAGTCCCGCAGGGCCGCAGGAATGTCGTGGAACCGGTCGATGACCTGGAGGTACTCGTGCCTCTGGGTGAGTCTGCTCGCGATGCCCCGGTGCCAGCCGTCGGCCAGGGCCAGGGAGAAGATCCACGCCGTCGCCGCTCCCCACGACAGCGGCAGCAGGGCCCGCCAGGGAAGACGGGCCGCGAGGGAGGGGCCGTACGCCACCGTCGCGATCGCCACCAGGACGGCCGCCGGAGTGCCGGGTCCCAGGTGGGGGTCCCAGGACGCCAGCACCGGGGGCCAGTCGACGAACAGCGTGTCGCTGGTGTCCTGGATGCGGCGGCCGACCAGCGCGGAAGCCGTCACCAGCAGCACGGCGGCCCCGGCGGCGTACAGATCACGGCGCGGGCCGCGCGGCTCGCGGGTCGGGGCCGGGGAAGGCTGGATGTCGATCACACCCGCACGCTAGGCCGTGCGGCCGGTCGCGGGCCGCCGTCCGGGCTCGATGTCAGCGTTTCGTCATGGGTCTCGCACCCTTTCGCGGGGTGGTCGCGGCCTACCGTCGGTTCATGCGAGACGATCCACACCGGCCACGCGTACCGCGGCTCCCCACGTCCCCCGGCTTCTGGCGCAGCCCGCTGCGCGGCCCCTGGTTCACCTCGGTGCTGGGCCTGGTCCTGCTCATCGGCATCACCGTGCTGTTCGTGACGGGACTCGTCTCGTACGCCGCCTACAACCCGGACCTTTCGCCGGTGAACGACAAGACCCCGGACAAGGGGATCCTCGGCTTCTACCTCTTCGCCTGGCCGACGAACCCGCACTGGCTGTACCGCCTGAACCAGGGCGTCCATGTCACCCTCGGCGTCACCCTGATCCCCGTACTGCTCGCCAAGCTGTGGTCCGTCGTGCCGAGGCTGTTCGCCCTGCCGCCGGCCCGCTCGCTCGCCCACGCCCTGGAACGGATCTCGCTGCTGCTCCTGGTCGGCGGCGGGCTCTTCGAGTTCGTGACCGGCGTGCTCAACGTCCAGCTCGACTACGTCTTCCCGGGCTCCTTCTACACCCTGCACTTCTACGGCGCCTGGGTGTTCCTCGCGGCCTTCGCGGCCCATGTGGTGCTGAAGCTGCCCACGGCGCTGCGCAATCTGCGGCAGCTGCGGGAGGAGAAGAACGACCTGGTCTCCCCCCGGCCCGCCGACCCGACGGTCTCCCGGCGCGGCGCACTGTGGTTCGTCGGGGGCGGTTCGCTGCTGCTGTTCGCGACGACGGCGGGGCAGAACTTCGACGGTCCGCTGCGGCGCACCGCCCTGCTCGCCCCGCACGGCGGCGCGGAACCCGGCAGCGGCCCGAACGGCTTCCAGATCAACAAGACCGCCCAGTACGCCGGGATCGACCCGGCGGAGACCGGCGAGGCGGCCTGGCAACTCGTCGTGACGGGACGCACCGGCACCGTCCGCCTCAGCCGTGCCGAGCTCGCCGGACTACCCCTGCACAGCTCGGCGTTGCCCATCGCCTGCGTGGAGGGCTGGTCCACGTCGGACCAGTGGTGGCGGGGGGTCCGGCTGCGCGACCTCGCGGCCCTCGTCGGCTATGAGGACGACCCGCCGGACGTGTTCGTCGAGTCCCTCCAGCGGCGCGGCGCGTTCCGCAAGGCCGCCCTGCGCGCCAACCAGGTCGCCGACCCGCGCTCCCTGCTCGCCCTCTACGTCAACGGCGAGGACCTGTCCCCCGACCACGGCCACCCGGCCCGGATCATCGTGCCCGCGGCGCCCGGTGTGCTGAACACCAAGTGGGTGGCCCGGATGACGTTCGGAGACCTGTGATGCGCCCACCGAGGCTCCCCGTCGGAAGCCCCTTCCAGCTGCTTCTGCTCGCCTGCTCGTTCGCCCTGGCCGCCTACGCGGGGGTGCGGCTGCTCGAGGACGACTGGCTGGGCGTGACACTGTGGTTGGTGGGCGCGGCACTGCTGCACGACCTCGTGCTGCTGCCCCTGTACGCGGCCCTGGACAGGGCGATGGTCCAGGGACTCGGCGCGGTGCGGCGCCCGGAGTGGGTGATGTACGTGCGCGTACCGGCGGCCCTCTCCGGGCTGCTCCTGCTCGTATGGTTCCCGCTGATCAGCGGCATGGTCGAGCAACGCTACCGGTCCGGAACCGGCCTGCCGCCCGAGGTGTTCCTCCCCCGCTGGCTGCTGATCACCGCCATTCTCTTCGGCGGCTCGGCGCTGCTGCTGACGCTGCGGCGGCTGCGGTCGGCGCGGTTGCGCAGGGCGGCGAAGCCCCGTCCGCCCGCCGTCCACTGACCCGCCCGCTCCCAGCCCCGGGCGTGCCTCAGCAGCGCGCGCGTGCCGAGCCGCGCCCAGGGGAAGGGATCGCCGATGGCGGCCCGGGCATCGGTGATGCGCACGCGCACACGCTCGTCGACGTCCACCGGGGCGGTCTCGGCGATCAGCAGACCGCCGGGGCGCAGCAGCCCGGCCACCCGGTCCAGCAGGGCACGGGGGTCGCCGCCGATACCGACGTTGCCGTCCATCAGCAGCACGGTGTCCCAACGGGCCTCGCCGGGCAGCGGTTCGAAGACCGACCGCCGCAGGGCTTGCCCGCCGAGTCGCAGGGTGTGCGCGACGGCCGCCTCGCTGACGTCGATCCCGAGGGCGGCCCGCCCCTGTGCGGCGAGCTCCGCCACCAGCCGCCCCGGCCCGCACCCCACGTCGAGCACGGCCCCCTCGCACCGGTCCAGGACCTCCCGGTCGACCGAGTCGGCCCGCGCGCACCAGCGTTCCACGTCCAGCGGCAGCAGCCAGCCGTCGGCGCGGCGCAGGAACAGCGGACCGTGCCCGGCGCGCAGGGCGGCGTCGTAGGGGTCGGCGGTGGCCCAGGCCACGTCGGTGGCGGGTGGCGCGCTCATCGCGGACCGGCGGGGCGGGAGGCCGGCCGGGCGGTGTGCCGCGTGACCGCCGTGCACCGGGCGAGCCGCGCCGCGAAGGAACCGTGCGGAGCCAGCGCGGCGACCGCGTGGGCGTCGGCGGCCGTGTCGACGTCGCGCAGGCACGGCAGATCGCGCACGCGCAGGCCCGCGGCGATCAGCCGCTCCCGCTGCACCGCTCCCGTCGCCGGCGTCGACATGGGCACGCCCCGCACCAGTTCGGGGTCGGGACGGGCCAGGCCGAGCGCCCAGAAGCCACCGTCCGCCGCCGGACCGAACCAGGCGTCGCAATCGGCGAAGTCCACCGTGAGCAGCTCCGGCGTCACCTGCGGGGTGTCCATGCCGATGAGCAGGGCGGGACCGGCACAGTGCGCGAAGGCGTCCGCCAGCCGCGCGTCCAGCCCGCCCGCACACTGGCGTACGACGTCGAAGCCGGGCGGCAGCCAGGGGCCGGGGGTGCCGTCGAGCACCAGCACACGGCGGTCCGCGGGCGTGGACGCCACGGTGCGCAGGGTGTCCACCAGGGCCGCCTCGGCCAGCTCCGCCGCCTGTCCGGGCGTGAACGGCGGTGTGAGCCGGGTCTTGACCCGGCCCGGCCGCGGCTCCTTGGCGATGACGAGGAGCGTGGTCACCGGGTGGCCCTCCCGTCGGCCAGTACGCGGCTCATGTCGTGTACCGCCTGCCAGGTACCGCGCCAGGTGCCCGTCACCTTCGACGCCCCGGCACGGGGCAGATAGGGCACGTCGTGCTCGGTGATCCGCCAGCCGGCGTCGGCCGCGCGGACGACCATCTGGAGCGGATAGCCGCTGCGCCGGTCGGTGAGGCCGAGGGCGAGCAGCGGTTCGCGGCGGGCGGCACGCAGAGGGCCGAGATCGTGCAGGCGCAGCCCGGTACGGCGGCGCAGCATCCGGGCGAGGGCGAGGTTGCCGGCCCTGGCGTGCGCCGGCCACGCCCGCCGGGTCTGCGGACGCCGCCGCCCCAGCACCAGGTCGGCGCCGCCGTCGCGGACCTCACGTACGAAGGGCACGAGGAGCGAGGGGTCGAGGGAGGCGTCGCAGTCGCAGAAGCACACCACGTCGGCGGTGGCTGCGGTCAGCCCGGCATGGCAGGCGGCGCCGAAGCCGCGCCGTGGCTCGTGCACCACGGTCGCGCCCCATGCGCTCGCGACCTGGGCCGAGCCGTCCGTGGAACCGTTGTCGACGACGAGTGCGCGCCAGCCCGGCGGAATCCGTTCGAGCACCCAGGGCAGGGCCTCGGCCTCGTTCAGGCAGGGCAGCACCACGTCGACGTCGGAAGGTGTCGTCGTCACGGCATTCACCCTACGAAGGAGAATCGGGCAAAACGGGCCACCGCTCCTTACGAAACACGGACGTCGGAGGCCAGGGCGGTACTCGGCCACCCACGGCCGGCGCCGCGGTGCCAGGCTGGGGGTATGCAGCAACAGCCGTACGAGCCCCTGCGGGCACAAGCCACCGGCGGACCGCCGCGGATCCTGGTCGTCGACGACGACCCGACCGTCGCCGAGGTCGTCGCCGGATACCTGGACCGCGCCGGCTACGCCGTCGATCGTGCCGCCGACGGTCCGGCGGCCCTGAGCCGCGCCGCCGCCCACTGGCCGGACCTGGTCGTGCTCGACCTGATGCTGCCCGGCATGGACGGTCTGGAGGTGTGCCGCCGGATGCGTGGCCACGGCCCGGTTCCGGTGATCATGCTCACCGCGCGCGGCGACGAGGACGACCGCATCCTGGGGCTGGAGGTCGGCGCCGACGACTACGTCACCAAGCCCTTCAGCCCCCGCGAACTCGTGCTGCGCGTGGAGTCCGTACTGCGCCGCAGCGGGCCCGTCACCGGACAGCCGCGACTGGGGGCGGCCGGCCTGACCGTCGACCCGGCGGCCCGCCGAGCCACCAAGAACGGCGCCGAACTCTCCCTCACCCTCCGGGAGTTCGACCTGCTGTCCTTCTTTCTGCGCCACCCCGGCCAGGCGTTCAGCCGTGAGGATCTGATGCGTGAGGTGTGGGGGTGGGACTTCGGTGACCTGTCGACCGTCACCGTCCACGTCCGCCGGCTGCGCGGCAAGGTCGAGGACGACCCGGCCCGGCCCCACCTGATCCAGACCGTATGGGGCGTGGGCTACCGTTTCGATCCCGGTGCGGCCGGGGGCGAGGAGGACCGGCATGCGTGACACCCTCCTGATCGCCCTGTACGCCTTCGCCGGCGCCGCCGTCACCGGGCTGGCCGGAGCGGGCGTACTGCGCCTGATCCGGCGCCGTTCGCTCACGGCCTCCCTGGGCGTGGTCGCGGCGGTCGGGGTCGTCGCGATGCTCGCGGGCACGCTCGCCGTCGCCTGGGCGATGTTCCTGTCGCCGCACGACCTGAGCGTCGTCACGACCGTCGTCGCCATGGCGGCCGTCGTCTCTCTCGCCACCGCGCTGGTCCTGGGCCGCTGGGTCGTCGCCCGCAGCCGTGAACTGGCCGTGGCCGCCCGCTCCTTCGGCGACGGCGGCAGCTTCTCGGCACCCGACGGCCCGGCGACCGCGGAACTGGAGTATCTGAGCCGCGAGTTGGCCGCCACCAGCGCCAGGCTCGCCGAATCCCGGGAGCGTGAACGCGCGCTGGAGACCTCCCGCCGCGAGCTCGTGGCCTGGATCTCGCACGACCTGCGCACCCCACTGGCCGGCCTGCGCGCCATGTCCGAGGCGCTGGAGGACGGTGTCGCCGCCGACCCCGACCGCTATCTGAAACAGATCCGCACCGAGGTCGAACGCCTCGACGGCATGGTCGGCGACCTCTTCGAACTCTCCCGCATCCACGCCGGCACGCTCCCCCTCACGCCCACCCGGATCTCCCTGTACGACCTGGTCGGCGACGCGCTCGCGGGAGCGGACCCGCTCGCCCGGGAACACGGGGTGCGGCTGGTGGGCGGCCTCGTCGAGCCGGTGCCCGTGCGGGTGGACGGCAAGGAGATGAGCCGGGTGCTGGGCAACCTCCTGGTCAACGCCATCCGCCGGACCCCGGCCGACGGCACGGTCGCCGTGGCCGCGGAGCGCTCCCCCGAGGGCGTCGTGCTGTCCGTGACGGACGCCTGCGGCGGCATCCCCGAAGAGGACCTGCCGCGCGTCTTCGACACCGGCTGGCGCGGCACGCACGCGCGTACGCCCCCGGCCGGCGCGGGCCTCGGCCTCGCCATCGTCCAGGGCATCGTGGAGGCGCACCAGGGCCGGGCCACCGTACGCAACATCCCCGGCGGCTGCCGTTTCGAGGTGGTGCTGCCCGCCGCGGCTTCCTGAACGCGGGCAGCACCACCGGTCCCGGGATGCGCGGCTATGCCCCGCGCATCCCGGCCCGCGCGAACTCCTCCATGCCCTCCGCGAACCCGACCTGAGGCTTCCACCCCAGCTCCTCCCGCAGCCGCGAGGAGTCCGCGGTGATGTGCCGTACGTCCCCGAGCCGGTACTCGCCGGTGACGACCGGCTCCGGCCCGCCGTACGCCGCGGCCAGCGCCCGCGCCATCCCGCCGACGGTGTGCGGGACCCCGCTGCCGGTGTTGTACGCCGTGAGCGCGCCCGGGGCGGGCTCCGCCTCCAGCGCCACCGCGTTGGCCGCCGCCACGTCACGGACGTGCACGAAGTCCCTGCGCTGCCGTCCGTCCTCGAACACGCGCGGTGCCTCGCCGCGGGCGAGCGCCGAGCGGAAGAACGAGGCGACACCGGCGTACGGGGTGTCGCGGGGCATCCCCGGCCCGTACACGTTGTGGTAGCGCAGCGACACCGCGGACCCGCCGGTGCAACGGGCCCAGGCCGCGGCCAGATGCTCCTGCGCCAGCTTGGTCGTCGCGTACACGTTCCGGGGGTCGACCGTGGCGTCCTCGCCGACCAGACCGGGGAACAGGGTGTCCCCACAGGCCGGGCAGACGGGCTCGAAGCGACCCGCGTCGAGGTCGCCGACCGCTCGCGGACCGGGCCGTACGACCCCATGCCGCGGACATACGTACCGGCCCTCCCCGTAGACGACCATCGACCCGGCGAGTACGAGCCGGCGTACGCCGGCCCGCGCCATCTCGGCCAGCAGCACGGCCGTGCCCAGGTCGTTGTGCGAGACGTAGTCGGCCGCGTCGGCGACCCCGTTGCCGAGGCCGACCATCGCCGCCTGGTGGCACACGGCGTCCACGCCGGACAGGGCGCGGGCCACGGCTGCCGGGTCCCGCACGTCGGCGAGGGGATCGCGCCGCATGTCGAACACGATCGCCTCGTGCCCCCGCTCCCGCAGGGCGGTGACCACATGGAACCCGATGAACCCGGCACCGCCGGTGACCAGTACGCGCATACGGGAACGCTAGGCCCGCAACGGCGTGGCACCACGGGACCGCGCCCGCACGTCATGACTCCGTAAGGCGTAAGGCCGGCCCCGAACAGGGACAAACCAGACCCGGCGCGGGACGCTGCCTCCATGACGACCTCTCCCGGCACCGACACGCCGTACCGCTTCGAGGATCTGACCGCCCTCTACATCAACTGCACTCTCAAGCCGTCCCCGCAGCTCAGCCACACCGAGGGTCTGATCGGCAAGAGCCGGTCGATCATGGACTCCGCGGGCGTGACCACCGAACTGATCCGTGCCGTCGACCACGACATCGCGCCCGGCGTACACCCCGACATGACCGAGCACGGCTTCGTCACGGACGCCTGGCCGGCGCTGTACGAGAAGGTGATGGCCGCCGACATCCTGGTCCTGGCGGGCCCGATCTGGCTGGGCGACAACAGCTCGGTCACCAAGAAGGTCATCGAGCGCCTCTACGCCTGCTCGTCGCTGCTCAACCCCCAGGGCCAGTACGCCTACTACGGCCGCGTCGGCGGCTGCCTCATCACCGGCAACGAGGACGGCGTCAAGCACTGTGCGATGAACGTCCTCTACAGCCTCCAGCACCTCGGCTACACGATCCCCCCGCAGGCGGACGCCGGCTGGATCGGCGCGGCCGGCCCCGGACCGTCGTACCTGGACCCGGACTCGGGCGGTCCGGAGAACGACTTCACCAACCGCAACACCAGCTTCATGGCCTGGAACCTCATGCACCTCGCGGCCCTGCTCAAGAGGAGCGGAGGGGTGCCCGCGCACGGCAACCAGCGCTCCCAGTGGGACGCGGGCTGCCGCCCGGGCGCGGACAACCCCGAGCACCGCTGACAAGTCCCCGGACACGTAATGGTTTCGTCATCCGCCGGATCGGCCCGGACGGCCGCTTCGTCAGTTCAATGGACGGAAACGAAACATTCCCAGGAGGTGGGCGCAATGGGGCGGGTGCGGAGCGCGCTGGTCAGGCCGTGGGCGATGGGCGTGCTGATACTGGCGGTCGCCGGGGCCGGCTTCGGCCTCTACTGGTTCCAGCCGTGGAAGCTGTGGCAGGACGTGACCGTGCGGGAGGCGTCGCCCGTCACCGCGAACCAGCCGAGGCCGTCGGCCGACGCTTCCCCCGCGCCCGCCCCGGCCGGACCGCGCACCCTGGCGAGCGGCGAGCTGATCAGCCACGAGCACGCCACATCGGGGACGGTGAAGCTGCTGCGCCTGTCCGACGGCAGCCATGTCGTGCGCCTGGAGGACCTCGACACCAGCAATGGCCCCGACCTGCGGGTGTGGCTGACCGACGCCCCGGTGAAACAGGGCACCGCCGGCTGGCGCGTGTTCGACGACGGGAAACACATCAGCCTCGGCAAACTCAAGGGCAACAAGGGCAGCCAGAACTACGCCGTACCCGAGGACGCCGAGCTGACCCGCTACAGCAGCCTCACCATCTGGTGCGACCGCTTCGACGTATCCTTCGGCGCCGCGGAGCTGACTCGTACCTGATGGTGCCTTCAGCTCCACCTTCGCCCTCGGGTGCTCCTTCGCGAACGGCTCGCCCAGCGTCTCGGGTGAAGGGCACCTGGGTGAAGCGGACGCCTGTCGCGTCCCGCAGGGCGTTGGCGGAGGCGGGGGCGACCGGGTTGAACGGGCTCACGCTCGTCGACTTGGCGCCGAGCGGGCCGATCGCGTCGGCGGTCTCCATGAAGTGGACCTCGGTGCGCGGGACGTCGGCGTACTGGGGGAGCCGGTAGCGGCGGAAGGCGGCCGTCTCGACCTCGCCGCGCTGGTCGACGCGGACGTGCTCGAAGAGGGTGGCGCCCAGTGCCTGGGCGACGCACATCGAGCACTTCACAGGCCGCGACCTGTCCCGCCTCGCCGACCGCCTCGACCTGTGGGCGGCACTGCTGTGCCGGTCGTGACAGCGGCGGGGACGAGGGGACGCGGGGCGAATGGCGTGAGCGGGAGCGGAGCCGATCCGAAGGCTGTCACCCTTGCGGACCGTATGTGTCCGCAAGCCTGGCTAGCGTGAGGGGTATGACGAAGCGGAGCTCGACCAACCGGACCACGACGCGGCGCGGCGACAGGGCGACGGCAGCGACCGGCCCCGTCCTCGGCGCTCGCGCCCTCAACCGCGCCACCCTCGAACGGCAGCTGCTGCTGCGCCGCTCGCCGCTGTCCGCTCTTGAGGCCGTGGAGCATCTGGTCGGCCTCCAGGCCCAGGAGGTCAAGCCGCCCTACTACGCGCTCGCCGCCCGCCTCGACGGCTTCACGACCGAGGAGCTGTCCGGGCTGCTCGCCGACCGCGCGGTCGTCCGCCTCGTCACCATGCGCTCGACGATCCATATGCACACCGCCGACGACAGCCTGACTCTGCGTCCGCTGGTCCAGCCCGCCCGGGACCGTGAGATCAACTACTTCCGCAGGGGCCTCGTCGGCGTCGACCTGGACCGCCTCGCCGTCCTCTCCCGTGAACTCGTCGAGGCCGAGCCCCGCACCATGAAGCAGTTGCGCGAGGCCCTCGGCGCCGAATGGCCCGACGCCGACCCGCAGTCCCTGGCCATCGCCGCCCGCTGCAGCCTTCCGCTCGTCCAGGTCACCCCGCGCGGAATGTGGGGCCGCAGCGCCCAGGTCACCCTCACCACCGCCGAGCACTGGCTGGGCCGCCCCGCCGAACCGGCCGCCGACACCGACGCCACCGTCCTGCGGTACCTGGCCGCCTTCGGGCCGGCCTCCGTGAAGGACATGCAGACCTGGTCCGGGCTGACCCGGATGCGCGCGGCCTTCGAACGCCTCCGCCCCCAACTCCTCACCTTCCGCGACGAGAACGGCGTCGAACTCTTCGACCTCCCCGACGCCCCGCGCCCCGACCCGGACACGCCGGCGCCGCCCCGCTTCCTCCCCGAGTTCGACAACGTCCTCCTCTCCCACGCCGACCGCACCCGGGTGATCCCGCCCGCGAACCGGGGCCGCACCTGGCAGGCGAACACCTTCTACTGCCCGCTCCTCGTCGACGGCTTCCTCTCGGGTGTCTGGCGCATCCTCGGCGACGCCCTGGTCATCGAGCCGTTCATCGAACTCACCAAGGCCCAGCGGACCGAGGTGACTGAGGAGGCGGAGCGGATGCTGAGCGTGGTGCATCCGCAGACGCCGTACGACATCCGCTTCGGGACCGTCATCGCGTAGGCGGGACCGGCATCGCCCAGCCGCGGTCTTCGGGCCGCAGGCCCGGCAGTCGGACCGCTGGGCCCGGTGTCAGTCGGCCCGCCCCGTCACCGCGACCGTCACCCCGAGCCCGATCATCGTGCATCCGCCGGCTCCGCCTATCAGCGACAGCCGGCGGTCGGAGCGGGCGAACCAGGAGCGGGCCGTGGACGCGGTCAGACCCCACAGGGTGTCCGTGACGAGGCCGATGGTGATCGGGACCAGGCCCAACAGCAGCATCTGAAGAGGCACACTGCCCGCCGAGTGGTCCACGAACTGGGGGAGCACGGCAGCGAAGAACACCACGCCCTTCGGGTTGGTGACACCGACCAGTGCGCCGTCGAGGACCGTACGCAGATCACCGCGCGACCGTCCCGCGGACTGCGCCCGGATCGCCGACGCCTTCAGCTCCTTGCGATGCCGGAACGCCTGTATGCCGAGGTGGACGAGATAGGCGGCGCCGGCCAGCTTCACCGTCAGATAGACGGCGACGGAACGCTCCACCAGTGAGCCGACCCCCACCGCGACCGCGACCACCAGCAGATACGAGCCGACCACATTGCCGAGCGCGGTCGCCACCGCCGTGCGGCGGCCGTGGGCCAGGGCACGGCCGATGACGAACAGGACGCTCGGGCCCGGAATCACGATCACCAGCACCGACATCGCCGCGAAGGCCAGCAGACGGTCCCCGGTCACCATGCCCCTCACCCCCGGCCGTTGCTCACCACATCCGGACACCCATTGAAACAGCCCCCACTGACAAGGGGAGGGCCCGGGGAAGGCCGGGACATGGATAGGGGGCGTTGCGGGCCGCTCGTGGAGGCCCGCAACGCCCCCCGGTCTTTCACCCGAGATGTGCTCGGGAGACCTGTGGGTGCCGCTCCCGGTTACGACTCGACCTGTGCGGTCACCTCGTCCGAGAAGGTGGTCAGCCGGGTGTAGACACCCGGGTAACCGGCCTGGGCGCAGCCTTCGCCCCAGGACGTTATTCCTGCCAGGACGCCCCCGATGAGCAGGGGACCGCCGCTGTCGCCCTGGCAGGTGTCGACGCCACCGGACGTGCGTCCGGCGCAGACCATGTCGGACTTGACGAAGTCCGAGCCGTAGGAGCTCGCACAACTGGAGTCGGCGACCACCGGCACGGTCGCCGTGCGCAGCCGGTTGGAGGAGCTGCCGCCGGAGGAGGTCGTGCCCCAGCCGATGATGCGGGCGGTGGCACCGGTCGCGTACACACCGGTGTCCGAGGGGTCGACGTACGAGGCCGGCTTGTACGGCATCGAGGTCGACAGGGTCAGCACGGCGACGTCGTCGCCCTCGGTGGCGGTCGTGTAGTCCGGGTGGACCCAGATGTCGCTGACCCGGCTGACCGTGCCGTTCGTCCCGTTGCGGTAGGTGCGTCCGCCGACGACCCGGACGCTGCTCGTGGTCTCGCCGACCATGCAGTGGGCGGCGGTGACGACCTTGTTCGCGGAGACTAGGGTTCCGCCGCAGAACTGGCTCTGCGAGGCGTCCGTGATCTGCATCATGAACGGGTACGCGGTGGTCGTGGTCGTCGTGCCGCCCACGATGCGCGTGGAGGACGCCTCAGCGGTGGGGGCGCTGAGCAGCGCCGCCGCGGCGGCAGCAGCGGTCGCCGCGACGGCAGCGGCCTGTCTGGCACGGGTGAGCCCGAACATGAGACTCCTCATTGGGGATTGCCGGTGGGGGTCGCGCGGGTGTGGGGGGTTGTGCACGGGGGCGCGGGACCGGCCTCCGTGTGCCCGGCGAGCGGCACGTCCCCCAAGTTAGGTCGCGCAACTTGGCCTTCCCAATGAGGGAACCCCCTAAGGGAGTTGGGCAGGGAAAACCCTCGGTCGTGTCAGGTCAAACCTCCACCGACCGACCAGGACGGGTGAACTCGCGCCGCCGGCCGACGACCTGGCCACCGCCCGACACCCCTCGGGTCAGCCCTCGCGGCACGGGAACAGCCCCCCCGCCGCACCGCGAACAGCCCCCGACCGCGCCGCGAAGAGCCCCCCGCATCACGGCGTACGGCGCGCCGCCGCCAGTCTGACGATGTCGACCCTCGACCGGATCCCGAGTTTGCGGTAGACGCGAGTGAGCGTCGCCTCGACCGTCTTGACGCTGATGAACAGCCGGGTGGCGATCTCCCGGTTGGTCGCGCCCTCCATGACGAGCGCGGCCACCTGACGCTCCATCGAGGCGAGCCCGTCCAGCCCGTCGAGGCCGTCCGGCGCGGAGGCGGGGGTGGGGACCGCCCGCGCGCGGCGCGTCTGCGCGGCCGACTCGACCTGCCGCAGCCACGGCAGCGCCCGGCACCGGCGGAACAGCCGGGCCGCCTCGTCGTGCGCCGCCTGCCCCGCGGCACCCGTACGCAACTGGGCCAGCGCGAACGCGGCCCGGGCCTCCTCCAGGCCGTAGCCCAGGGCGGCGAGCCGGTCCTGTGCCGACGTCACCTGGGCGAGGGCGGCGTCCTGTTCACCCCGTGCCGCGCGGACCAGCGCCTCGGCCCGGTCCAGGACCGCGAGCACGCACTCCCGGTCCAGCCGCAGCGCCTGCTCGCGGGTGACGGCGATGACGTCCTGCGCCTCCGCGAGCTCACCGCTGCGCACCAGGGCCTCGGCGAGGTCGCCGTGCCAACGGCCGCGGGCCGGGTCGGTGATGCCGAGGCTCTGCTCGATCTCCCGTACCCGGCGCAGCGAACGGACCGCCGCCGCCGCGTCCCCGGCCACCAGCTGGGCATGGCCGAGCGCGGCCAGGGCCCGCGAGGTGTACATCTGGTCGCCGTCCCGCTCGGCGTGCTCCACCGCTTCCCGGGCCAGGGCCAGCGCCCGGTCCAGCTCGCCGCCCGCGGCCTCCGCGAGCGAGGTGAGCACGGCGGAGGCCACCTCGCCGATCCCGGTGTCACGGGCCAGCCGCAGGCTTTCGCGGGCCAGGTCGAGGGCGCGTCCACAGTGCCCGGAGTGCAGTTCGGTCTCGGCGACCCCGCGCAGGAAGTGGACCTCGCTCTCCACCCACCCGTGCCGGCGCACCTCACGCAGCAGCGCGGTCACCGCGGCGCGGGCCTCGGGCAGCTGGTCGCTCATGATCAGCCAGCGGAAACGGGAGTAGCCGGCGCCGTTGTGATGGCAGGCCACCCTCGCGTCCTGGGGTTCCTCGAGCGCCCGCCGGATGGTCGCCGGGGCGTCCGGGTGGCCCATGAGGGTCTCGATCTGCGCCTGGAAGGCCAGCGCCATGAGCTCGGTGTACCGGTCGTCGGCGCGCGCGGCCAGCGCCGCGGCGTACGCGGCCTCCTCCCGCGCCTCGTCGAAGTCGCCCTTCACGAGCACGGCCCGCCAGGTCAGTTGGTAGTGGACCAGGGCGAGCAGCCTCGGATCGTCGCCCGCGTCGGCGAGGGCCTGCGGGAAGATCGCGTCGACCTCCGTCATGGCGTGGCCCGCCGTGTCGATCACGATGATCCAGGCCCGCACCCGGTCCGCGGGCACCGTCGCCCGGTTGAGCACCTCACGCGCGATGTCCCGGGCGAGGTCCAGCTCCCCGGCGGTGATCGCGTCCTCGGCGGCGTCCAGCCGCAGCACCTCCGGGCTCGGCCTGCCGTCCGGCGGGGTGTGCCGGGCGGCGAGCAGGGACAGCTGGGCGGCCACCGAGGGTGCCCCGCGGTCCCGGGCCAGGGCGGCGGCCTCGGCCAGCCGCGCCGCGACCTCGGGGTCGGTGCCGGAGGTCGCGAGCGCCAGATGCCGCGCCCGCTCGATCGGGTCGGAGGCCGCCGTGGACAGCGCGGCGTGCGCGGCCCGGCGCTCCTGCGCGGGCGCCTCCGCGTAGAGCGCGGCGGAGACCATCGGGTGCGCGAACCGTACGGCGGGTTCCTCGGGCTCGGTCGCCAGCAGCCCGAGTTCGGCGGCCTGGGCGGTCTCGGCCTCGGCGTCGGCACGGCCGGCGGCGTGCAGCAGGGCCAGTGTGGGGCGGGCGCCGGCGCTGGCGACCAGCAGGGTGCGGCGGGCCTCCTCGGAGAGCATCTCCAGGCGGTTGAGCACCAGGGCCCGCAGCGAGGTGGGCACCGGCAGGGGTTCGCCGGCCCGGGGCGGGGTGGGGTTCTCGGCGAGGGCACGGCTCAGTTCGAGGGCGAACAGGGCGTTGCCGCCGCTGGTGCGGTGGATGTCCCGGACCGTGGAGCGGGGCAGGCCCGTGAAACCGCGGTTGTCGAGCAGGGCGGACATCTGGGCGCGGGTCAGGGGGCCCAGCCGTACGGCGAGGGTGTCCGGCGGTGCCGCGCGCAGATGACGGTCGTACTCCTGGTCCTCGGTCCGCACCGCGCACAGCATCCGCACGGGGGTGTCGCCCAGGCGGCGGGCGGCGAAGCCGAGGAGTTCGGCGCTGGCGGGATCGAGCCACTGGAGGTCGTCGGCGACGATGAGGACGGGCCCGGTCTCGGCGAGGGCGCGCAGGGCCGACAGCACGGCCAGGCGCAGCGCCAGGCCGTCGCGTTGCAGGGTGGATTCGCCGCGGCCGGTGAGTGCCGCCTCCAGGGCGGTGCGCTGGGCGGCGGGGAGCCGGTCGGACACCTCGTCCAGGACCAGGCCGAGGAGGTCGGCCAGGGCGAGGAAGGGGAGGTGGGATTCGGACTCCGTGGGGGAGCAGCGCAACACGGTGCGGGCCGCCCGGCCGTATTCGGTGGCCAATGCTCGCAGAACCGTCGACTTCCCAATTCCGGCAGGTCCGTGAAGCAGCACGCTGCCGCCCCGCCCGAGCTGCTCTCGCGCCGCGCTGAACAGCTCCTCCCTGCCGATGACCTGGTCGGGGCGGCATCTGGCAGGCTCCTTGAAGTCCCGTCGCACGGTCACCGCTCCCCTCCGTGTGTCGTGTTCGGGCCAATATTAGGCAACAGATCTTTGAAATTCGGACCGACGACGTGGTGAGGCAAATAACAGCCGCGGAGCATGGATGAATTCAGAGTCCGGGTGAATGCATGGATGGTCGTCCAGGTGGGCTGGACCACCGGCCGCCGGCCCGCCCGCCGCGGCCCCGGAGTCCGGCCCTCCCATCCGGCCCCAGGGGGTGTCGGACACCCCCTAGGGCAGCAGTCCGGCCCGGCGCGCCGCCACCACCGCCTCCCCGCGGGTGTGCGTGCCCAGCTTGCGCATCGCCGACCGCAGATAGCCCTTGACCGTCTCGGCCCGCAGCCCCAACCGCTCCGCCGCGGCGGCGTTCGTCGAACCGGCGGCCACGCAGGCGAGGACGTCCAGCTCGCGCGGGGCCAGTGTCACCGCGGCCCCGGGGTGTTCCGACGTCAGCAGGGCGCAGGCCGCTAGGAGCTCCGAGCGCAGCGCGGTGTCGGCGATGCGAGGAGCCAGCGCCCGCAGGGCGGCATGCGCCTCGCGGACCTGTTCCCGGCCGGCGCCCTGCGCGACCGGCGCCGGCTCCGGCAGCGCCGCGTCCAGCAGCCCCCGCACCTCGTCCCGCACCACCAGCGCCTGCTCCACGTCCCGCGCCGCCGCCACGGCCGCCGTCAGCGTGCGGTCGCCCAGCGGCTGGGCCGTGCGCAGGGCGCCGTACAGGACGCCGCGCACCCGGCGCCGTACGACGACCGGGACCGCGAGCACCGAGCACAGCCCCTCGGCGGCGACCGCGGCGTCGTACTCATGGGTGATCTGCCGTGAGCTGGAGTAGTCCGTGACCGCGCACGGACGGGCGAGGGCGACCGCCTTGCCGCCCAGGCCGTTGCCGGTGGTCACCGCGAGGGTGCGCAGGGACTCGGTCGCCGTGCCGTGCAGTTCGCTGATGCGCAGCTGTCTGCGCCCGGGCTCCACCAGGCCGCCGAAGGCGACCGGGAGGCCCGTGGTGCGGCGCAGGCGCACCAGCGCGCGCCTCATGTCCACCGATACGGCCGCGTCCACTGCCACCTGCCCGCCCTTTCACTGCGGCTTCCCGGGAGCACACACCCCCGTTCGGGGGTAGTGAGACCCACGTCACGGATTAGACGATGACACAGAGCCGCCCGGCAAGGTCCGGTCACCAGGAGGACAGATGAAGACGGGGACGGAGCTGTTCCGCAGCGCGCGGGACTTCCTGCTCGAACACCGTGAGGACTACGCCGCCGCCTACGAGGGTTTCGTCTGGCCCCGGCCCGAGCGGTTCAACTGGGCACTCGATTGGTTCGACGTCATCGCCGACAAGAACGACCGCCCCGCGCTGCACATCGTCGAGGAGGACGGCAGCGAGGTCCGGCTGTCCTTCGCCGAGATGGCCGAGCGCTCCGCCCGCGTCGCCAACTGGCTGCGCGAGCGCGGCGTGCGGGCCGAGGACCGCGTGCTCGTCATGCTCGGCAACCAGGCCGAACTGTGGGAGACCGCGCTCGCCGCGATGAAGCTGCGCGCCGTCGTCATCCCCGCGACGCCGCTGCTGGGCCCGGCCGACCTGCGCGACCGGGTGGAGCGCGGACGTGTCCGGCATGTGCTGGTGCGCTCCGAGGACACCGGAAAGTTCGACGAGGTCCCCGGCGACTACACACGGATCGTCGTCGGCGGGGCGAGGGAAGGGTGGCGGACTTACGAGGAGGCGTACGGCGCCTCGGCCGAGTTCGCCCCGGACGGGCCGACCGGGGCCGACGACCCGCTGATGCTCTACTTCACCTCCGGCACCACCGCCCGCCCCAAACTCGTCGAGCACACCCACACCTCGTACCCGATCGGGCATCTGGCCACGATGTACTGGATCGGACTGAAGCCCGGCGACGTGCACCTGAACATCTCCTCGCCCGGCTGGGCCAAGCACGCCTGGTCCAACCTCTTCGCGCCGTGGAACGCCGAGGCGACCGTCTTCATCCACAACTACACACGCTTCGACGCGGCCCGGCTGATGGCCGAGATGGACCGCGCCGGTGTCACCACCTTCTGTGCCCCGCCGACCGTGTGGCGCATGCTCATCCAGGCCGACCTGGGCGCCCTGCGCACCCGCCCCCGCGAGGTCGTGGCGGCGGGCGAGCCCCTGAACCCCGAGGTCATCGAGCAGGTCCGGCGGGCCTGGGGCGTGACCATCCGGGACGGCTTCGGGCAGACCGAGACGGCCGTGCAGGTCTCCAACAGCCCCGGCCAGCCCCTGAAGACCGGCTCCATGGGCCGCCCCAGCCCCGGCTTCCGCGTAGAACTCCTCGACCCGGTCTCCGGCGCACCCGGGGCCGACGAGGGCGAGATCGCCCTCGACCTGTCCGAACGGCCCGTCGGCGTGATGACCGGCTATCACGGCGACCCCGACCGTACGGCGGAGGCGATGGCCGGCGGCTACTACCGCACCGGCGACATCGGCTCCCGGGACGCCGACGGCTACATCACCTACGTGGGCCGAGCGGACGACGTCTTCAAGGCTTCCGACTACAAGATCTCCCCCTTCGAGCTGGAGAGTGCCCTGCTGGAGCACGAGGCGGTGGCCGAGGCGGCCGTCGTGCCCGCGCCGGACGAGCTGCGGCTCGCGGTGCCCAAAGCGTATGTCGTGCTCGCGGAGGGCTGGGAGCCCGGTCCCGACACGGCCAAGGTGCTCTTCGAGCACTCCCGCGAGGTCCTCGCGCCGTACAAGCGCATCCGCAGGCTGGAGTTCGCGCCGCTGCCCAAGACCGTCTCCGGCAAGATCCGCCGCATCGAGCTGCGTGAGGCCACGGCCGCCGGGTCGGACGCCGAGTACCGCGAGGAGGACTTCCGGTGACCGCTGAACCGTCGTACACGCACGGGACGAGCGAGACGGTCCTGCTGGGGGACACGATCGGGACCAACCTGGACCGGGCGGTCGCGGCGTGGCCGGACCGGGAGGCACTGGTCGACGTGCCCTCCGGCAGGCGCTGGACCTACGCCCGGTTCGCCGCCGACGTCGACGAGCTGGCGTACGCGCTGCTCGCGAGCGGTGTGGCCAAGGGCGACCGAGTGGGCATCTGGGCGGTCAACTGCCCCGAGTGGGTGCTGGTCCAGTACGCCACCGCCCGCATCGGCGCGATCATGGTGAACATCAACCCGGCCTACCGCACCCACGAGGTGGAGTACGTCCTGAAGCAGGCCGGCGTCTCGCTGCTGTTCGCCTCCCTCAGCCACAGGACGAGCGACTACCGGGCGATGGTCGAGCAGGTGCGCGGCAGGTGCCCGCGGCTGCGGGAGACGGTGTACATCGGCGACCCGAGCTGGGAGGCGTTGATCGCCCGTGGGACGCCCGTCGCGTTCCCGGAGCTGTCCTGCGACGACCCCATCAACATCCAGTACACCTCGGGCACGACCGGCTTCCCGAAGGGAGCCACCCTCTCCCACCACAACATCCTCAACAACGGCTACTTCGTGGGGGAGTTGATCGCCTACGACGAGCAGGACCGGGTCTGCGTCCCGGTCCCGTTCTATCACTGCTTCGGCATGGTCATGGGAAACCTGGCCGCCACCTCCCACGGTGCCTGCATCGTCGTCCCCGCCCCGTCCTTCGACCCCAAGGCCACACTGGCGGCCGTCCAGCAGGAGCGGTGCACCTCGCTCTACGGTGTGCCGACCATGTTCATCGCGGAGCTGAACCTCCCCGACTTCGCGGCCTACGAACTCTCCTCGCTGCGCACCGGCATCATGGCGGGCTCGCCCTGCCCGGTCGAGGTGATGAAGCGGGTCGTCGCGGAGATGCACATGGCGGAGGTCTCCATCTGCTACGGCATGACCGAGACCTCGCCCGTCTCGCTCCAGACCAGGAGGGACGACGACCTGGAGCACCGCACCGGCACCGTAGGCCGGGTGCTGCCGCACATCGAGGTGAAGATCGTCGACCCGGCGACCGGGGTGACCCGGCCGCGCGGCACGGCGGGCGAGCTGTGCACCCGCGGCTACAGCGTGATGCTCGGCTACTGGAACGAGCCTGAGAAGACCGCCGAGGCCATCGACGCCGGCCGCTGGATGCACACCGGCGACCTCGCGACGATGCGAGAGGACGGCTACGTCGAGATCGTCGGCCGCATCAAGGACATGATCATCCGGGGTGGCGAGAACATCTACCCGCGCGAGATCGAGGAGTTCCTGTACGCCCATCCCAAGATCGCGGACGTCCAGGTCGTCGGGGTGCCCCACGAGCGGTACGGCGAGGAGGTGCTGGCGTGCGTCATCCCGCGCGATCCGGGTGACCCGCTGACGCTGGAGGAACTGCAGGGCTTCTGCGACGGGCAGTTGGCGCACTACAAGATCCCGAGCCGGTTGCAGGTCCTCGACGCCTTCCCGATGACGGTGTCCGGGAAGGTACGGAAGGTGGAGCTGCGGGAGAAGTACTCCCGGTAGTCAGCCGGTCGGCCGCAGCAGGACGCAGCACCGCCCGTCCTGAGGGGCGAGGCAGGCTTCGAAGCCGGCCTCGCCCAGCCCGTGCAGCACGCCGCGCAGCAGATGGAGGTTCATCCCGCACACCGTCTGGGTGTGCTCACGGGCCAGCACGTGGAAGGGACAGTTGGCCAGGACGATCACGCCGTCCTCGCGCCGCGGTTCGAACCCGTGGTGTTCCAGCAGGTCGATGAGAGCCGCGTCGCCCGTCCCGCCCAGCTGTGAGCCGAGCTCCTCGGCCTTGCGGTGCAGCACCTCCCGCACCGGCTCACCCGTCGCGTCGGACTCCTCCACCGCCTGGGCGAGGAGCCGTCCGGCGAGTTCGTAACGCCGGTCCGGCAGGCTCACGGCGACCTGTCGCGTGGAGCGGCGATAGAGCTTGGCCGGCCTGCCCGCGCCCGGTCCGGTACGTCCGCTGCGCCGCTCGTAGACCACGTCGAGCAGGGACTCCGCGGCGAGCCGGTCCAGGTGGAACGCCGCGGTCTGCCGCGCCAGCCCGAGCGCCTCGGCCGCCTCGTCCCGGCTGACCGGGCCCGGCCGGCGCACCACGTGCTCGTACAGCCTCCTGCGCGTCGGCTCGTCGAGCGCGGCGACGGCCGAGACGTCGGCGGCGTGAGCATCTGAGGCGTCGTGTACGTCTTTCGCGGCATCCACGAACACCAGTGTAAAACCCACAGCCATTGACTAAAGAGAAGGTGCGCGCTTCTATAGCTAATGAGAGTCATCTATAGAAGGAGTAGTCATGACCTCCGCAATCACCGGCGCCACGTCCGCCGAGCCTCGGCGTGCCGCGCTCGCCGACCCCGGCTACCAGGCCTTCCTGGTCCTGCGCATCGGCTTCACGGTGGCGCCGATCCTGTTCGGCCTGGACAAGTTCGCCAACCTGCTCGTGGACTGGCCCGGCTACCTCGCGCCCTGGATCGACGACATCGCTCCGGGCAGCGCCCAGGCGGCCATGTACGCGGTGGGAGTGATCGAGATCCTGGCCGGTGTCGTCGTTGCCCTCGCGCCGCGCTTCGGAGGGTGGCTGGTGGCCGGCTGGCTGGCGGGCATCATCGTCAACCTGCTGACCATCCCGGACTACTACGACATCGTGCTGCGGGACTTCGGGCTGCTCCTGGGCGCGGTGGCGCTCGCGCGGCTCGCGGCGCGGTACCGCGGTGAGCGGGTCAGGGGGTGATTCTGGGCCACCGGTCGAGGCCGAGTACCGCCTCATGGGTAGGGGACGGCAGCCCCTGGGATGGGACGGGTAGGGGCGGCGGGGCGAGAAACCTCACCGCGCGCCCGTCGCATCCAACTCGTCGGCGAGCCCGTTCACCGGCTGCGGCGTACCCGTCAGGTCGAGAACGAACAAGGGGACGCCCAGCGTGTCCGCACGGGCACGGGCGTCGGGTGCGTAACCGGAGAGGGAGAAGTAGACACAGTCCGCCGACTCCGTCATGGCCGTCAGCCACAGACATTCCACGTCCCGCAGCGAGGCCGGCCTGACCGTCGGGTCGACGTGGGCGAGCAGTCCATGGGCGGCGATACCGACGCCGGACGTGGGGCGCTGATCGGCACGGCGGATGTCCCGGTAGCCGAGCCAGCGCAGATAGACCGCGGCCGCTGTGACCGCGTCACGCGCGGTACGGATCGTGATCGGCTGGAAGGCGCGGCGTGCCGCGGGCGCCTTGCGCGGTGCCGCCCCGCCCGCGGCCGTCTGCGCCAACGGCACGCGCAGGACCGCCCCGCAGGCACAGCCCAACTCCGGGCGGGGCCACTCGCCCTCACGGTCGCACGCGGTGCAGCGCACGCCGATCCACTCGTCGTCCCAGGCGCGATGGGTGACGGCCGTCGGAGTCCCGTTCGGATCGAGTGACGGCGCGACGGGCGCCCCGCACGCGCAGGGATAGGCGGGGGCCGTATAGATGTGCTCGCGTCGGCAGGCCGGGCAGCGCACGGACACGCTCTCGGGCATGGCCCTCATCGTCCTCCAAGAGGCCCTGGCTTGTCCCTCTCTTGACGGCATTCGCGCACCCTCCTACATTACTTCCAGATAGCAGAAGTAATTTTCCGCAATACGGAAGAAGCTCACCGCGGGGCGCGACGGGAGTGCGAATCCGACAGCCGAAGCAGGAGTACTAATGGCTCGTATGACCGCTGCCCGAGCGGCAGTCGAGATCCTCAAGCGCGAGGGCGTCAGCAACGCGTTCGGCGTGCCGGGCGCGGCGATCAACCCCTTCTACGCGGCGCTCAAGGCCTCCGGCGGCATCAACCACACCCTCGCCCGCCATGTGGAGGGCGCCTCGCACATGGCGGAGGGCTACACCCGCACGCACCCCGGCAACATCGGCGTCTGCATCGGCACCTCCGGCCCCGCCGGCACCGACATGATCACCGGCCTGTACTCCGCGATCGGTGACTCGATCCCGATCCTGTGCATCACCGGCCAGGCGCCGACCGCCGTGATCCACAAAGAGGACTTCCAGGCCGTCGACATCGCCTCGATCGCCAAGCCGGTCACGAAGATGGCGGTGACCGTCCTGGAGGCCGCACAGGTCCCCGGGGTCTTCCAGCAGGCGTTCCACCTGATGCGCTCCGGCCGCCCCGGTCCGGTCCTCATCGACCTGCCGATCGACGTGCAGATGACGGAGATCGAGTTCGACCCGGAGACCTACGAGCCGCTCCCGGTCTACAAGCCCGCCGCGACCCGCGCCCAGATCGAGAAGGCGATCGGGATGCTGAACGCGTCCGAGCGCCCCCTGATCGTCGCGGGTGGCGGTGTCATCAACGCCGACGCCGCCGAACTCCTCGTCGAGTTCGCGGAGTTGACCGGCACGCCGGTCGTCCCGACCTTGATGGGCTGGGGCCTGCTCCCCGACGACCACGAGCTGAACGCCGGCATGGTGGGCCTGCAGACCTCGCACCGCTACGGCAACGCGACCTTCCTGGAGTCCGACTTCGTCCTCGGCATCGGCAACCGCTGGGCCAACCGCCACACCGGCAAGCTCGACGTCTACACGGCCGGGCGCAAGTTCGTCCACGTCGACGTCGAACCCACCCAGATCGGCAAGATCTTCGCCCCGGACTACGGCATCGCCTCGGACGCGAAGGCCGCGCTGGAGCTGTTCGTCGAGGTGGCCAAGGAGCTGAAGGCCGCCGGCAAGCTGCCGGACCGCTCCGACTGGGCCGCGTCCGCGCAGGAGAAGAAGGCGAGCCTCCAGCGCCGTACGCACTTCGACGACATCCCGATCAAGCCGCAGCGCGTCTACGAGGAGATGAACAAGGCCTTCGGCCCGGAGACCCGGTACGTCTCCACCATCGGCCTCTCGCAGATCGCGGGCGCCCAGATGCTGCACGTCTTCAAGCCGCGGCACTGGATCAACTGCGGTCAGGCGGGCCCGCTGGGCTGGACGATCCCGGCCGCACTGGGTGTCGCCAAGGCGGACCCGGAGGCTCAGGTCGTCGCCCTGTCCGGCGACTACGACTTCCAGTTCATGATCGAGGAGCTGGCGGTCGGGGCGCAGCACAAGATCCCGTACGTCCATGTCCTGGTCAACAACTCCTACCTGGGCCTGATCCGCCAGGCGCAGCGGGCGTTCGACATCGACTTCCAGGTGAAGCTGGAGTTCGAGAACATCAACTCGCCCGAGCTGGGCGTCTACGGCGTCGACCACGTCAAGGTCGCCGAGGGCCTCGGCTGCAAGGCGATCCGGGTGACCGACCCCAGCGAGCTGGGCGCGGCCCTGGAGCAGGCCAAGAAGCTCGCCGCGGAGCACCAGGTCCCGGTCGTCGTCGAGGCGATCCTGGAGCGCGTCACCAACATCTCCATGTCCACCACGAACGACATCAGCAACGTCGTGGAGTTCGAGGAGATCGCGACGGAGCCGGGTCACGCGCCGACGTCGATCAGGACGCTGAAGGTCTGACGCGTCCCGTACGCCGAGGGGCGGTCCAGCCGAAAGGTTGGACTGCCCCTCTTTCGTGTTCCCCCGTGAGACCCCGCGTTCCCCGTGATGTCTCCCCGCGGTGTGCTCCCCCGTGGCGGGGCCCGCCGCCCCCGTGCCGGCGGGCCCCGTGTGAGGAGAATGTGCCCGCGGCGGGGGGCGGTTGAAGCCTCACCGCGCCGGTTCAGAGGTTGATCTGAGGGTTGCGTAGCCCATGTACGCCCTACGGCGTAGGCGGGCGTCGACTGCTCGTGGTGCTCCACGTGCCCCACTGCTCCACGTGACCCACGTCCTCCATGGCGGGAACGCCGAAGAGCGCCGGGTACGGGACCGTCCGTACCCGGCGCTCTTCAGCCGGTGAGGTATTCGGTTGTGGCCGTCCGACGGTGCGAGGCTGGGCGCGACAGGACGTTCGCGCCGCCGGACGGGGTCTGGGTGGCATCCGACGATGCCCAGTAGCTCGGGACCGCGGCGGATGCGACGGAACCGGGTCTTCTTCCCTCAGGTCGAAGAAGAAGGCCGGACCTTCACCACCGCACTGGCTCGCACACCGCCGCGGTCCTCACGTTGCCCGCGCCCGTGCCGGGCGACCACCCCTCATCCGGGTCGGCCCGGCGAAGGGCGCGGGCGATGCGTCCGGCTCATGACCTCCCGTCAGGAGACGGACGCAGCCTCGGGGTTCAGTCCTCGCGCAGGGCGCGGACCGCCTCCTCCACGCGCTTGCCGTACTCCGGGTCGGCGGCGTGGAAGTGGGCCAGGTTCTTCTCGATCACGTCGTCGCGGGAGACCTGGGACAGGCCCCCGGCGATGTTCGCGACCAGTCGGGACTTCTCCTCGGCAGACATCAGCCGGTACAGCTCACCGGCCTGGAAGAAGTCGTCGTCCTTGGTGTGCAGCGGGGCCACGTGGGTGCCCGTGTGGCCGTTCACCGCCAGCGGTGCCGACAGGGGGCGGCCGGTCTCGGCCGGGCCGTCGTAGGAGTTCGGCTCGTAGTTCTTCGCCCCGCGGCCCTGGGAGTTGGTGGCCATCAGGCCGTCCCGGCCGTAGTTCTGCGCGGTGGTCGCCCTCGGGGCGTTGACCGCGAGCTGGGTGTGGTTGACGCCCAGACGGTAGCGGTGGGCGTCCGCGTAAGCGAAGAGGCGGCCCTGGAGCATCTTGTCGGGGGAGGGGCCGATGCCCGGCACGAAGTTGTTCGGGGAGAACGCGGCCTGCTCGACCTCGGCGAAGACGTTGTCCGGGTTGCGGTCCAGGACCAGCCGGCCCACACGCTGCAGCGGGTAGTCCTTGTGCGGCCAGACCTTGGTGAGGTCGAACGGGTTGAAGCGGTAGTCGGCCGCCTCGGCCGCCGGCATCAGCTGGACGTACAGCGTCCAGGACGGGTGCACGCCCCGCTCGATGGCCTGGAGCAGGTCCGTCTGGTGGGAGTTGGCGTCCTTGCCCGCGAGCTCGGCGCCCTGCTCGCTGCTCAGGCAGCGGATGCCCTGGTTGGTCTTGAAGTGGTACTTGACGAAGAAGGCCTCGCCGTCGGCGTTCGTCCACTGGTAGGTGTGCGAGCCGTAGCCGTTCATGTGGCGGTACGACGCCGGGATGCCCCGGTCGCCCATCAGCCAGGTCACCTGGTGCGTGGCCTCGGGGGCGTGCGCCCAGAAGTCCCAGACGTTGTCCGGCTCCTGGCGGCCGGTGAACGGGTCGCGCTTCTGCGAGTGGATGAAGTCGGGGAACTTGATGGGGTCCTTGATGAAGAACACCGGGGTGTTGTTCCCGACCAGGTCGTAATTGCCCTCGGCCGTATAGAACTTGACGGCGAAACCGCGCGGGTCGCGCACCGCGTCCGCCCCGCCGAGGCTGTCGGCCACGGTCGAGAAGCGCAGGAACACCTCGGTCCGCTTGCCGATCTCGCTCAGGAAGTCGGCGTGCGTGAAGCCGGTGACGTCGTCGGTCACCTCGAAGTGGCCGTACGCGCCGGAGCCCCGGGCGTGTACCACGCGCTCCGGGATGCGCTCACGGTTGAAGCGGGCCAGCTTCTCCAGGAGGTGCTGGTCCTGGAGCAGGAGCGGGCCGCCGACGCCGGCGGAGGCGGAGTTCTGGTTGTCGGCGACCGGGGCGCCGGCCTCGGTCGTGAGCACACGCTTCGACATCGTGGACCTTCCGTGCGGTAGCACTTCCGTGCGGGTGGCAGCGGAAAATACTTTCCGCTTGATGGAGCCTAGAAGTGCGAGAATCTGAGCGTCAACAGTTTGTTGAAGTCGATTCCGGGCGGCGCCCCCGCCTGGGCGCGACAGGACAGGTGTCAGCGAGGGCGCCGCCCGGAAGTCTCGGGGTGGGTCAGACCTGGGCGCCCGAGAGGCGCTCCACGGCCCGCAGCAGGGCCGAGTGGTCCAGGCCGCCGTCGCCCTGCGCACGCAGGGAGGCGACCAGCTGGGCGACCACGGCGCCGACCGGCAGGGCGGCGCCGACGTTGCGGGCGGCGTCGGTGACGATGCCCATGT
Source organism: Streptomyces sp. M41 (assembly GCF_043673425.1). Lineage (NCBI taxonomy): Bacteria > Bacillati > Actinomycetota > Actinomycetes > Kitasatosporales > Streptomycetaceae > Streptomyces > Streptomyces sp. M41. The sequence goes on along the minus strand of NZ_JBIMKE010000029.1, from coordinate 12,444 downwards.
CCTTGTGGTGCAGGTCGATCCGGAAGCCGGGCTTGAAGTCCCGGTTCAGGAAGTTGTCCTTCTTCCGCGCGAGCACGGTGGAGCCCGCCAGGCCGCCGCCCAGGACGTCCAGCGCGGCCGTCAGGTCCACGCCCGACTTCTCCAGGAAGACCACGGCCTCGGCGCACGCCTGGATGTTCACGGCGACGATCAGCTGGTTGGCCGCCTTCACGGTCTGACCCGAGCCGTGCGGGCCGCACAGCACGATGGTCTTGCCGAGGGCTTCGAGGATGGGCTTCGCGGTGTCGAAGTCGGACTGCTCGCCACCGACCATGATCGACAGTACCGCCTCGATGGCGCCGGCCTCACCACCGGACACCGGGGCGTCCAGCACGCGGATGCCCTTGTCCGCCGCGGCCTTCGCCAGGTCGATGGAGGTCTGCGGGGTGATCGAGGACATGTCGATCAGCAGCGCGCCGGACCTGGCGTTCTCCAGGATGCCGTCGGGGCCGTAGGAGATGGCCTCGACCTGCGGGGAGGCCGGGACCATCGTGATCACGACGTCGGCGTCCTTGACGGCCTCGGCGATCGAAGCGGCGGCCTTGCCGCCGGCGGCGGCCAGCCGGTCCAGCTTGTCCTGCTCCAGGGTGAAGCCGGTGACCTGGTAACCCGCCTTGATCAGGTTCTCGGACATGGGGGAACCCATGATGCCGAGGCCGATCCAGGCGATCGCCGGGCGGGAGGAGTCTGCGAGTGTGCTCATGTTGCGGGTGCCTCTCAAAATGCGGGGGTGTGTTCAGCGGGCGGCGCGCGCTTCGCGGGGCAGCCAGTCGAAGCTCTCGGCGCTGGGCTTGTCGCCCGGCTTGTACTCGAGGCCGACATGGCCGTCGTAGCCCGCCTTGCGGAGCCGGTCGAGGAGGTCCTCCAGGGGGAGGGAGCCCGACCCCGGCGCGCCGCGGCCCGGGTTGTCGGCGATCTGGACGTGGCCGGTCTTCGCCGTGTACCGCTCGATCACGGCCGGCAGGTCCTCGCCGTTCATGGACAGGTGGTACAGGTCCATGAGGAAGCGGGCGTTGTCCAGCCCCGTCGCCTCGTTGACCTTGTCGACGACGCCCACGGCGGCCGGTGCCGACACCAGCGGGTACAGCGGTGACTCCGGCTGGTTGAGGGCCTCGATCAGCAGGATCGCGCCGATCCGGTCGGCCGCCCGCGCGGCGAGGACCAGGTTCTCCAGCGCGAGCGCGTCCTGCTCGGCCGGGTCCACGCCCTCGACGCGGTTGCCGTACAGCGCGTTGAGCGCCTTGCAGCCCAGGCCGGCCGCGAAGTCCGCCGCCACGTCGATGTTGGCGCGGAACCGCTCCGACTCCTCACCCGGCACCGACAGGGCGCCGCGGTCCGGACCCGGGAGCTGTCCGGCGTAGAAGTTCAGCCCGGTGAGCTGGACGCCCGCGTCCTCGATCGCCTTCTTCAGGGCGTCGAGCTCGGACTGCTCGGGGGTGGGGGAGTCGATCCAGGGCCACCACAGCTCGACCGCGGTGAAGCCGGCCGCGGCGGCTGCCGCCGGGCGCTCCAGGAGCGGGAGTTCCGTGAAGAGGATCGACAGGTTGACGTTGAAGCGCTGCTCTGCGAATCCCATGGGGGTCGGCGCTCCCTTCCGTTGTCGAGATTCCGTATGACGGAAGTTAGTTTCTGCGTACTGGAAGATTGCCGTCGTGTGTCCGAGCTTGTCAAGAGGGCTCGGCGGATGGCCGCGGTGCGCGTTAGGTTGAGCGCGTGCGATTGAGAGTGGAGTTCACGACCGAGCCCTTCGACCTCGACGAGGCACCCGCGCACGCGCTGGTGGCCCGCGAGGTGGTCGAGGTGGCCGAGCTCGACGCGGTGGACGTCGGCCCCTTCGGCAACACGGCGGAGGGTGGCGCCGACGCCGTGCTCACCGCCGTGGACGCCCTGCTGCGCCGGACCCTGGAGGCCGGTGCCACCCGGATCTCGCTCCAGCTCAGCGTGGTCGGGGAGGGCGACGAGTGACCGGCACCGGGGACGAGCCCTTCATCGCGGCCGTGAAGCCGCTGGTCGACGCCATGGGTGGCGAGATCCTCCCGCCCGACGAGGCCGGTCCCGAGGATGTGGTGCTCTCCTGGGAGGGCGCCGACGTCGTCGCCGTACGACTGCCCCAGCTGGCCGACTCCCTCGATCACATCCTGGCCGCGATGGAACGCCGCAAGGGCAAGCCGCTCGCCGATCTGGACCGCAAGGCCAAACAGGAGGTCGTACGGATACTCGAGGCGCGCGGCGCCTTTTCCGTACGGCACGGAGTGGAGACTGTGGCGAGCGCGCTCGGGGTGAGCCGCTTCACGGTCTACAACTACCTCAACCGGGACAAGAACCCCTGAGTGGGGCTCCCCGGGTTTCGTCACCGCGAATTTTCAACAAAGTGTTGACGTGTCGTTTCGCAGGGCGTTAGCTATCGGCACGCCCGTTCAGCACGAAGGCCCTTCGCGGCCACGGAGGCTCCCGTGACGTCGAAATCCACGCCCCCGGGCCTGGCCCGGTTCAACGCCCTGGAGGAGCACGCGGCGGCTGCCGCTCTCCACGAGGCGTGCGCCTCCACGGCATGGGTGAAGCGGCTGCTCGCCGCCCGCCCCTACGCCACGGCAGACGAGGTGTACGCCGCAAGCGACGCCGCCATGGCCGAGCTGACCGCCCCGGACCTCGCGGAGGCGATGGCCGGGCACCCGCCGATCGGCCGCCCCAAGCCGGGCGACCCGACCTCGGCCCGGGAACAGCGCGGCATGGCCGGCGCCTCCGAGGAACTCAAGACGGAGATGCTCGAACTCAACCTGGCCTACCAGGACAAGTTCGGCCATGTCTTCCTGATCTGCGCAACCGGCCGGACCGGCGAGCAGATGCGCGACGCGGTCAAGGAACGGATCGGCAACTCGCCGGAGCAGGAGCGGGAGATCGTCCGCACCGAGCTGGGCAAGATCAACCGTATCCGGCTCGCCCGCCTCGTCGAAGAAGACTGAAGAGGACGCCTGACCATGAGCACCAGCACCACCGCCTCCGTGTCCACGCACATCCTGGACACCAGCATCGGCCGCCCCGCCGAGGCCGTCGCCGTCCATCTCTCGGCCCGCTCGGGGCGGGCGGCGGACTGGCAGGCCCTCGGCGGCTCCGCGACCGACGCGGACGGGCGGTGCAAGGACCTCCCGGCGCTGCCGGAGGGGACCACCCATGTACGGCTCGACTTCGCGGTCGAGGCGTACTTCGAGAAGAAGCAAGCCGATGCGCAGCAGGACGCCCCCGCGAATCGGGACAGCGGTGCCGTGTTCTTCCCCGAGGTGGCGATCACCTTCGCCGTACAGCCCGGGGAGCACTACCACGTGCCGCTGCTGCTCAACCCGTTCGGCTACTCCGTATACCGAGGGAGCTAGCTAAATGACACTCAATTCCCGCCCTGCCCGCCCTGTCATCCTGGGACAGAACCAGTACGGCAAGGCCGAGAACCGAGTCGTAAAGATCACGCGGGACGGCGCCACCCATCACATCAAGGACCTGAACGTATCCGTGGCGCTCTCCGGCGACATGGAGGAGGTCCACTACTCCGGCTCGAACGCCAACGTCCTGCCGACCGACACCACCAAGAACACGGTGTACGCGTTCGCCAAGGAGTACGGCATCGAGTCCGCCGAGCAGTTCGGCATCCACCTCGCCCGTCACTTCGTCACCTCGCAGGAGCCGATCCACCGCGCCCGGATCCGTATCGAGGAGTACGCCTGGGAGCGGATCGACGCCTCCGACGCCAACTCGCAGTTCATCGGCGCGGACGAGGTCAAGCACTCCTTCGTCCGCCAGGGCCAGGAGACACGGCTCACGCAGATCACCTACGACGGTGAGAAGTGGGAGGTCGTCTCGGGTCTGAAGGACCTCGTGGTGATGAACTCGACCAACTCCGAATTCTGGGGCTACGTCAAGGACAAGTACACGACGCTCCAGGAGGCGTACGACCGCATCCTGGCCACCCAGGTCTCCGGCCGCTGGCGGTTCAACTGGACCGACGACGAGCAGCGGATGCCCAACTGGGAGAAGTCCTACGAGCAGACCAAGAAGCACATGCTCCAGGCCTTCGCCGAGACGTACTCGCTCTCGCTCCAGCAGACCCTGTACCAGATGGGTTCGCGGATCATCAACAACCGCAGCGAGATCGACGAGGTCCGCTTCTCCCTCCCGAACAAGCACCACTTCCTCGTGGACCTGGAGCCGTTCGGGCTGAAGAACGACAACGAGGTGTACTTCGCCGCCGACCGGCCCTACGGCCTGATCGAGGCCACCATCCTGCGGGACGGCTGCGAGGCGAAGATCCCCACCGACCTCACCAACCTCTGATCCACCTCCCCTTGCGGCACCCGTGACCGGGGAACCCGCCTCCCCGGTCACGGCACTCAAAACTCCCAGGGTCCTGCCGTGCCCTCCCACCAGCACAACACCAGCGAAAAAAGGGGCGAATCATGGCAGCAGCCCAGCGCATCGTCATCGAGAACTGTTCGATCGCGACCGTCGACGCACACGACACCGAGTACGCGACCGGACACGTCGTCATCGCCGGCAACCGCATCGAGTCGCTCGGCGCGGGCAAGGCCCCGGACGGCCTGGAGAACGTCGTACGCCGTGTCGACGCCACCGGGCATCTCGTGACCCCCGGACTGATCAACACGCACCACCACTTCTACCAGTGGATCACCCGGGGCCTGGCCACGGACCACAACCTCTTCAACTGGCTCGTCGCCCTCTACCCGACGTGGGCGCGCATCGACGAGCAGATGGTGCGCTCCGCCGCGCAGGGCTCGCTGGCGATGATGGCCCGCGGCGGCGTGACGACCGCCATGGACCACCACTACGTCTACCCGCAGAACTCCGGTGACCTCTCCGGCGCCATCATCGGTGCCGCCCGCGACATGGGCGTCCGCTTCACCCTCGCCCGTGGCTCCATGGACCGCAGCGAGAAGGACGGCGGACTGCCGCCGGACTTCGCCGTCGAGACCCTCGAAGGCGCGCTGGCCGGGACCGAGGCGACCGTCAAGCAGTACCACGACGCCTCCTTCGACGCGATGACCCAGGTCGCCGTCGCCCCCTGCTCGCCCTTCTCCATCTCCACCGAGCTCCTCAAGCAGGGCGCCGAGCTCGCCCGCCGCCTCGGCGTGCGCATGCACACCCACGGCTCGGAGACCGTGGAGGAGGAGAAGTTCTGCCACGAGCTGTTCGGCATGGGCCCGACCGACTACTTCGAGTCCACCGGCTGGCTCGGCGAGGACGTGTGGATGGCGCACTGCGTCCACATGAACGACTCCGACATCGCCGCGTTCGCCCGCACCAAGACCGGCGTCGCGCACTGCCCCTCCTCCAACGCCCGCCTCGCGGCCGGCATCGCCCGCGTCCCCGACATGCTCGCCGCCGGCGTCCCCGTCGGCCTCGGCGTCGACGGCACCGCCTCCAACGAGTCCGGCGAACTGCACACCGAACTGCGCAACGCCCTGCTCATCAACCGTCTCGGCGCCCACCGCGAGGCCGCCCTGAACGCCCGGCAGGCCCTGCGGCTCGGGACGTACGGCGGTGCTCAGGTCCTCGGCCGGGCCGCCGAGATCGGCTCGCTGGAGCCCGGCAAGCTGGCCGACCTCGTGCTGTGGAAGCTGGACACGCTCGCCCACGCCTCCATCGCCGACCCGGTGACCGCCCTGGTCTTCGGTGCGGCGGCCCCCGTCACCGCGTCGTTCGTCAACGGCCGGCAGATCGTCGAGAACGGGCGGCTGCTCACGGCCGACGAGGACGCGATCGCCCGCTCGACGCGGGAAGAGGCCCAGCGCCTGGCGAGGATCGCCGCGCAGGGCTGACCAGTTGAAGATCTCCGGTCAGGAGGGACGGCTCCCGACCGGTGGCCGTGGACCCGAGCGGGGTCCATGGCGGCCGTGTCCGGGGCGCGCGCCCATGCGTGCGCCCCGGAACGGTCACCGTTTCTCCCGGAACGGGCCCGTCCCCGGTCCCTCCCCCACTCTCGGCTCCGCTCGAGCGGGAGGTGCCCCCATGCCCGCGCACCACCTCCCTGAAACCCACGTCAGAGCCGCCGTGTAACCGACCGGAGGAGAGCCGCAGTGTCCGCCCAGTCCGTTCATCCAGTCGACGAGAAACTCCCCGCCCTGAAGATGGCGACCACCGGCCTGCAGCATGTGGCCGCCATGTACGCCGGCGTGGTCGCCCCACCCCTGATCGTCGGCGCGGCCATAGGTCTGACCGCCACCGAGCTGACCTTCCTCACCGGCGCCTGCCTGTTCACCGCGGGCCTCGCCACCTTTCTCCAGACCCTCGGGATATGGAAGATCGGCGCTCGGCTGCCGTTCGTCAACGGCGTCACCTTCGCGGGCGTCGCCCCCATGACCGCGATCGTCGCCTCCACCGAGGACAAGTCCGACGCCCTGCCGATCATCTTCGGCGCGGTGATCGTCGCCGGCCTCCTCGGCTTCCTCGCCGCACCCTTCTTCAGCAAGGCGGTGCGCTTCTTCCCGCCGGTGGTGACGGGTACGGTCATCACCCTGATCGGCATCTCCCTCCTGCCCGTCGCCTTCGGCTGGGCGCAGGGCCCGAACCCGGCCGCGGACGACTACGGTTCGGCGACCAACCTGGGCCTGGCGGGCGGGACCCTGCTGATCGTCCTGCTCCTGCGCCGCTTCACCACCGGCTTCGTCAAGCAGATCGCCGTCCTGCTCGGCCTGGTCGCGGGCACGCTGATCGCGATCCCGTTCGGCGCCACGGACTTCGCTCCCGTCGCGGACGCGGCCGTCATCGGCTTCCCGACCCCGTTCCACTTCGGCGCCCCGCAGTTCCAGCTCGCCGCGATCATCTCGCTGTGCGTGGTGATGGTGGTGTCGATGACCGAATCGACCGCCGACATGCTGGCGCTGGGCGAGATCGTGGACCGTCCGGCCGACGAGAAGACCATCGCCGCGGGCCTGCGCGCCGACACCCTCGGCTCCGCGATCAGCCCGCTCTTCAACGGCTTCATGTGCAGCGCCTTCGCGCAGAACATCGGCCTGGTCGCCATGACGAAGATCCGCAGCCGGTACGTCGTCGCCGTGGGCGGCGGCTTCCTGGTGCTGATGGGCCTGTGCCCGATGGCAGCCTCGCTCATCGCGGTCGTCCCACGCCCTGTCCTCGGCGGCGCGGGCGTCGTCCTCTTCGGCTCGGTCGCCGCGAGCGGCATCCAGACCCTTGTCAGGGCCGGCCTCGACAAGGACAACAACGTCCTGATCGTCGCCGTCTCACTGGCCGTCGGCATCATCCCGATCACGGCGCCGGAGTTCTACCACGCCTTCCCGGAGACCGCGCGGATCGTCCTCGACTCCGGCATCTCCACGGGCTGTGTGGCCGCGGTGCTGCTGAACCTGGTCTTCAACCATCTGGGCAGGGGCGGCCGGGACGCCCATGACGTGACCCACCCGATGGAGGCGGGGGAGGAGCTCACAGGGACGCCGCCCCGGGCCCCCGCCACGCCATGAGGTTGGCGAACAACTCGGCCTGCTCGACGGCGTCGTCCAGCGCAATGGGGGTCCCCCCCGGGCTCGAGCGAAGTCGAGAGCTTGGGGGAGTGTGTGACGGCGCCTCGAGAGCAGGTGGCGGGGCATCGTGCCCTTGGCCACCGCCCGCAACGGCAGCCCGGCCTTGGTCGCGTACAGCGTCTTCATGTCCATACAGTCCGAGTGCCCGAAGGGACTCGCCCCGGTGAAGCGGATCAAGTACCAGTACAGGAACGTCCAGTCGTACGACGCCGGGTAGCCGCACATCACCGGCTGCGCGTCGCCCTGAATCCGCCGGTGTCCTGCACTCCGGCGACGGCGACGCCGAGGCTCAGCATCGAGTACGGACCCGGGATGGGGCCGTCGGCCTCGATGTCGACGGAGATGTAGAGGCTGGGTTTGATGCGTCGTGCGGCCATGGAGTGGGAGCTTCCCTAGAGACCACGGCCTTCCGCATCCGAATTTCCGCTTAGGCTTCTCCCTCGGTCAACTCCTGATTGACCAGGGGTTCAGGGGATGAGGGGTTCAGGGGATGAGGGGGAAGCGGGCAGATGAGCAGCGCGACTGAGGTGTTCCAGCCACTCCAGGCGGACGATCCGCCCGTAGTGGCCGGATACCGTCTGGCCGCCCGGCTCGGCGCCGGTGGCATGGGCCGGGTCTATCTGTCGCACACACAGGGCGGCCGACCGGTGGCGATCAAGGTGGTGCGCCCGGAGCTGGCGGACGACCCGGACTTTCGGCGGCGATTCCGCCGCGAGGTGGAGGCGGCCCGGCGGGTCCGTGGCGCGTACACCGCCGAGCTGATCGACGCCGACGCGGACGGCGTACCGCCCTGGCTGGCCACGCTGTACGTCCCCGGGCCGTCCCTGACGGAGGCCGTCGCCCAAAGTGGCCCGCTGCCGGTGCCCGCGGTGCTGTGGCTGATGGCGGGGGTGGCCGAGGCGCTGCAGGCCATCCATGGTGCGGACATCGTGCACCGGGACCTGAAGCCGTCGAACGTGCTGCTGGCCGCCGACGGCCCCCGGGTGATCGACTTCGGCATCTCGCTGGCCGCCGACCTCAGCTCCCACACGGCCGCGGGCTCCACCGTCGGCACGCCCCACTTCATGGCTCCCGAGCAGGCGTCCGGGGGTGAGGTCACGGCGGCGACGGATGTCTTCGCGCTGGGCCAGACGGCGGCGTTCGCGGCGCTGGGCCGGCCGCTCTACGGGGAGGGCTCGGCGCCCGGCGTGCTGTACCGGATCGTGCACGACGAACCCGACCTGTCCGCGCTGCCCGAGCAACTGCGCCCCCTGTTCGCCCGGTGCCTGGCCGCGGCTCCGGAGGAGCGCGCGACCCCGGCGCAGATCATCGAGTGGTGCCGGCTGCGGCTCGGGGCCGACGCCGACACGGGCGCGGGGCCGGCCGTCTGGCGAGATGTCATGGGGCGGCAGGCGACGGTTCCGTCCCCGGTGCCCGACCCCACCCGGGTGCTGCACACACGGCCGTTGGTCGTCACCCGGCCTCAGCCCTGGCCGGCGCAGCCCGAGGAGCGGCGGGCACGCAGACGGCGTGCCGCGCTGATCACGACCGCGGCGGTGGCGGCCGGGGCTCTGGTGCTGACGGGCTTCGCGTGGTTGGTCGCGGACGCGGGGAACAGGTTTCGCGACTGGGTCGGCGACACACCTTCCGCGTCCGGCACCGAGGACTCCGCACGGTCGTCAGGGTCGAAGCCGAACGGGTCGTCGCCGGAATCCGCGCCGACGTCGGAGGGCGGTGCCGCAACGCCGGGAACCGGCGACCGAAGGCCGGGGGCGTCGAAGGTCGCCCCGACCGCCTCCGTGTCACCGCAGGTCCTCACTCATGCCCCCGCGCTGCTGACCGCCGAGACGTCACTGAGCTTCAAGGAGCCGCTCTGGCGAGAGGACCGCAAGGGCGACATCCGTCTCGACTGCAAGGACGTCGGCTGTGCGATCGAGAGCGACAGCAGCGTGTTCGTCCAGATGTTCGGCAGTACGGGCACGACCCTCGATGAGTGCCGTCTCCTGCTCGGTGGCGCCGATCGCAAGCGCTGGACGCTGGCCTCGGTGGCGGCCGGCAGCGAGATCTGCGTCAAGCACTCATCCGGCGACATCGCGCTGCTCGTGGTCCAGACCAAGTCGACGGCGCTGCCGGAGCTCGCCGCCCTGAGCGTGGACATGACGGTCTGGAAGAAGGCGGCCCAGGGGGATTCCGACAACCCCTGATTCCCGTCCCTCGACATGTGCCCGCCCCGGCAGAACTCCGTGAGCGCTGCCGGAGCGGGCGGTGTCGCCGTGAGGCCGGATCAGCGGGTGAACGTCACCCGGTTCTCCTTCAGGGAACCGCAGTTGGAGCCGGTCACCTGCACGTACACGTTCTTGATGTTGCCGCCCCAATCCACGCAGTGGCCCTTGCCGTAGACGTAGGTCGGTCCGGCGTACGACGTGAACTCCCCGGCGTCCTCGTGGAATTCCTCGGTGTCGGGGACGTAGATCCACGCGGACATGAGCGCCGCGGCGCCCGGGTTGTTGCGGATGGTCGCCACGCAGTTCTCGCCGTTGCGGGCGTTGTACGTCAGATAGACGGTGCCGAGTGAGCCGACGGGCGCCGAGTTCACGGTCTTGTAGGCGCTGCCGCAGACCTTCTGCGGGGTGGTGTTGGGCGCTGCGGAGGCGGGCGCCGCGAGGGCGGCCGTGGTCCCCACCGTCAGCGCCGCCAGCGCGGTGGCGGACAGGATGGAACGCGCGTATCGCATATTTCCCCCTGGTAATCATTGGAGGTGATTGCTCCTGCATGATGTGACCCACGGGGTACCCCGATGGTTGTGCTCAGTTCTGCCGCGTCCGCAGCACGACCGCCGCCAGTGCGAGCGCCCCCGCCGCGATCAACGTCCCTACCTGGAAGGCCAGTTGATAACCCGCCGCCGTGGCCGCCACCAAGTCCGCACCGCGGTCGCGCAGGCCGTCGGTGCGGCTCGCGGCCAGGACCGAGAGCACCGCCAGACCCAGTGAACCGCCCACCACCTGCGTAGTGTTGAAGAGCCCGGACGCCAGTCCCGCGTCCTCCTCGCGGGCACCCGACATCGCGAGCCCGGTCAGCGCGGGCATCGCCGCGGCGAACCCGGTGGCGAGCAGCAGCAGCGGCGGGAGTACGTCCGTGACGTACGAGCCGCCGACCGGGGCGCGGCTCAGCAGGGCCATGCCCGCGACGATGAGGGCCAGCCCTGCCAGCAGGACGCGGTATGCGCCGAACCGTCCGATGGTCCGCGCCGACAGCCCGAGCATCAGTACACCGATGGCGATCGGCGCCGGAAGGAACGCCGTGCCGGTGAGCAACTCGCCGTAGCCCAGCACGCGTTGAATGTAGAGCGCGCCGATGAACTGAAAGCCGTACATCGTCGCGATCATCAGGATCTGCACGGCGTTCGCGCCGCTCAGCAGTCGCGAGCCGAACAGGCGCAGGCGCAGCAGCGGACGTGCCGCCCGCGCCTGACGGAGCGTGAACGCCACGAACAGGGCGAGGGCCAGAGCCGCCGGCAGCAGGGTGGCGGTGAGGTCCCGGTCGCCGGCGCCGACGATGACGTACACCGTGAGCATCAGCGCGCCGGTGACCAGCGCCGCGCCCGGGTAGTCGGCGCCGTCGCCCAGCCCGGCGCCTCGGTCCGGCTCCAGCACGCGCATCGCCGCCAGCCACGCCACCACGCCGATCGGCAGGTTGATCAGGAAGATCCAGTGCCAGTTCAGGGCCTCGGTCAGCGCCCCGCCGAGAAACGTGCCGAGCGCCCCGCCCGCCGCGCCGACCGCGCTGAACACCGCGATGGCCCGGGCCTGTTCCCGCGGCTCGGGGAACAGGGCGACCAGCATGCCGAGCACCACGGCCGAGGTCATCGCCCCGCCCACGCCCTGCAGTGCGCGCGCCGCGATCAGCACGCCCTGCTCGGTCGCCACCCCGCACAGCACGGATGCCGCGGTGAACACGGCGAGCCCGGCCGTGAACATCCGCTTGCGGCCGACCAGATCGCCGAGCCGGCCCACCAGCAACAGCAGCCCGCCGAAGGGGATCAGGTACGCGTTGACGACCCACGCCAGGCCCGGGCCCGAGAAGCCGAGGTCGCTCTGGATGGCCGGCATGGCGACCGTGACGATGTTGCCGTCCAGGATGGTCATCAGGGTTCCCGCGCACAGCACGACGAGGGCCGCCCAGCGGGAGTATGTTCGAGGTGACGTCGTGGGCGTCGATGCGTCCAGCGTGGTCGACATGGCCGTTCGGCCTCCGCATTCTCCGTGGGATCCATAGGTGCACGACTTGTAACGGGGTACATCGTGAGTGACCATGGAGAGCGGCGTAAGGAGGCAGTCCGATGTCCCAGAGGAACACGGGTGTAACCGTCCAGGCAGTGAACGCGCAGGCGTGCCCGGTCCGCGAAGTTCTTGACAGGGTCTCTGGAAAATGGAGCGTGCAGATCCTTGTCGCGGCCGCCCACGGACCCATCCGCTTCACCGAGTTGGAGCGCGGCATCGAGGGCATCAGCCGTCGGATGCTGACCCTGACCCTGCGCAACCTGGAGCGTGACGGCCTCGTCACGCGCACCGTCCATCCGACGGTGCCGCCGAAGGTGGAGTACGAACTGACGCCGGTGGCCCGGGAGTTGCACGAGACCCTGCAGCGCCTGACCGACTGGGCCGAGCGCAACAGGGTCTACATCGCCGAGTCACGCGCGGCCTACGACGAGGAACACGAGCCGGAGCCCGTGTGACCTAGGGCCTGTCGTCAAATTCCCGTCGTCCGCCCGCACGGCAGGCGGGAATTTGACGACAGGGCCTAGATGTATTGATCACGAGCGTTGTTGACACCGGTGGGGCTTGATCATGGCGAAGACCTCCGGTGTGGTGGAGCTGTCTAG
>NZ_JBIMKE010000028.1:0-105980 GCF_043673425.1 Streptomyces sp. M41 | reverse complement strand
GATCGACAGGGGGAGAAAGTCATGCCAACTCCGGAGGCCGGGCGCCCCATTGCGGGGCCACCAAGAAGGTAATGGGGTGAGCACCCGTAGCGGGTGAGGCTCAGGGGGTGGATCGGTGGTGCGCTGAAGGTCCGAGGAGCTGAGGGGCTGCGGATGAGCAGCGAAGCCTGGACCGGCGTGGCGGTGGCGGGTGTCATCGCCGCGTATGCGCTGGGCTCCCGTCGGCTGGCGTCGACGCCGGTGTCGTCGGCGATGGTGTTCACCGGGTGCGGGGTGCTTCTGGGGCCCGCCGTGCTCGATGTCGTCGATCTGGAGCGTAACGCCGGGCAGCTCCTCACGTTGCTCGAAGCCGCCCTCGCCCTGGTCCTGTTCACCGACGCCATGACCGTGCGCCGACGGGACCTGCGATCCGGCGGCTTCCTGCCGGGCCGGCTGCTCGGCATCGGACTGCTGCTGAGTATCGGGGCCGGCTGGCTGCTGGCCTGGCCCCTGCTGCCCGGACTGACCGTCTGGGAGCTCGCACTGGTCGGTGCGGTCCTCGCTCCGACGGACGCGGCCCTCGGCAAGACCGCCATGACCAGTCCACGGGTTCCGCCGCTCGTACGGCAGGGACTCAACGTGGAGAGCGGCCTGAACGACGGCATGGTGCTGCCGTTCTTCGTCCTCTTCCTGGCCGGCATTCCCGGCACGTCCGCCGCTGAGGAAGGGAACGCGGGCGTCTTCTGGCGGGCGCTCGTCCTGAGCACGGTGCTGGGTCTGCTGGTCGGAGCGGTCGGTGGCCGGCTGCTGGGGGCGGCGCGGGCGCGGGGGTGGGTCACTCGGGAGTGGGCACAGCTCTACCCCCTGGCCGTCGCCACGGCGTCGTACGGCTCGGGCGTCGTGGTGGGGGGCAGCGGCTTCATCGCCGCCTGGGTCGCCGGGTTCGCGTTCGGTTTCGCTCTGCGCCGCTTCGGGGCCACGGGTGCGGCCACCGCTCCGCAGGCGGGGCCCGAACGTACCGCGGACTTCGCCGAGCACCTCGGCGGGCTGCTGGCCTCGGTCAGCCTGCTGATCTTCGGGGCCGTGCTGCTGGGGCCGACGCTGGAGCACCTGAGCTGGCGGATCGTGGGCTACTCGGTGCTCAGCCTCACCGTCGTGCGGATGCTGCCGGTGGCTGTCGCGCTCGTCGGCAGCGGGCTCCGGGCGCCCACCGTGGCGTACATCGGATGGTTCGGGCCACGGGGGCTGGCGTCCATCGTGCTGGGGCTGCTCGTCGTGGAGGAGCATGTTCACGGGGTGGGCCTGATGGGCAGGGTGGTCGCGGTCACCGTCGGCATGAGCGTCCTCCTGCACGGCGTCTCGGCCATCGCCCTCGCCGACCGGTACGGCCGCTGGTACGAGGAGGCCGCGGCCACGGGACGGAAGCTGCGCGAGACGGCGCCCGTCCCCGAGGCCGGCCGGCCGCGGCGTACCACCACGCGGTGACGTCGAACGACGACCGGCGCGAGCCCGGCGTGCCGCCGCGCCGGGAGCGGTGTCACCCGCAACGGGTGAGGCAGGGCGAGGGTGAGGTAGGGCGAGTCGTGCGTGGCCACGGTGGGAAGGCAGCCACCCGCGCATCGGCGGCGGCGACTCCGGGCCGGAGCCGGAAGTCGTGTGCCGTGTCCTGCTCCTCCCTGACGCCCTGATCATGGTTGTTTGGAGGCATGATCAGCAAGGTTCGTGCCCGTGTCCTGCCGGCTTCTCAGCGCCGCCCGCTGCACGAACTGACCCAGGATCTGATCTTGTCCTCCGGGGACACCACGTCCAAGCGTTCGGCCTTCTGGACGATGCTGACGCTGGCGTCGATCATCGCGGCCGGCGGAGTGCTCACGGACTCGACGGCGACCGTGATCGGCGCCATGATCATCGCTCCGCTCTCCACACCGATCATGGGCATCGCCCTCGGGTCGGTGCAGCGCCGCCGCACCGGATCGGCCATGGTCGTCCTCCTCGCCTGCCTGTTGGTGATCGTGATCGGGATGGTCATGTCGGTGGCTCTGCCCAAGAACTACGACCTGCTGTCCAACAGCCAGATCTCTTCGCGGACGTCGCCGGGCCTGATGGACCTGATCGCCGCCCTGGCGACCGGCTTGGCCGGCGCCGTCGCGCTGGCCCGCCGGGACGTCGCCGCCGTGCTGCCCGGAGTCGCGATCGCCATCTCCCTCGTCCCGCCCCTGGTGGTGGCGGGGGTGTGCCTGGGCAAGCTGTCGGGGTGGCCGGCGCTGGGCGCGCTGGCTCTGTTCGTGTCGAACCTCTTCGCCCTGGTCTTCGCGGGCATGGTGGTCTTCGCCTCGCTCGGCTACGGCACGGAGGCCGACAGGACGGCCGGGCGCCCCGCCCGCTCGGCGTATGCCGCGATGGCCCTGCTCTTCGTCGTCGTGCTCGTTCCGCTGACGGCCAACACGGTCGCCACGTTGCTGCTCAACGCGTGGACCGGCCGAACCAAGGAGGCGGCGGAACAGTGGCTCGCCGACGAGCCGGACGCGTCCGTCACGAGTGTCGACGCGAATTCCCGGACGATGTACGTCCACGTTCGTACTCCTGGAGAGCTCCCGCCGGTGCAGTCCCTCCTCGACCGGCTCGAGGGACGGATCCCGGACGGCATCCCCGTCGTGGTGGATGCCTCGCGTGGGTGGCGCATCGACGCCGGAAAGGTCGGCGGCTGAGCGTCGCCTTCGCTTCTCGTCCGGCCGCTTCCTGTCCGTCCGCTTCCTGTCCGGCCGCTCTCTGTCCGTCCGCTTCCTGTCCGTCCGCTTCCTGTCCGGCCGCTCTCTGTCCGTCCGCTTCCTGTCCGTCCGCTCTCTGTCCGTCCGCTTCCTGTCCAGCCCCTTCTCGTCCCCAGAAGCAGGTGTCAGCGTGCGGTGGCTTCCGCGTGCGGTGGCTTCAGCCGGCTGCCGCTTCACCGTGTGCATCGGCGGGCGGCGCGGAGGGAGCGTCCAGGAATTCACGGATCGCGAAGCCCACCAGCGTGATCACCGCGGTCCACACCACGACCGCCGTCGTCGGGTAGTCCCAGGTGAACAGGACGACGGCCGCGATCAGCAGGATGGCCGCGCCGATCCAGCGCTTGAACCGATGGACGAACCGCCCGACCGCACCGAGACGAAGTCCCGCCGACGTCGCCACGTCGCGCAGACCGCCGATGCCTCTCTGGCAGCCGGTGCGCGTGAGTACGGCGATCCGGGACGGACCGGCGAGGAAGGCGCCGGCGGCGGTGAAGAGGGCGACCGCGGCGAGCGCCCGCACGCCGGCCCGCAGGAACTTGACCAGCGCGTCGTACACCGAGCCCGCGGCGGCCTGGGACGCGCCCGGCGGCAGATGGTCGAGGTAGACGTCACGGGCGACGGTGAGGCCGATGCCGAGGACCA
Source organism: Streptomyces sp. M41 (assembly GCF_043673425.1). Taxonomy (NCBI): domain Bacteria; kingdom Bacillati; phylum Actinomycetota; class Actinomycetes; order Kitasatosporales; family Streptomycetaceae; genus Streptomyces; species Streptomyces sp. M41. The sequence goes on along the minus strand of NZ_JBIMKE010000028.1, from coordinate 102,591 downwards.
GCATGGCGACGAAGACGGCCAGTGCGGCCCCGATCAACGCGTGCCGGCGGTTGAAGGCCACGTACACCGCGGCAGCCGCGACCAGCAGGGTGATGACGGGCATCCAGCCGCCGAGGATCTCCAGCACTCTCACGTACGTCTTGATCTTGCCGATGTCCTCCGACGCGAACACCACGAAGTTTGTGTGCACGGCCGGGATCTTCGCGGCGACCGAGAGACCGGCCTCGACCAATCGGTCCTTGACGTCGGCGACGATCGGCCCCAGGTCGATGACGACCTGGTTGTTCTCCAGCTTCACCGTGCTGTCGGACTGGCCGGTCAGGGCCTTGTCCAACGCGGAGTGCGCCCGGCGGTTGGCGTCGACCCACACCGTCTCGAACGCACTGCCGGCGACCACCCGCGTCACCGTGCTGCTGACCAGCTGCTCGAGCCCGCTCTCGATCGGGCCGTCCAGGTCGCCCAGCAACTCGGTCACCCTCGGCGGGACGCCCCGCTGCGCAGCCGCGTCGGTCAGCTCCTTGACCAGTGCGTCCACGTCGATCTGCGCCAGCACGGCGGTGGTGACCCGGTTGGTGACCGCCTTCTGCACATCGGGGTCGCTCGCAAGCGGCCCGACGGTGTCGACGTAGCGGTCCGTGTCCTGCACGATGCTGTTCGCCCACACCGCGACGACGGACAGCAGCGACAGCAGCGCGGCGAGGAGGATCAGCAGGACCGAGCCGAGGGAGCGGAACGGGTGGTGACGCCCCGTCCGGGGCGGCCCGGCACTCTCCAGGGCGTGCACCCGTCGGCGCAGCTCATCCAACTCGCCCCGCTCCGGGCCGGAGAGCTGTTCGTCACCGCTGTCGCTCATGAACACCAGCAGAGCGGTGCGCAGCGCAACACGCGATCTGGGCGAACCCAGCCGGGTGACCGGCCTGCCTACGTGCGACGGACGAATTCGACGAGCACGCAGGCCCGCTTCAGCGGACCACCACCGTCAGCGTCTTCGTCACCGAGAACCTCCTGCTCTCGGCCGACACGGGGCGGTCGTGGTACCCGCAGCGGTAGCAGCCGAAGAGCTCGATCGTGGTCGTGCCCTTCGCTCGGGCGATGAAGCCGTACCAGTCCTGGCGGGCGGCGGCCGGGTCGCCGGCCACGTACGGTCGCTCGGACTCCAGCCCGGCCACCGTGCCGTCCGGCTGCCGGACGATCCTCCAGGTGTAGCCCGGCTGGTTGGAGTAGCGGTTGGCGATCGAGAACTGCCGGCCGGGCGCCACGGTGACCGTGCCCTCGAAGTCGTCGGCGAGACGGTGGGACCCCTCCGGCTGGGGCAGGTCGCTGTATCCCGCTTCGGGGTCCGACAGCACCACATTGCCCTGGATGTTGTCCTTGACCTCGATCGGGTACGTCATCGTGCGGTCGCCGTCCCTCTCGCGCAGCACGACGCGTGCCGAGCCGGTCTTCAGCGCCCGGAACTTGAAGTAACGCGTGCCCTCTACGGTCTTCTCGCCCTTGGCACGCAGCACGCCGCCCGACTCACCGGTGTCGGCGATCTCCCAGTCCGCGGCGTCGCCGCCCGGGCGGACGTGAAGGGAGAAGTCGTGCCCCGTCAGCACGGAGGTCTCCACCGACTGGGAGGCGACATCGATCTCCCCGTCCGGGCCGCGCGGCACGTTGTACAGCGGCTCCGGGAGCGCGCAGCACACCTCGTCGTCGGCGGACACGGCCTCGTAGCCGACGAAACCGAGCCCGCCCAGGAGCAGCGCGCCCGCGCCGCCGGTGACGCCCCAGAAGGTCTTCGTCCTGCGCCTCGACATCCCGCGCACCCAATCCCCGTATTCGTCGTGCTCTTCGACATCCCGGAAAGCCCGGAAGCCCGGCAAGGTTAGTCGATCACCCTCAACGCAGTCGCAATGCAAGGGCGTTGACCCGCCCGGGCGTCGCCAGCAGAATGAGCGCGCGTATTGAGAGCGCTCTCAAAAAGGTCGACGCGGCGTCGCCACGGCGTCGACACGGATCGAGATCCAGCGTGTGCCAAGGTCCGCATCGTCCGAGGGAGACCCATGACCGGCACGACCAGCATGACCAGCACCACCGATACGACCGGCACGACCGGCACGACCGACAGACGGAACCCGGCGCCCAGCCGCCGCACCCTCATCGGTGCCGGCCTCGGCTCCGCACTGCTCTCCGCGACCGGGATGGGCATGGGTGCGGGCGTGGCCCATGCCGGGACGCGTACCGTGCCCTCCGGCGCACCCCACGACACCCGCCGCACCGCCCTGTCCCCCTCCCCCTCCTCCTCCCCCTTCCCCTCCGCACCCCGCCGCGGCCAAGCCTTCCTCGCCGCCGCCATGGAGGCTTATCCCGACCGCGGCCCCGTCCGCCTCGCCCAGAGCTACACCGACCAGGCCGGCCTGTTCAGCACCGCCTTCACCTACGACAACGGCCTCGCGATCCTCGCCCTTCTCGCCACCCGGACCAGCGACGGGCGCAGCAGGGCCGTCTCGCTCGGTGACGCGCTGCTGTACGCCCAACGGCACGACCCCGTCCACGACGACGGCCGGTTGCGGCAGGCCTACAACGTGGGGCCTTACACCTTCTACGACGGCTCCCGGCAGCCGGACGGGTTCGTGCGGGCCGACGGCACCGCCAATGTGGGGACGCAGTTCGGGTTCACGGGCACCGCCGTCGGTGACATGGCCTGGGCCGGGATCGCGCTCGGTGCGCTTGCCGGGCGGACGGGGGAGCGGCGGTTCCTCGTCGGCGCCGTGCGGATCGGGGAGTGGATCGAGCGCAACGGCCGTACCGACGAGCCGCTCGGCGGGTACAAGTTCGGCGTCGACGGGACCGGCGCGAAGCTGCCCTTCACCTCCACCGAGCACAACACCGACCTCGTCTGCCTGTTCGGGCGGCTCGCCCGGCTCACCGGGGACCGGGTGTGGCTGGAGCGGCGGGCTCGCGCCCGTGCCTTCGTCGAGAGGATGTGGGAGGCGGACGGCGGGTTCTTCTACACCGGGACCAATGACGGGGTGACCGTCAACACCTCACCGATTCCCGAGGACACCCAGACCTGGACGTATCTCGCCCTCGACTCCCGCGCCCGCACCCGGTCGCTGGACTGGGCCGCGCGCGAGCTGGCCGTCCTCGACCACGCCGGCCGGCGCAACAGCACGGTGCCGGCGGGGCAGTCGTACGAAGGTGTCACCTTCAGCTCGGCCGCTCTCCTCGCGAACGAGGACGCCCCGATCGCCGACGGCCGGCCCAAGCCCGACCGCAACGGCGTGTGGTTCGAGGGGACCGCCCATCTCGCGCTCTGTCTGCGCCGGCGCAACCGGCGTGGTGACGCCGCCCGCGCCCGGCGGTTGATCGACTCCGTCGAGCGGGCGCAGGACCGGCTCGGCGGCGCCCAGACCATGGGCGGGCGCGCTCTCCCCGAGCGAGCCGGGGTAGTGGCGGCGAGCAGCCCGCTCGACACCGGTTTCGGGTTCGGGTACTACCCGTACCGGCATGTGGGAGCGACGGCCTGGTACCTGATGGCCGCGGCACGCCACAACCCTCTGCGCGTCTGAACCGCCCGCCCCCACCGGCCGCATGCCCCCCACCGGCCGCACGCCCCCCGCTCCCCACCGGCCGCACGCGCATGCCCGCCCGTCGGCGTGCGGGATCCGCGGAAGCCGATGCACTGGAAGGGAAGGAGCCCCTCGGTACGCCGGGCAGGAGATGGGGAGATGGTCCGTCGTCATGAGTGATCCCGCCACCCCGCTCGCGAAGAAGAGCGGCATCAAGCCCGGCCATCGGGTGCGGCTTCGCCACGGGCCCGCCCGGTGGGACATCCCCGGCCTGCCGGACGGGTGTGACGTGGCGGCGGGCCGCCCGCGGGGCGCGGACGTCGTCGTCGCGTTCTACCGGGCGTACGGCGATGTCCTCGCCGAGGGTCCCGGGCTGGTCGGCGAGCTCGCCGACGACGCCATGCTGTGGATCGCCTGGCCCCGACGGGCCGCCGGTCATGCCGGCGACATCACGGAGAGCGGGCTCCGGGAACTGTTCCTTCCCCTCGGTGTCGTCGATGTGAAGGTCGCGGCGCTGGGGGAGGACTGGTCGGGCCTGAAGTTCGTACGGCGCAAGGCGAACCAGCGGGGCTGAGCGGCCGACTCACCCTATAGATCCGCGTACTTGAGACGTCCTCACCGTGAACGACTAGCATCCGCCGGTAGTTGCAGCCGGGACGAAGTGAGGCAAGGCATGGCGGAACCGAGGATCGCCGTCGCCGTGGTGACCATGGGCAACCGTCCGGACGAGGTGGACGCGCTGCTCCGCTCCGTGGCCGAGCAGGATCTCGCCCCCGCCCGGATCGTCGTCGTCGGCAACGGCTGCCCGCTGCCCGAGTTCGCCGAACGGCTGGGCCTGCCCGGCGAGGTCACGGCGATCGAGCAGGAGGAGAACCTGGGCTGCCCGGGCGGGCGGAACGTCGCCCTCGCCCGGCTCCGGGAGTTCGGGGACGTCGACGTCGTGGTGGAACTCGACGACGACGGCCTCCTCGTCGACGCCGACGTACTGCGCCGTGTACGCGACCTGTACGCCGCTGACGACCGGCTCGGCATCGTCGGGTTCCGCATCGCCGACGAGCACGGCGAGACACAGCAGCGGCATGTGCCGAGGGTCGGCAGGTCTGATCCGCTGCGGGGCGGGTACGTCACCGGCTTCCTCGGCGGCGGGCACGCGCTGCGCATGACGATGCTCGCCGAGACCGGGGACTGGCCCGCGGAGTTCTTCTTCGCCCACGAGGAGACGGATCTGGCCTGGCGGGCCGCGGATGCCGGCTGGCGGATCCTCTACGCCCCCGAACTCCTCCTCCGGCATCCCAAGACCTCACCCGCCCGGCACGCCATCTACTACCGGGTCAACGCCCGCAACCGGGTCTGGCTGACCCGCCGGCGACTGCCGCTCGCGCTCATCCCCGTGCACCTCGGCGTGTGGGTGCTCCTCACCCTCGTACGGAACCGCTCGTCGTCGGCCGGACTGCGTGCCTGGTTCGGAGGGTTCCTGGAGGGGCTTCGGGAGCCGGCCGGTGAGCGGCGGCCCATGCGATGGCGCACGGTGTGGCGGCTGTGCCGGCTGGGCCGACCGCCGGTCATCTGACCGAGCCGGGCGGGGGACGGGGCCCGGGAACGGGTCACGGGGCAGGGGCCCGGGAACAGATCACGGGGCAGGGACCGGGAACGGGTCACGGGGCAGGGGCGCGGGAGGTTGGCCGCGGAGGAAGGGGACGCGGGCCCCGGTCGTTCACCTCCGCCGACCGGGACCCACATGCGTCCCCGGACCCGGCCGCGGCGGCGACACTCCCCCGAGTTACGCGTTCTACGCGCGCACCGTCGGGCCAGATCCGATGCAGTGATCACATCAGGCGGCACCAACGGATCGCTAACATATGGCCAACGGTGTTCCGCTTCGGCTGCGTTCAGTTGGCGCGAAGTCGACGCACGGTACCGGAAGACCGCCCGTACGGGAACGGTTTCCGCCCGATGAGCATCATGATGAGGTGGCGGGAAACCGTCGGACAAGGGGCGGATCTGCGCCACGTACGGTGTTCTCGTCGTGCGCGGTCGTACAAGGTCGCATGGGAAGGCAGTGGGCGGCGTGAAGCGGTGCGGGCTGCGGTTCGGACTGCTGGGACCGCCGGTTCTCTATGAGGTGCGGGCGGGGACGGCCGTCGACTCCGTCGACTCCGTCGGCGTGCCCGACTGCGCGGTCCGGAGCATCAGCAGCCCCAAGGTGCGGGCCCTGCTCGCCGCGCTGCTGCTCGAAGGCGGCCGGGTCGTGTCCGTGGAGTCCCTCATGGACGTGCTGTGGGGCGGGGCGCCGCCCGCGTCCGCGCGTGCCTCGCTGCACAACCACGTGGCCCGGCTGCGGCGGCTGCTGGACGACCCCGACCGGCTGCGGGCGGTGCCGCCCGGCTACATGCTGCGCGTCGACGACGGTGAGCTGGACGTCGATGTCTTCGTCAGCCGCGTCGCCGCGGCCCGGGTCGCGCACGCCGCACGGGACTGGGAGCGCACGGTCGGCGAGTGCACCGCGGCTCTCGCGCTGTGGCGGGGTGCGCCGCTGTCCGGCCTGCCCGCCGAGGTGGGCGGCTACGCGCTGGTCCAGCGGCTGGCGGAGGCGCGGCTGCTGCTCCTGGAGTGGCGTTTCGACGCGGAGCTGAGCGTGGGTGGGCCGCGACTGGACGCCCTGGTACCGGAGTTGGCGGAGCTGGCCGCCGAGTACCCCCTGCGTGAGTCCTTCCACCGCCAGCTGATGCTCGCCCTGCACCGCACCGGCCGCCGTGCGGAGGCCCTGGCCGTCCACCGCGATCTGCGCACCCGCCTGATCGAGGAACTCGGTGTGGAGCCGGGTGCGGGGGTGCGGGAGGCGCATGTGGCGGTGCTGCGAGGCGCGGGGGGCGGCGAACGCGCCGGGGAGCGCGGGTCGCGGGGAGCTGCTGAGGGAGAGGTCGGCCGCGCCTCGCGGAGGGTGCGGGAGTACGCGGCCGACCGTGAGCCGAGGGGGGCGGCACTGCGGTCGGCAGGGCGGGTGGGCGGCGCCGGGGGCGGTGCCGTCCGCGGTGGCGCATGGCGTGACGAGGACGGAGTTGCTGGGAGCGGTGCCGTCTCGCCCGAGGACTTCGAGCGCCACGGCGCGGCGAGCGCCGAGGCCGTGCGCGGGGACGACGCCGCTGTGCGACCTGTGCCCTCGCCTGCCCTCCGAGGCGCGGAATCGTCGGCGTCCTCGCCGTCCCGGGAGTCCAGCGACATGGCCGCGCCTGCCGCTTCGACGGACGGTGGCGTGGAGGGGACGGCGGCACAGGCACCGGGGTCCCGCCGAGGTGCGGAGGCGCCCGCTGCCTCGGCGTCCCCCGGCCCACCTCGCCCTGCCCAACTGCCGCCACCTCCCGCCTACTTCACCGGCCGTACCACCACCCTGCACGCCCTGCGCCGCACCCTCGCCCCCGCACCCGCCCCCACCCTCACTCCCACCCCCCGCCCCTCCACCGCGATAGCCGTGCTCAGCGGCATGGCCGGTGTCGGCAAAAGCGCCCTCGCCCTGCATGCCGCCCACGATCTGGCGAATCGTTTCCCCGACGGCCAGCTCTATGTCAACCTGCACGGCGCCACCCCCGGCATGCCCCCGCTCACCCCTGGCCAGGCACTCACCGCCCTCCTCCGCGACCTCGGCGCCGACCCGCGCTCGATCCCCGAACACCCCGACGCCGCCGCGGCACTGCTGCGCTCGCTGCTCGCCCCGACCCGCACGCTCATGGTCCTGGACGACGCCGCGAACGCCGCCCAGGTACGGCCGCTGCTCCCGGCCGGCCCGGGCTGTGCCGTGATCGTCACGAGCCGCTCCCCGCTCACGGCATTGGACGGCGCCCGCCGTTTCCCCCTCACACCCCTGTCGGCCGAGGACAGCGCGGCGCTCCTGCGCGCCGCCTCCGGTCGCGACGGCCTACAGGACGGCCGCAACGGGCATGCGGGCGGGGCCGCCCACGGCATCGACGGCGTTCACCCCCTCGTCCGGCTCACCGGCGGCCTCCCGCTCGCCCTCCGCGTCGTCGCCGCTCGACTGGCCGCCCGCAGCGCCCTCACCCCGGAGACGCTCGCCCGGCAACTCACCGCCACCGAGAGCAGGTTGCACCACCTGGAGTACGACGACCTCAGTGTCCGCCGCTCCCTCGCGGTCGCCCACGACGCCCTCGCCGCCTCGGACCGCGAGGTCGACCAGGACGCCGCCGTCGCCTTCCGCCGCATCGGCGCGCTCGACCTGCCCGCGTACGGTGTCCCTTTGCTGGCCACCCTCACCGGCACCGACGAGCGCCGAGCCGAGGCGGCGCTCGACCGTCTCGTCGACGTGGCCCTCCTGGAGGAGACGGCATACGGCCGCTACGCCCCGCACGACCTGGTCCGCGACTTCGCCCGTGAACTCTCCGAAAGCGAGGGGGACTTCACCGGCACCGCACTGCGCTGGTACGCCGCCGTGGCCGAGCGCACCCTGACGGCCATCGTCGAGCCCGGCCTCGACCAGGACGACCGCCGCCGTCCGACCTCCACCCAGTCACCGGACCACGCCGCGGCCGTCGCCGCCGTACCCCCCTTCGGCAGCCCTGAGTCCGCCTTCGCCTGGGGCGACTTGGAGCTGGAGAACGTAGTCGCGCTGGCGAAGCGACACGGCGCCGAGCCCGAAGCGGAAGCCGCCACCGGAGCCGAGTCCGAAGCGAAAGTCGCCACCGGAGCCGTGGCCGAGGACTACCTCACCGCCCCCCACCTCACCACCCTCATCCGCCTCTTCTTCCCCTACCTCCAACGCAGCGGCCGTGTGGCCGAGATGGAGACGTTGGGCCGGGCCGCCCTCCGGCTCTCCCGTCGGCTGGGCGACGAGGCGGCCGAGGCCTACGCGCTGGGTGACCTCGCCGGTCTGCACTTCCTGACCGGACGCCAGTCCGAGGCGCTCAGCCTCAACGACCGGGCGCTGACGATCTGGCGGCGGCTCGGCGTGGTCTCCTGGATGCGCCGCTGCCTGAACAACCGGGGCCTGCTGCTCCAAGGGCTCGGGCGTCACGCCGAGTCCGGTCAGGCGCTGCGCCGGAGCCTGGAGTACTCACGACAGCTGAACGACCCGTTCGGCGAGGCCGTGACCTACAGCCATCTCGGCAACCTGTACGAGCACACCGACCCCCGGGCCGCCATCGAGCAGCACCGCCGCTCGCTCACCATCGGGGACGAGATCGGCCATGTCATCGTGCAGCACTCCGCCCATTGCAACATCGGCTACGCCCATCTCACCCTCGGCGAACCGGCCGAAGCGGCCACGCACTTCGAGGAGAGTCTGCGCATCCTCGGCGGCCACGGTGACTGGCACGGGGAGTCCCAGACCCGCCTCGGCCTGGTCCGCGCCCTGCGCCTGCTGGGGGAGCACGCTCGCGCCGCCCAGGAGTGCGCCGAGCTCCTGGCCCGTGCCGACGCCCGTGCCGACCGCTTCATGGGCGGCCTGGCCCGTCATCAGCACGGCATGCTGCTCGGCGAGGACGGCCGTGTGCAGGAGGCTCGCGACGCGTGGCGCACCGCCCTCGAAGCGCTGGACGGTACGGACGAGAAGGAGGTCGTCCAGGAGCTGAGGCGGTTGCTGGACGTGGTCGACGCGGGTTGATCACTTCGCGTCGGCGTAGCACTCCACCACCGCCGTCGTGAACGGAAACCGCACCGGCGTCCGTCCGAACGTCAGCTGCCCGGCCAGCTCGGCCGCCTCGCGGATCGCCGTCACGATCGTCTCGGCCTCCTCCTCGGGGCAGTGCACGATCACCTCGTCGTGCTGGAAGAACACGAGTTCCGCAGCCATGTCCGCGCAGGTCCGACGCAGCGCCGCGAGCAGCAGCAGCGTCCAGTCCGCGGCGCTGCCCTGGACGACGAAATTGCGGGCGAAGCGGCCCCGGGCACGGGCATTGGTGGAGGCATGGCCGCGCCCCCACTCCTGGGGCCCGCCGCCTGCCGCCGCTTCGTCCGGTGCGTCCGCCATGGGGATCCCGGCCTCCTCGGCGGCGTCCTCCGTCGCCCGCGCCGCCGGCGGGCAGGTCCGCCCCAGCCAGGTCCGTACGAGCCGCCCCTCCTCACCGGCCCGCGCCGCCTCGTCGACGTATGCCACCGCCTTGGGGAAGCGGCGTCTGAGCGCGGCGAGGTTCTTGAGTCCGTCGCCGGACGTCTGCCCGTAGACCGCACCCAGCACGGCGATCTTGGCCTGGTCGCGGTCGCCGGAGAAGGCACGGTCGGAGACGGACTGGTAGAGGTCGGTCTCCCGGCCTGCCACCTCCATCAACCCGGGGTCACGGGAGATGGCCGCCAGCACCCGGGGCTCCATCTGGTCGGCGTCGGCCACGACCAGCCGCCAGCCGGGGTCGGCGACCACGGCACGCCGGATGACCTTGGGGATCTGCAACCCGCCCCCGCCGTTGGTCACCCACCGCCCGGTGACCGTCCCGCCCGCGAGGAACTCCGGTCTGAACCGGCCGTCCCGCACCCAGTCCTGGAGCCACGACCAGCCGTGCGCCACCCAGATGCGGTACAGCTTCTTGTATTCGATCAGCGGCTTCACCGCCGGATGGGCGAGGGACTCGAGCTCCCAGCGACGGGTCGATCCGACCTTGATGCCGGCCTGTGCGAAAGCCTTGATCACATCGGCCGGAAGATCGGGCCGCACCCGGCGCCCGAACGCGGCCGACACCTCGTCCGCCAGCTCGGCCAGCCGTCGCGGCTCGCCGCCGCCGGCATACCGCTCGCCGAGCAGTTCGTGCAGCACCTGGCGGTGCACCTGGGCGCTCCACGGCAGCCCCGCCCGGTTCATCTCGGCGGCGACCAGCATGCCCGCCGACTCCGCTGCCGTGAGCAGCCGCATCCGCTCGGGGTGCGCGCTCTTGTCGTGTCGGCGCTGCTGCTCGGCGTACACCTCGACCAGGTCGGCGAGGGGCAGATGGACCGACTGCGGTTCGAAGAGGGAGGACTGGGAGCCGGGCTCGGCCGAACGCTGGGGCGGATCGGGCGGTACCGGGGTGCCGCGCAGGCGGGCGAGGGCGGCGGCGGCCGACCGCGGTTCGCCGTAGCGCCCCTCGTGGCCGAGGAGGAGGGTCTCGGCGTCCTCGATGTCGTAGCACCGCTCCACCCGCACCCCCGCGGCGAGCAGGCGTGGATAGACCTCGGCCGTGGACCGCCACACCCAGCGCGCGACCTCGGGCCGCAGCCGCACGGCCTCGGCCAGGTCGGCCTCCCGCCGCACGGGTCCGGCGAGCAGCCCGTCCGCACCGAGGGGGGCGATCTCCACGCCACCGTCCTCGGCCGGAGCCAGTGCCCACCGGTCGGTCATGCCGCGAGTGTGGCACCCGGGTCTGACAACGCCTTCAGCCCTGCGCCCCGCCCTCCTCGCCGGCCGCCTCCTGTGCGGTCCGCTCCCCGCTCTCGAGGAACCGGGCGAGCGCCTCGACGACGTACTCCTCCACCGCCTCCTTGGTGAGTCCGAGGCCGGACAGGACGCCCTCGCCGTGCTCGAACTCCAGCAGGGCCAGCAGGATGTGCTCGGTGCCGATGTAGTTGTGGCCCAGGCGCAGGGCTTCGCGGAAGGTGAGTTCCAGGGCCTTCTTGGCGGCGGAGCCGTAGGGGATGAGCTCGGGGACCTCGTCGGAGGCGGGCGGGAGTGCCGCGGTGGCCGCCTGGCGTACGGAGTCCAGCAGCAGGCCCTGGGCCGTGATCGCCTTGGCGGCCAGGCCGTCCGGCTCGGCGAGCAGGCCGAGGACCAGGTGCTCGGGGCGGCCCTCGGGGTTGCGGGCGGCGACGGCCTCGTTGTGGGCGGCCATCACCGCGCTGCGGGCACGCGGCGTGTAGCGGCCGAAGCCCTGCTGGGGGTCGAGGTCGATCGACTCCTTCGGCACGAACCGCTTCTGGGCGGCCTGCCGGGTGACTCCCATGCTCTTGCCGATGTCGGTCCAGGAGGCGCCCGACCGCCGGGCCTGGTCCACGAAGTGACCGATCAGATGGTCGGCCACTTCACCGAGGTGATCGGCGGCGATCACCGCGTCCTGAAGCTGTTCGAGGGGCTCGTCGTGGACCTTCTTGATGGCCGCGATGAGTTCGTCGAGCCGTACGGATGACGTGATGCTCGGGTTCGTCGACATGTGTCAACCGTAGGTTGACAGTCCGCCCTGCGTCAACCCGCGGTTGACGCAGGGCGGTGTGCCCGTCGTGAGCACGCGCGCACGCCAGGCGACGCCCCGAGCCATGACCCCACAACCCATCTACGATCCCCAGGTGAGCACGCCCAGCACCGTCGACCGCGCCTTCGAGGCCGCCCTCTACGACACCGACCACACCTCCCTCGACACCGGCGCCTCCCTCCTCGCCGCCGATGCCGGGGCGGACACCGAACTCGCCCGGCGCGGCGGGGAGTTCCTCGCGGCGGCCTGGCGGCGGGGCTGGCAGCCGGCTGACGTGGTCCGGCTCGTGCGGCGCGACCTGGACGACGTACACGTACGTCTGCTCGCGGCGCTGATCCGCGAGCAGCAGCCGCACGACCGCCCCCGCGGTCGCCGCTGGAACGCCCAGCTGGACGACCTGCCCGCCCAGGACGCGCCCCGCACCGACCGCTTCACCCACGCGACCGCCGTCCTGGAGCTGTACCGCCTGCTGCTGCGGCTGCCCGCGCTGGAGCCCCTGGACGACCCGGCCGAGCCGCCCACCCGGCACTCCGGCCCGGAGTCCCGCATGCTCACCCGCATCCGCGCGCTGCTGGCGAAGGCGGAGGCGACCGGGTTCCCGCAGGAGGCGGAGGCGCTCACGGCGAAGGCGCAGGAGCTGATGGCCCGGCACAGCATCGACGAGGCGCTGCTCGCGGCCCGCGATCACATACGCAAGGACGCCCCCGGCGCCTGCCGGATCGGCGTGGAGCCGCCGTACGAGCAGGCGAAGGCGGTCCTGCTGGACGCGGTGGCGACAGCCAACCACTGCCGTGCCGTGTGGAACGAACCGTTCGGCTTCTCCACCGTCGTCGGCTTCGAGGCCGATCTGGAGGTGGTCGAACTCCTCTACACCTCGCTCCTGGTGCAGGCGCAGACCGCGATGGCCAAGGCGGAGGCGGCCCAACGGGCCGGCGGTCGCAGGCGGACCAAGACCTTCCGGCAGTCGTTCCTGGCGGCGTACGCCCATCGCGTCGGAACCCATCTGGCCACCGCGGCGCGCACTCCGGTGACCCGCGATCTGCTCCCGGTCCTCGCCTCCCGCGAGGTGGCAGTCACCGACCGCGTGGACCGCATGTTCCCGGAGACGACCACCACCCGGCTGCGCGGTGTCAGCGACGAGGCGGGCTGGGTCGAGGGCTCCGAGGCGGCCGACCGGGCCCAGGTGAACCCTCGCCGGCCGCTGAGCTGAACCCCGTCACTCCCCGCTCTGCTGGAACCCGCTCACGGAGGCGTCCGGCGTCTTCCCGTCACTCTTCAGAGCGACGGCCCCGTACGACCAGGTGAAGCACTGCGTCCTGTCCGACCCCGGCAGCCGGATCGTCCCCTTCGTCACGGCGAGGCTCTGGCCGCCGCCTTCCGCGCCCCGGACGTAGGTGAGCGTGAAGGAGGTGGAGGCGTCCTTCGCGAGGATGGTCTTCCGGGCCACGGCCACCTTGTCGGGCGCGACGGCGGTCGCGGTGTCGCCCGCGAGGAGGTCGACGCCGGGCAGCCCGTCCAGGGTGCACGCCGCGCCGCCGCGGTTGGTGACGGTGACGGGCACATTGCCGGTGTCCCCGGCGGCGGGAGCGGCGTTGGCGGGGCCGACCTCGACGGCCACCTCACCCACCTGGCAGGCGGAACCGGCCTTGCCGTCCTTGGCGGCGTCCTCGTCCCCGCCGTTGTCGCAGGCGGTCAGCAGGAGGGCCGCGGCGAGGGCGGCGACGGTGAGGGGAGTGGCGCGCATGGAGACCTCGGAGGTGATGTCAGGGCCGGGCGAGGTGCGCCGCCGATCCGACGGGACGCATCTCTGATCGGGCGGTGCACCGATCCGACATCACGATCCCAGACCGGCGGTGGGCAGGCCCGTCGGGAGCTTGCCGCCCTCCGCCCTGGTGTACGTCTCGGTGCCGGGGCCCTTCTCCCAGGTGACCTTCAGCTGGGACTTCCCGACGGAGTCGACCGTGCCGACCGTCCGGTCCTTGCCGCCGCCGGAGCACTTCAGGCGGATCACCCGGCTCCCGTCCTTCTCGCCGGCGGTCCCGCTGCACACGGTGCCGCCGGTCGCGAAGAGCGCGGCCTCCTCCTTGCCGTTGACCATGAGCACCACGGCCTTGCCGTCGGTCGTGGCGAGCCAGCTGCCCTCCAGGCCGCCGCCCGCCGATCCGGGACCTCCGCTGCCGCCGCCCGTGCCTGCACCGCCGGTCGCGGAGGCGCTGGGCTCGGGCGAGGAGTCGTTCTTGGAGTCGGAGTCGCCGCTGCACGCCGTCAGCGCGAGCGCGCCCGCCAGGGACGCGGTCACGGCCGCGACCCGCATCCGACGGCCCGACAGCGTGCGCGTACGCGGATAAGTCGCCGAGGTCACTGGTAGCTCCCAAGCTGTAGCGGTCGGCACAGGGCCGCGCCGGCCCACCGGACGGTCACGACCGCAGCAAGTTACCAGGGAGTCGCAAACCGGTCCCGGAATCCGCCCCCGCCCCACGCCTCCACCCGCCTCACGCCCCCATCCGCCTCACGCCCCCATCCGCCTCACGCCCCCACCCGCCCCACGCCTCCACCCGCCCCACGCCTCCACCCGCCCTCGCCCCACTCACCAGGACGCCACCTACCAGGACGCCTTGCGCACCCCCGGCAGATGCCCGGCGTGCGCCTGTTCCCGCAGGCTCACCCGGGACAGCCCGAAGGTGCGGAGGTAGCCGCGAGGGCGCCCGTCCACCTGGTCGCGATTGCGTACGCGCGTGGCGCTCGCGTCGCGCGGCTGCCGCCGCAACTCCCGCTGCGCGGCCAGCCGTTCGCTCTCGGAGGTCGACGGCCGTCGGACGATCTCCTTCAGCTCGGCCCGCCGCGCCGCGTACCGGGCGACCACGGCCCGCCGCTGCTCGTTCTTCGCGATCTTGCTCTTCTTGGCCATCAGACCTTCACCCCCCGGGCGCGGATCCGGGCGACGGCGGCCTCGACGCCGATGACGTCGACGGTCTTGATCCCCTTGGCGCTCAGCCGCAGCCGGACCTGTCGGCCCTCGCTCGCCAGCCAGTAGCGCTTGGTCTGGATGTTGGGGTCGAAACGGCGGGAGGTCCGCCGGTGGGAGTGGGAGATCGTGTTGCCGAAGCCGGGCCGGGCGCCGGTCAGCATGCAGTGGGCGGACATGGGTGATGTACCTCTCCTCCGGTCTGACTGTTAATGGAATTCATTTTCAGTAAGATAGCAGCATGGCACGCAACGAACTCCGCCCGGTCATCAAGCTCCGGTCCACCGCCGGCACCGGCTTCACCTATGTGACCCGCAAGAACCGCCGCAACGACCCGGACCGCCTGACCCTGCGCAAGTACGACCCGGTCGCCGGCCGTCATGTCGACTTCCGAGAGGAGCGCTGACCCATGCGCAACGGCATCCACCCGGCCTACGGTCCCGTCGTCTTCCGCGACCGGGCCGCGAACCACGCCTTCCTCACCCGCTCGACGCTCGCCGCCGTCCCGACGGACAAGACGATCGAGTGGTCGGACGGCAACACCTATCCCGTGGTCGACGTCGAGATCTCCGACGTCAGCCACCCCTTCTACACGGGCACCGCCCGGGTCCTGGACACGGCAGGACGCGTGGAGCGCTTCGAGCGCCGGTACGGAAAGCAGGGCTGAACCGGTGCCCGAGCTCTCCGTCGTGATCGTCGGCGGCCTGCACGCCGACGCCCGCAAGGCGGCCGTGGCGCGGCTGCTCGCCGACGTCCCCGACAGCCTCGTACTCCACCACGACCTGGCCACCGCAGCCGCCGGAACCGTCGTACGGACCATCCGTGACACCGCCGGCGTCGTCAGCGCCGGCGAGGCCCCCCTCGTCAACGACTGCGCCTGCTGCGCCCTGCGCGAGGACCTGGTGCCGGAACTGCTGAGGATCCGGGACGCGGGCGCCACCCGCATGGCGATCGTGGAACTCTGGGACTCGGTGGAGCCGAAGGCCATGGCCGAGGTGGTCACGGCCGGCGGTCTCACGGTCACCGGCGTGATCACCGCGGTCGACCCGGCCCTGGTCCTGCCGTACCTGGGCAACGGCGACGACCTGGCCGAGCGCGGCCTCGCGGCAGCGGCGACCGACCAGCGCACGGTGGCCGACACCTTCGCCCGTCAGCTGGAGTACGCCCCCGTCCTCGCCGTGGCCGACTCCCCGGAGGCCGACGAGGAGGACGGCGAACTGCTGGCCCAGCTCCACCCGACGGCCCGCCGCGTCCCGATCGGCCAGGGCGCCGCCCCGGACCACCTGACGGTGCCGCTACCTCGTGACCGCCCGCTGTCGCCTCTCGCCCGGGCGGCCCTCTGTGGCTTCGACGTCGAGGCGGCGGAGGCGGCCCAGCACCCGGCGTGCGCACTGCTCCCCGCGGAGGCGGACGCGCACGGCGTCGCCACCCTGGTCTGGCACCGCCGCCGCCCCTTCCACCCCGAGCGGCTCTACGCGGCGCTGGAGGACCTGACCTGTGCGGCGGCCCGCAGTCGGGGCCGTTTCTGGCTGGCCGACAAACCGGATGTCCTCCTCCACTGGGACGCGGCGGGCGGCGCGCTGTGCGTGGAGAGCGCGGGCCCCTGGCTCGCCTCCCTGCCCGACGCGGCATGGGACATGGTCCCGCCGGTCCGCCGGGCCGCCGCCGCGCTGGACTGGCACGCCGAGCACGGCGACCGCTGCCAGCACCTGGTCTTCACGTCCCCCGCTCTCGACCGCGACGGCCTGGAACAGCTCCTCGAATCCTGCCTCCTCACCGACGCCGAGTACGCCGCCGGCCGCGATGCCTGGAAGCGGCTCCCATCCGCCTTCGACACCCTCCTGGAGGTCTGACCCGATGCCCCGCAAGCCCGACCGCAAGCCCGCGAAGAACCGCCCCAACCCCCTGGACCAGGCGGGCGTCACCTATGTCGATTACAAGGACACCGAGCTGCTCCGGAAGTTCATCTCCGACCGCGGCAAGATCCGCAGCCGCCGGGTCACCCGGGTGACGGTCCGACAGCAACGCCAACTGTCCAGGGCCATCAAGAACGCCCGGGAAATGGCCCTGCTCCCGTACGGCACCCGCTGACAGGAACTCGGGCCATGGAACAAGAAGGCCGCGCAACGCGTCCTTCATAAGGGCGACGGATCCCGCGGCGGTATACGACGGAACGCGTTCAGCCCCGCGTACGTCACAGCAGTAACCGGAGAACCGGAGTAACCACAGCAGCACCCCGCGTGCACGTGCATCTGCTCATGCACTTGCACGTGAATCAGAGCTATGATCCGGAGCAGTTGACCAGTGCACCGCCACTGCCACCACTGCACCACCTCTGGCATCAATGGCTTCGATACCACCGCACCACCGGGGAGCGACCTGTGGACCACGACGTGTACAACGGCATGGCGGCCACGGATCTGAACGGGGTGGCCTGGCAGAAGAGCAGGCACAGCAACTCCCAGGGCTCCTGCGTGGAGTTCGCCCGCCTGCCGGGCGGGGACGTGGCCGTACGCAACTCCCGCTTCCCCGACGGCCCCGCCCTCGTCTACACCCGGGCCGAGATCGAGGCCATGCTCCTCGGCATCAAGGACGGCGAGTTCGATCACCTGATCGCGGGCTGACCGGCCGGAGCGCGGAGGCTTCGCGGGCGCACGGCGTGCAACGCGCGTAGAACCGCGGCGTCAGCGAACACCGCGGTTCCTCATTCGGACGTCCCCGACGCGCAGGGCCCCGACGGTGCGGGCTGGAGCCGGAACAGCGCCCACACCACCTTGCCGCTCAGCGTCCCCGCCATCGGATGCCATCCCCAGCCGTCGCTGAAGGAGTCCACGAGGAACAGCCCGCGCCCGGACTCGGCGGAGAAGTCGTCGGAGTCCCGCGCGACCGGGCTGGCGTGGCTGGGATCGCGCACCGCGCACACCAGCCGTTCGGTCCACCGCATCAGATGCAGCCGCACGGGCGGTGGCGTCTGTTCCGGCATCCGCTGGGCACCGGCCGGCAGTGCGTGCCGCAGCGCGTTGGTCACCAGCTCGGAGACCACGAGACACACATCGTCGAATCGATAGCCGAGTTCCCACTGGTCCAGGGTTCGCCGGGTGAACTTCCGTGCCTCGCGCACCGCTTCATAGCGGGCGGGCAGGGCGCAGGAGGCGGCGCTGGAGACGGCTGCGGGGTCAAGCGGCGGAAGGCCCTGCCGTAACGGCTCGAGCATGGTCGATCCATTCGTCCCCATGCGAGGCACTCCCGGGAGTTCGCGGTCGTTGCGATGCAGCGGTTGCGCGGGACCATGGTTTCGGATGCGCACAGCAGATGCAAGGGCAGATGCACGTGCACGTGACCGAATTGGCCGCTCCCGTACTACTTGTTGGCCATTTTTTCCGCCAACTTCACGTCGCCTCTTGGTCGTACGTCGTCTCCTTCCTGAGTGGAATCCTTGGCTTCTTTCCATCTCTGTAATCGGGCGAGTACTGCTCGAAGTGATTTAGTGGCAGACTGCACGCCCTGAAGACGGTTGGGGAGGCTGGCGAACGTGAGCGCGGGAGAGCCCGGATCGGTGGTGCGGCGCATGCTGCTCGGCTCGCAACTGAGGCGACTGCGGGAAGCGCGCGGGATCACGCGCGAGGCTGCGGGTTACTCGATCCGCGCCTCCGAGTCGAAGATCAGCCGGATGGAGTTGGGCCGGGTGAGCTTCAAAACGCGTGACGTCGAAGACCTGTTGACCCTGTACGGCATCACCGACGAGGCGGAGCGCAACTCCCTGCTGTCCCTCGCCCGGGAGGCCAATGTCGCCGGCTGGTGGCACAGCTACTCCGACGTCCTGCCCAGCTGGTTCCCCACCTACGTCGGCCTGGAAGGCGCGGCCAGTCTCATCCGCGCGTACGAAGTGCAGTTCGTGCACGGCCTGTTGCAGACCGAGCAGTACGCGCGCGCGGTCGTGCGGCGCGGTATGAAGGGCGCGAGCGAGGCGGACGTCGAGCGGCGGGTGGCCCTGCGCCTGGAGCGGCAGAAGTACCTCGTCTCCGAGAACGCCCCCGAGTTCCACATCGTCCTGGACGAGGCCGCCCTGCGCCGCCCCTATGGCGACCGCGAGGTCATGCGCGGCCAGCTCCAGCACCTGATCGAGATCTCCGAGCACCCGAACGTACGGCTCCAGGTCATGCCGTTCGGCTTCGGCGGTCACTCCGGCGAGTCCGGCGCCTTCACGATCCTCAGCTTCCCCGAGTCCGACCTCTCGGACGTCGTCTACCTGGAGCAGCTCACCAGCGCGCTGTACCTGGACAAACGCGAGGACGTCGCCCAGTACGAGACGGCGCTGAAGGAGCTTCAGCAGGACAGTCCGGGCCCGGACGAGAGCCGGGATCTTCTCCGGGGTCTCCTTCAACTCTCTTGAAACACAAGTACGATGACGTGTGATCAGGCCGTGGAGACGATCAAGGGTGATCAACTTCCGTGATCAGTCGATCGGGTGTCTGCTAGGGATTTGGGGATCACATGTCGTCCTACTTCACCGACCTGGCTCAGCAGTACATCGACGGTGAGTGGCGCCCGGGTACCGGCTCCTGGGACATCATCGACTTCAACCCGTACGACGGTGAGAAGCTCGCGTCGATCACGATAGCCACGGTCGACGAGGTGGACCAGGCGTACCGGGCGGCGGCCCGCGCCCAGAAGCAGTGGGGCGCGACCAATCCCTATGCCCGGCGGTCCGTGTTCGACAAGGCGCTGCGGCTGATCGAGGACCGTGAGCAGGAGATCGCCGAGGCGATCATCGCCGAGCTCGGCGGCACCCGGCTGAAGGCGGCCTTCGAACTCCACCTCGCCAAGGAGTTCCTGCGCGAGGCGACCCATCTGGCGCTGCGCCCCGAGGGCAAGATCGTCCCGTCGCCGACGGACGGCAAGGAGAACCGCGTCTACCGCGTACCGGTCGGCGTCGTGGGCGTCATCAGCCCCTTCAACTTCCCCTTCCTGCTGTCCCTCAAGTCGGTCGCCCCGGCCCTCGCGCTGGGCAACGCCGTGGTCCTCAAGCCCCACCAGAACACGCCGATCTGCGGTGGCTCCCTGGTGGCGAAGATCTTCGAGGACGCGGGCCTGCCCGCCGGTCTGCTCAACGTCGTGATCACGGACATCGCCGAGATAGGCGACGCCTTCATCGAGCACCCGGTCCCGAAGGTCATCTCCTTCACCGGTTCCGACAAGGTCGGCCGCCATGTGGCCACCGTCTGCGCCGCCCAGTTCAAGCGCTCGGTCCTCGAACTCGGCGGCAACAGCGCGCTGGTGGTCCTCGACGACGCCGACGTCGACTACGCGGTCGACGCGGCGGTCTTCAGCCGGTACGTCCATCAGGGCCAGGTCTGCATGGCCGCGAACCGGGTCCTGGTGGACCGTTCGGTGGCGGACGAGTTCACCGAGAAGTTCGTCGCCAAGGTGAGGTCGCTGAAGACGGGTGACCCACGCGACCCGCAGACGGTCATCGGCCCGGTCATCAACTCTTCCCAGGCGGACGCGATCTCGGCCGTCGTCGAGCAGGCGGTCGCCGAGGGCGCCACGGCCCTGGTGCGCGGCACCACGAGGGACAACCTGGTCGAGCCGACGGTCCTCACCGGCGTCCCGGCTGACTCGGCCCTGCTCCAGCAGGAGGTCTTCGGGCCGGTCGCCTTCCTCGTGACGTTCGACGGCGAGGAGGAGGCCGTCCGTCTCGTCAACGACACTCCGTACGGCCTGAGCGGTGCCGTGCACACGGGCGACGTCGAGCGGGGCGTGGCCTTCGCCAAGCAGATCGACACCGGCATGTTCCATGTGAACGACGGCACGGTCCACGACGAGCCGATCGTCCCCTTCGGCGGTGAGAAGCACTCCGGCCTCGGCCGGCTGAACGGCGAGACGATGCTGGACGCCTTCACGACGATCAAGTGGATCTCGGTCCAGCACGGCAGGAGCGGGTTCCCGTTCTGACCGATCCCTCGCGGGAAGAGCAGGACGGGCCACCGTCGCGGGGCTGACCTCGGCCCCGCCCGGCCCCGGTCCTAGTCTGGACCGCATGTCAGCGATCCGTCTCCTCGTGCTCGGCGCCGTCCGGCAGCACGGGCGGGCCCATGGGTACCAGGTGCGCAACGACCTCGAGTACTGGGGCGCGCACGAGTGGTCCAACGCCAAGCCCGGCTCGATCTACCACGCCCTGAAGCAGATGGCGAAGCAGGGGCTGCTGCTCGCCCACGAGATCGCGCCGTCCACGGCCGGCGGGCCGCCGCGCACGGAGTACGAGATCACCGAGCAGGGCACCGCCGAGTATCTGGGGCTGGTGCGCGAGTACCTCACCGCCTACGACCAGCGGCCGGACGTGCTCACCGCCGCCCTCGGCTTCATGGTGGACCTGGACCGGCAGGAGGTCCTCGCCCTCCTTCAGGAGCGGGTGCGCCGCATCGAGGAGTGGCGCAAGGGCGTCACCGAGTACTACACGCCCGAGGAGGGCCCCGGCCAGCTCGGTCACATCGGCGAGATCATGAACTTCTGGGTGCACTCCGCCGACAGCGGCGCCGAGTGGACCCGCGGCCTGATCGCACGCATCCGGGACGGCGCCTACACCTTCTCCGGGGAGGGCGAGCCGTTCGTCGGCGTGCTCGCCGAGAACCAGGAGAACCCGTACGCCACGGGGGAGCGGCACCCCGGCGACGACCGCTGAGCCGGCAACGAGGCCATTAATCAAGTTTGACCAATCGAGCCCGGGGTATTAGCGTCGAGCTGGTAGTCAAGTTTGACTAGCGAGGGAGACTCAGTGGCCGACGCGGCGATCACCGTCGAAGGGGCACGCAAGAAGTACGACGGCAAGAACGGCAAACACGCACTGGACGGCCTCGACCTCACGGTCGCGCGCGGCACGGTGCACTCGGTGCTCGGCTCGAACGGCGCCGGCAAGACGACCCTGGTCCGCGTCCTCGCCACCCTCCTGCGGCCGGACAGCGGCCGTATCGAGGTGGCCGGGCACGACGTGCTCCGGCAGGCGTACGAGGTGCGCCTGCGCATCGGCCTCCTCGGCCAGCACGCGGCCGTGGACGAGGAGCTGGGCGGCCATCAGAACCTGGAGATGTTCGGCCGCCTCTACCACCTGGGCGCCCGGCACGCGCGCGTACGGGCCGGGGAGCTCCTGGAGCGCTTCGGTCTCGCCGACACCGGCCGCAAGCCGGTCAAGCAGTACAGCGGAGGCATGCGACGCCGCCTGGACCTGGCGGCCTCACTCATCACCGACCCGGAGGTGCTCTTCCTGGACGAACCCACCACCGGCCTCGACCCGCGGGGCCGCGCCGAGGTCTGGTCCGCCGTCCGCTCCCTGGTCGGCGGCGGCACCACGGTCCTGCTCACCACCCAGTACCTGGAGGAGGCCGACCAGCTCGCCGACCGCATATCGGTCGTCGACGCCGGCCGCGTCGTCGCCGAGGGCACGGCGGACCAGCTCAAGGCGCTGACCGGCGGCGACCGCATCGACGTCGTGCTGCGCGACGCCGGGCAACTGGGCGCCGCCGTGGCCCTGTTGCCGGTACCGAAGGACGACGTACGCGTGGACGCCGACCGCCGGCTGCTCAGCGCACCCGTCATCGACCGGATGGCGGCGCTGTCCGGTGTCCTGAGGGCCCTTCAGGAGGCCGGGATCGAGGCGGAGGACGTCGCCTTGCGCCGGCCGACGCTGGACGAGGTGTTCCTGCACCTCACGGGAGACGACCGCCGAGTGAAGGAGCCCGCATGAGCATGAGCGCCCACGCCCTGACCGACTCCTGGACCATGACCCGCCGCGAACTCGCCCACTGGGCACGCCAGCCCGTGCAGGTCGTGGTCAACCTGGTCTTCCCCGTGATGCTGCTGCTGATGTTCGGCTACCTCATCGGCGGCGGCCGGGGCGTCCAGGGCTCCTACATCGACTATCTGGTCCCCGGCATGCTCGCGCTCACCATGGCCTTCGGCCTGGAGGGCACGATGATCGCCGTCACCCAGGACCTCAACAAGGGCGTCGTCGACCGCTTCAGGTCGATGCCGATGGCCAACGGCGCGGTCCTGGTGGGCCGTTCCGCCGCCGACATGCTGCAGTCGGCGCTCGCCCTGTTCGCCCTCATGGGCGTCGGCTACGCCCTCGGCTGGCGGGCGGACGGCAGTGCCGTGGGCTTTCTGGGTGCCGTGGGACTGCTGCTGCTCTTCCGCTTCGCCATGCTGTGGATCGGCATCCACCTGGCCCTGATCGCCGGGAAGCCGGAGCTGGTGCAGGCGGTGCAGATCCTGGTCTGGCCGATCGGCTTCCTGTCCAACGCCATCGCCCAGCCCGAGACCATGCCGGGCTGGCTGGCCACCGTCGTCGAGTGGAACCCGATGTCGCGGACGGCGACGGCCGTGCGGGATCTGTTCGGCGGCACGGGGACGGACCAGGTCACCGCCGCGATCGTATGGCCACTGCTGCTCCTGGCCGTCTTCTTCCCGCTCGCGGTACGGCGGTTCGCGCGCCTGAGCCGCTGACGGACCGCAGCACCGCTCAGTGATGGAAGCCGGTGGCCGCGCCCTTGTCCTGGGTCAGGGGGTGCGGCTGCCGGCGCAGCTCCGGCAGCAGCCCGCCCAGGTCCTCCACGAACAGCTCGGCGAGGTCCTCGGAGAACCCGTTGCGGCAGACCACCCTCAGCACGGACAGGTCCTGACGGTTCTCCGGAAAGGTGTACGCCGGGACCAGCCAGCCCCTCTCGCGCATCCGCCGCGAGACGTCGAACACATCGAACGCCCGCACGTCCGGCGCGGTCGTGAACGCGAAGACCGGCAGCTCGTCGCCCTGGGTCAGCAGCCGGAAGTCACCGAACTCCGCCACCGCCTTGGCGGCCTTGCCCGCCACGTCCCGGGCCGCCTGCTGCACCGCCCGGTACCCCTCCCGGCCCAGCCGCAGGAAGGTGTAGTACTGCGCCACGACCTGTGCGCCCGGACGGGAGAAGTTCAGCGCGAAGGTGGGCATGTCCCCGCCCAGATAGTTCACGCGGAACACCAGCTCCTCGGGCAGGGCCTCCTGATCCCGCCACAGCGCCCAGCCGACCCCCGGGTAGACGAGCCCGTACTTGTGCCCCGAGGTGTTGATGGAGGCCACCCTGGGCAGCCTGAAGTCCCACACCAGGTCCTCGTCCAGGAAGGGCGCGACCATGGCGCCGGACGCCCCGTCGACGTGCACCGGGACGTCGAGTCCGGTCCGCTCCTGGAGGGCGTCGAGGGCGGCGCACAGCTCCTCGACCGGCTCGTAGGACCCGTCGAAGGTGGAGCCGAGGATCGCGACGACCCCGATGGTGTTCTCGTCGCACAGCTCGGCCGCCGCCTGCGGGTCGAGATGGAACCGCTCGCCCTCCATGGGCACCTGCCGGGCCTCCACCTCCCAGAAGTTGCAGAACTTCTCCCAGCAGACCTGAACATTGACGCCCATCACCAGATTGGGGCGCGCACCGGGGTACCGGTCCGCGTTGCGCTGCGCCCACCGGCGCTTGAGCGCCATCCCGGCGAGCATGCACGCCTCGCTGGAGCCGGTGGTGGAGCAGCCCACGGCCACCGAGGGGTCGGGCGCGTTCCACAGGTTGGCGAGCATCGACACACAGCGCCGTTCCAGCTCCGCGGTGCGCGGGTACTCGTCCTTGTCGATCATGTTCTTGTCCCGGCACTCCGCCATCAGCACCCGGGCCTGTGGTTCCATCCAGGTGGTGACGAAGGTGGCCAGGTTCAGCCGGGAGTTGCCGTCCAGCATCAGCTCGTCGTGGACCAGCTGGTACGCCGTCGACGGTGGCAGGGGAGCGCGGGGCATCCGGTGCCGGGGAGGGGCCTTGGTCATGCTGACGGCCGGGTTCGCCTCGCCGTAGAAGGGGTTGACGGCGAGCCTGCCCCGGTCGCCCTCGTCGTCCGGCGCTTTGCTGTCGCCGCGATGCAGTGGCATGCATACGACGGTAGATCCGTCCCGCCCGACTTGCACCTCACGCCACGTGAGGGCCCACCGTGGAGGGCGTACCGAGAAGGGAGCGGAAGTGAGCTACTCCGTGGGACAGGTCGCGGGCTTTGCCGGTGTGACGGTGCGCACGCTGCACCACTACGACGACATCGGCCTGCTCGCGCCCAGCGCGCGCAGCCACGCGGGGCACCGGCGCTACAGCGACGGCGACCTCGACCGGCTTCAGCAGATCCTGTTCTACCGTGAGCTCGGCTTCCCGCTCGAAGAGGTCGCAGCCCTGCTCGACGACCCGGACGCGGACCCGCGCGCGCATCTGCGCCGGCAGCACCAGCTGCTGACCGCCCGGATCGAGAAGCTCCAGAAGATGGCGGCGGCCGTGGAGAACGCCATGGAGGCACGCAAGATGGGGATCAACCTCACGCCGGAGGAGAAGTTCGAGGTGTTCGGGGACTTCGACCCGGACCAGTACGAGGAGGAGGTGAACGAGCGCTGGGGCGGCTCCGACGCCTACCGCCAGTCACAGGAGCGCGCCGCCTCCTACACCAAGGAGGACTGGCTGCGGATCCAGCGCGAGGCCGACGAGCTCGGCCGGCGTTTCGTCGCCCTCATGGAGGCGGGCGAGCCGGCGGACTGCGAAGCGGCGATGGACGCCGCCGAGGAGCACCGCCAGGGGATCTCCCGCAACCACTATGACTGCGGGTACGAGATGCACACCTGTCTCGGCGAGATGTACGTCGCCGACGAGCGTTTCACCCGCAACATCGACCAGGCCAAGCCGGGCCTCGCGGCCTACATGAAGGAAGCGATTCTCGCCAACGCCGCCCGGCACACCTCCTGACACCTGGCCCGGGACCCCGTACGGGTCACTCCCGGGCCAGGACCACCGCGGTCCCGTAGGCGCACACCTCGGTGCCCACGTCGGCGGCCTCCGTCACATCGAACCGGAACATCAGCACGGCATTCGCGCCACGCGCGCGTGCCTGCTCGACAAGCCGGTCCATGGCCTGGGTGCGGGTCTCCACCAGGGTCTTGGTGAGCCCCTTGAGCTCACCGCCGACCAGCGACTTCAGACCGGCGCCGATCTGACTGCCGACGTGCCGGGACCGCACCGTCAGTCCGAAGACCTCACCGAGGACTTCGCTGACGCGGTAGCCGGGCACGTCGTTCGTGGTCACTACAAGGACGTCGGGCTGGGGCCCCTGCCCGCCGCCGTACTCTTCGATGCCCATGAATCACAGCTTTGTCGCAGCGGGGGCACAGTGCATCCTGAGGGGGTCCATGGAACCTGGGCGGCCGGTGCAGCGTTGATAATTGAGCAGCCAGCTGCACCCCGTCCGCCCCCACCAGCAGGAGCCACATCCCGTGACCACGCTTGCGCTCGGCCCCGAGTGGCTCAGCCCGGACTATCTGATCGAGACCTTCAGCCTGCCCGGCATCCTGCTGATCGTCTTCGCCGAGTCCGGCCTCTTCGCGTTCCTGCCCGGTGACTCCCTGCTCTTCACCGCGGGCCTGTTCGTGGCCGAGGGGAACTACATCACCCAGCCCCTGTGGCTGGTCTGCACGCTGATCGTCCTGGCCGCCGTCATCGGTGACCAGGTCGGCTACATGATCGGCAAGTTCTTCGGCCCGAAGCTGTTCAACCGCCCCAACTCCAAGCTCTTCAAACAGGAGAACCTGGAGAAAGCACACGAGTTCATGGAGAAGTACGGGCCCAAGGCGATCGTGCTGGCCCGCTTCGTGCCGATCGTGCGCACCTTCGCCCCCATCGTGGCGGGCGCCGGCCGCATGAAGTACCGCACCTTTCTCACGTACAACGTCATCGGCGGCATCGCCTGGGGCTGCGGCGTCACCCTGGCCGGTTACTGGCTCGGCCAGATCGGGTTCATCAAGAAGAACGTCGAGGCGATCCTCGTCCTGATCGTCTTCGTCTCCGTGGTCCCGATCATCGTCGAGTACCTGCGCGAGCGCGCCAAGAAGAAGCGCGCGGCGGCCGAGTCCCCGGCGGCCGAGGCCCAGGCGGCCCGGACCCAGCAGGCCCCGCGCATGGACGATGCGACGACCCAGCTGCGCCGCATCCCCTCCGACGACCAGCCCCAGCAGCACGGCAACCAGGCCCATCACTACGGCGACCAGGGCGGCGGACAGCAGTACGGTTACGACCAGCAGTACGGCTACGACCAGCAGCACTACGGCCAGCAGCCCCCGCAGGAGCCGTACGCGCAGCAGTACCCGCAGGGCTACGGCGGGCAGCACCAGCAGCACCAGCAGAGCCACCAGAACCAGCAGTACCCGCCGAACCAGGGTTACTGACCACCCCAGGGGCGGGCCCCGAGCCCGTGGGCAGCCGGCGCCGGAAGATCCCGCGTCAGAAACCCCGCGTCCGCTTGGCGGCCCGCCGCTTCTCCGGCGACCCGATGTGCAGGAACATCCGGGAGATCTCCGCCCCGAGGTTCACGCCGATGGCGATGGCCATGGCCAGGGAAGCCGCCGTGGCCAGGGAGACCAGCCCGGCGTCGACCTTGTTCTGCGCGATCGACAACAGCCCGAAGTACGTGGCCGAACCCGGCAGAAGCGGGCCGATCGCGGCGGTCGTGTACGGCAGCGCCGAAGCGAACCGGTAGCGCGCCATCAGCTGCCCGAACAGACCCACCAGCCCCGCCGCGACAGCCGTGGAGGCAACGGGCGAGAACTCCCCGGCATAGTGCATCGCGCCGTACACCACCCAGGCGACGCCCCCGTTGAGGGTCACGGCGAGCACGGTGGATCGTTCCTGCTGCAACAGCACCGCGAACGTCAGCGACAGCAGCATCGACGCGCCGATCTGCCAGTACGGCCGCTCGGAGATGTGCAGTGCCGCGTCCGGGCTGAGCTTGGCGCCCAGGTTCACCCCGAAGTACAGGATCACCAGCACACCGACGACGATGCCGACGAAGAAGTACATGACCTCCAGCAGACGAGCGGACGCGGTGATGTAGAAGCCGGTCAGCCCGTCCTGCACCCCCGCCACCAGCGCCCGCCCCGGCAGCAGCGCGAACAGCCCACCGGTGATGACCGCGGACGCCTTCACATCGACGTGCGCGAGCGTCAGCGCCACCCCTATCGCGGCCGGGGGCATCGCGGCCACCGTGAACTGGTAGAACTCCGGCAGCCCCCGGCCCGCGCACAGCCACGCCAGCCGGTCGCCCAGCATCGCGCCCAGCATGGCCGCGACGAACACGACCAGATCACCGCCGACCAGCACGGAGGCCGCCCCCGCGAGCAGCCCGCTCGCCCCGGTCAGCACCCATGTCGGGTACGGGTGCCGGTTACGGCGGATCTCCGCGAGCCGCCGGTAGGCCTCCTCCAGGGAGATGTGGCTCTCCGACTCGCTGAGGTCGTCCACGAGCTGGTACACGGCGGCCAGCCGCGTGTAGTCGGTGCCCCGCCGCCGCACCGTACGCGAGGCTGTCACGGGGTCGTCCACCAGCGACGGCTGATACGAGATGGACAGCAGGGTGAAGGTGACGTTCGGCTCGCAGCGGTCCAGCCCGTAGGAGCGGCAGACCGCGAACATCGCCGCCTCCACGTCCTCCGCGCCCTCACCGCCCGCCAGCAGCAGCTCGCCGATACGCAGCGTCAGGTCGAGCACGCGCGGGACGGCCGGGCCTTCCTCCTCCTCGGCCTTCGGCACCCGCTCCGGCGCCGGCCGCTCGGTCACCGGCATCCGCAGCATCGTGCGCATCCGGTCCTGCCACGGCAGGTCCTTGGTCAGACTTATCCGCGGTATGCCACCGGCGGGTGTGAAGGCCGGTGGCGCGTCCTCCACCCCGTATCCGCGCGGCGCGCTGAACGCCGACCCCTCCGGTTCCTGGACCGGCGGCTGCAATACGTCGAGCCCCCGGGGGAGGGCGAACTCCGACGTGGTCTCCGACTCGCTGTCCACCACCTCGATGCCGGCCGGCGGGGTGAACGCCATCCTTGCCTCGTCCGACTGCGGTTTGCGGTCCTCCGCGTCCGTCACGTGCGTAGCACTCCTTGTACGACACCTCCTGCCGCACTCAGTATGCGCACAGACACACGAACGGGCCGCACGCGCACGCGTGCAGCCCGTTCACATGCTGAAAGCAACTGGTGCCTCAGTGGCCGCCCTGGTCCTTGAAACGCTTGTAGGACCGCTCGATCTCGGCCTCGGCCTCCGTGCGGCCCACCCAGTCGGCGCCTTCGACGGACTTGCCGGGCTCCAGGTCCTTGTACACCTCGAAGAAGTGCTGGATCTCCAGGCGGTCGAACTCGGACACGTGGTGGATGTCACGCAGGTGCTCCTGGCGCGGGTCCGTCGCCGGCACGCACAGCAGCTTGTCGTCGCCGCCGGCCTCGTCCGTCATCCGGAACATGCCGATCGCGCGGCACTTGATGAGGCAGCCCGGGAAGGTCGGCTCGTCCAGGATGACCAGCGCGTCCAGCGGGTCGCCGTCCTCGCCGAGGGTGTTCTCGACGAAGCCGTAGTCGGTCGGGTAGGCGGTCGAGGTGAAGAGTCGACGGTCCAGGCGGATCCGGCCGGTCTCGTGGTCCACCTCGTACTTGTTCCGCGAACCCTTCGGAATCTCGATCGTGACGTCGAACTCCACCGGTGGCTCCTCCATGATCAACACATAGTTCTGGTGGTTAAGTGTCCCTCACGCAGGTGTGTGATCGCGAAAGGGGCTGGTGGCCGTGCCCAAGCTGAGGTCTTGGCAAGCCGCGAGAGCGCAGGTGACGCGGGCCGCGAGCGCGGTACGACCGCGTCTGGCACAGGCCGCGGACGCCGCACGCCCCCGTCTCGCACGTGCCGCGACGGCCGCGAAACCGCGGGTCGCCCGGCTCGCGCGAGCCGTCACCCCGCAGGCCGCGCGGACCGGCAGGCCGACGACCTGGCAGTACACCGCGGGCGCCGCCACCGCCGGACTGGCGCTGGCCGCCGGGGTGGTGACCGCCGCCGGCCCCTGGGACTCCACCGGTCAGCGTACGGCCGAGCGGGACTGGGTGGCCGCCAAGGAGCGCACGGGTGGCACAGATCACGGTCGCGCACCCGACACGGCCGAGGGCCCCCGCCCCGCCCCCAGCGCACCCTCCGTCCTCACCGGCCTCGGCGGCGGCGTCGGCACCGTGCGGTCGCTCCCCGACCGCAAAGCACTCGCCGACGTCCTGGATCCGCTCCTGGACGTCCCGCAGCTCGGCACCCGCGGTGCGGCGGCGGTCGTGGACGTGTCCACCGGCCGGCGCCTGTACGGCGTCGGAGCCACCGAATCCCTCACCCCCGCCTCCACCACCAAGATCGCCACCGCCGCGGCGGCCCTGACCGCCCTCGGCCCCGACCACCGCCTCACGACCCGCACCGCCCTGGAACCCGACACGGACGAACTGGTCCTAGTCGGCGGCGGCGACCCCACCCTGACCGCACGCGAGGAGGCCAAGGGCTGGGCGAGCCTGCGCGAACTGGCCGACGACACCGCCGAGGCGCTGAAGAAGCGCGACATGCGCGAGGTCACCCTCTCCTACGACACCACGCTCTACGCGGGCCCCGGACGGCACCCCATCGGGGTGAACGACAACCTCGCCCCGGTCACCGCCCTGATGGCCGACGAAGCCCGCACGGACGACTCCACGCGGGGGCCGGCCCCCCGCGTCGCGGACCCGGCGAAGGACGCGGCGATCCGGTTCGCGTCCTTCCTCGCCGACCACGGCATCAAGACGACATCCCCCGGCCCCTCCAAGGCCACGGACCGCGCCGAGGCCCTCGCCGAGGTCTCCTCGCCCCCGCTCTCCACCCTGGTCGAGCGCATGCTCACCAACAGCGACAACGACATCGCCGAGGCTCTGGCCCGCCATACAGCCGTGGCGAGCGGCAAGCGCCCCGACTTCCGTGGCGCCTCAGCGGCGATCGAGGCCCGGCTGAAGAAGCTCGGACTGCCCGTGTCCGGCGTCGACATCAAGGACGGCAGCGGCCTCGACCGCTCCGACAAGCTCACCGCGAGCCTGCTCGCCACCCTCCTGGCCAAGGCCGCCGATCCCGCCCACCCCGAACTCCGCCCCACCCTCACCGGTCTCCCCGTGGCCGGCTTCACCGGCACCCTGAGCGGGCGCTACTCCGACGGCCCCGCAGGCGTCGTACGCGCCAAGACCGGCACCCTGACCGGCGTGAACTCGCTGGCCGGCACCCTCGTCGACCAGGACGGCCACCTGCTGTCCTTCGCCTTCCTGGCCACCGACACGACCGACCCCGGGGCGGCCCAGTCGGCCCTGGACAAGGCCGTGGCGGCACTGGCGTCCTGCGGCTGCCGCTGACCTAGCCTCACCCGCGCCGCCGCGGCCAGCCGTTCCGCCCCAAACCGTCCGTCAGCCCCGCCAACCCCCATGGCCTGCCCCAAGTGGGACCGCTCACGTACGGTTGACACATGACGAGCATCGGTGGTGCCGAGATGGTCGACTGGAATCTCGCGGTGGCGACCGCGACCCGGCTCGTGCGGCCGGGCCCGGAGGTGAGCCGCGACGAGGCCCGGGCCGTCGTCGCCGAGCTGCGCCGACACGCGAAGGCCTCGGAGGAACACGTCCGGGGCTTCACTCGTATGGGCACGGAGGACATCCACGACACCCCCGTCCTCGTCGTCGACCGCCCCGGCTGGGTGCGGGCGAACGTCGCCGGGTTCCGCGAGATCCTCAAGCCTCTGCTCGAGAAGATGCAGGAACGACGCAGCGGCAGCACCGGCGGCGCGGTCCTCGGCGCCGTCGGCGGCAAGGTCACCGGTGTCGAGCTCGGCATGCTGCTGTCCTTCCTCGCCTCCCGGGTCCTCGGCCAGTACGAGACCTTCGCCCCCGCCACCCGTGAGCTCCCGGCGGGCGAGCACGGCGGCGGCCGACTCCTGCTGGTCGCGCCGAACATCGTCCACGTCGAGCGCGAACTCGACGTACAGCCGCACGACTTCCGGCTGTGGGTCTGTCTGCACGAGGAGACCCACCGCACGCAGTTCAGCTCGGTGCCCTGGCTGCGTGACCACCTCGAGGGCGAAATCCAGTCTTTCTTGGGGGAGACCGACGTCGACCCCGCGACCTTCCTCGAACGCATCCGCGAAGCCGCCCAGTCCCTCGCCGGCGGTCGCCCCGAGGCCGAGGAGGACGACGGCGGTCGCTCCTTCGTCGAACTGGTGCAGACCCCGGCCCAGCGCGAGATCCTCGGCCGCCTCACCGCGGTGATGTCCCTCCTGGAGGGCCACGCCGACTACGTCATGGACGGCGTCGGCCCCCAGGTCGTGCCGACCGTCGCGGAGATCCGCGAGAAGTTCCAGCAGCGCCGCGCCAAAGGCGCCTCCCGACTGGACATGGCCCTGCGCAAGCTGCTCGGCCTGGACGCCAAACTCCGCCAGTACCGCGACGGCGAACGCTTCGTACGAGCCGTCGTGGACCAGGTCGGTATGGACGGCTTCAACCGCGTGTGGACGTCTCCCAACACCCTCCCCACCAAGGCGGAGATCGCCAAACCGGCGGACTGGATCGCGCGGGTGCACCGCAAGGCGGAGTCGTGAAACCCGCCGGGAGTTGTGCATCTCATACGACGGTCGTGAACCGATTCCGGCCGACGGCAGGCGAACGCCCCTCCAATCACCCGTCCGAGGGACCGTGAGCCATGGGTAGGCGTGCAATGCTCGGGGAACGGCCCGGTTCTGTCACCATCTACACACTCTGAGTGACCGAGCTCGGGCTCACCCCCCGACAATTTCATGAAGGGAACCGGACATGGGTCCCCATCCTGCGGTCGCGGCGATACGCCTGGCGGTACGCCGCGTCCTCCATGACATCCTCAATCAACACAGCCGCATCACCGAGGCCACCGCGCCCGGCAACCCCCGCGCGGCCTCGTACGCCACCCCGGGCATCGGCCTGACCACCCCGGCAACGTACGACCCCGCCCGCGCCCCGGCCGCGCACGACAGCGCGGCGCGCGAGCCGTCGCACACCCCCCGCCGCGCCACCGCGCAGCAGCCCCCGAGCACCGCACCGCACGAGCGAACCCCCTCCCCGCTCGTGCTCGTCGCATGCTCAGGCGGCGCCGACTCCATGGCCCTCGCCTCGGCGCTCGCCTTCGAAGCCCCCAAACTCGGCATCCGCGCCGGCGGCATCACCGTCGACCACGGTCTCCAGGCCGGCTCCGACCTGCGCGCCGAGGAAGTCGTCCTGCGGCTGCGCGAACTCGGCCTCGACCCGGCCGAGTCCATCGCCGTCACCGTCGGCCGCGCGGGCGGACCCGAAGCCGCCGCCCGCGACGCCCGCTACGCCGCCCTCGACGCCGCCGCCGAACGCCACGGCGCCCTCGCCGTCCTCCTCGGCCACACCCGCGACGACCAGGCCGAGACCGTCCTCCTCGGCCTCGCCCGCGGCTCGGGCATCCGCTCCCTGTCCGGAATGGCCGCGGCCTCGGGGGCCGCCGGCCGTTACCGCCGGCCCTTCCTCGGGCTCGACCGGCAGACCGCCCGCAAGGCCTGCATGGTCCAGTCCCTGCCGGTCTGGGACGACCCTCACAACGCGGACCCCGCCTACACCCGCTCCCGCCTGCGCCACGAGGGCCTGCCCGCGCTGGAGAAGGCGCTCGGCAAGGGCGTCGTGGAGGCCCTGGCCCGCACCGCCCAGCTCTCCCGCGACGACGCCGACGCCCTCGACGCCTGGGCCGGCCAGGCCGAGGCCGCCGTACGCGACGCGACCGGCCTCCTGGAGTGCGCCAAGCTGTACGCGCTGCCGCCCGCCGTGCGCCGCCGTGTCCTGCGCCGCGCCGCCATCGAGGCCGGGGCGCCGGCCGGCGCGCTCTTCGCCCGTCACATCGAGGAAGTCGACCGCCTGATCACCGGCTGGCGCGGCCAGGGAGCCATCAATCTCCCGGGCAAAGTCGTCGCCCGGCGTCAGGGTGGCAGACTGGTGATTCGGCAAGGCTGATTCCCGACCCCTCCGAAGACCTGAGGGAGGGGCCGGCGAGCCGATCAGTGCGGGACGACCGACCGAAAGTGATGCGGGTGGACGCGAAAGACATGGGTGCCGACCTCAAGCAGGTGCTCATCACCAAGGAAGAGATCGACGCGAAGCTGGCCGAGCTGGCCGCGAAGATCGACGCGGAGTACGAGGGCAAGGACCTGCTCATCGTCGGCGTCCTCAAGGGCGCGGTGATGGTCATGGCCGACCTCGCCCGGTCGCTGTCCACCCCCGTCACCATGGACTGGATGGCCGTGTCCTCCTACGGCGCGGGCACCCAGTCCTCCGGTGTCGTCCGGATCCTGAAGGACCTCGACACCGACATCAAGGGCAAGCACGTCCTCATCGTCGAGGACATCATCGACTCCGGTCTGACGCTGTCCTGGCTGCTGTCCAACCTCGGCTCGCGCGAGCCCGAGTCGCTGAAGGTGTGCACACTGCTGCGCAAGCCGGACGCCGCCAAGGTCGCCATCGACGTCGAGTGGGTCGGCTTCGACATCCCCAATGAGTTCGTCGTCGGCTACGGCCTCGACTACGCCGAGAAATACCGCAACCTCCCGTTCGTCGGTACGCTCGCGCCCCACGTGTACGGCGGCTGAGTCCGGGCGTGAACGGCGGCTGAGTACGGCGGCTGATCCCGACGGTCCGGGGCAACCGGACCCGAAGGGCCCAAGCCCGTACGAAGATCGGGAACCCCGGCGGGGCCCGCGGCGTTGGAGCATGCAGACGGGCTTGGCGGCCCGCCCGTGCGGCTACGGGCGTCGAAGCTGGGGTACCGTCAGAAGAACTGTCTTATCAAACTCACTATGGCAGGAGGGACGGGGCGGCACCGCTCCGTATGGATGGACGTGAAGCGATACTTCCGTGGGCCGGTCATGTGGATCGTGCTGGCCGTCCTTGCCGTGGTCGTGTTGATGCAGGTCGTCGGCTCGTCCGGCGGCTACAAGACGGTGGACACCGGCCAGGTCGTCCAGGCGATCAACGAGAACAAGGTCGAGTCGGCCAAACTCACCACCGGCGATGAGTCGATCATCAAGGTCCAGCTCAAGGACGGCCAAAAGGTCGAGGGCAGCACCAAGATCCAGGCGAGCTACATCGGCGACCAGGGCGTCGACATCGCCAACACGCTGCAGAACAAGTACCAGCAGGAGCAGATCCCGGACGGCTACACCGTCTCGCCGTCGAAGCAGAACCCGTTCGTCGGCATCCTGCTCTCCCTGCTCCCCTTCGTTCTCATCGTGGTCGTGTTCCTGTTCCTGATGAATCAGATGCAGGGCGGCGGCTCCCGGGTCATGAACTTCGGCAAGTCCAAGGCGAAGCTCATCACCAAGGACACCCCGAAGACGACGTTCTCCGACGTCGCCGGATCCGACGAGGCCGTCGAAGAGCTCCACGAGATCAAGGAGTTCCTCCAGGAGCCGGCCAAGTTCCAGGCCGTCGGCGCCAAGATCCCCAAGGGCGTACTGCTCTATGGGCCTCCCGGCACCGGTAAGACGCTCCTCGCGCGCGCCGTCGCCGGCGAGGCGGGCGTCCCCTTCTACTCGATCTCCGGTTCCGACTTCGTCGAGATGTTCGTCGGTGTCGGTGCCTCCCGAGTCCGTGACCTCTTCGAGCAGGCCAAGGCGAACGCCCCGGCGATCGTCTTCGTCGACGAGATCGACGCGGTCGGCCGCCACCGCGGCGCCGGCCTCGGCGGCGGTCACGACGAGCGTGAGCAGACGCTCAACCAGCTGCTCGTCGAGATGGACGGCTTCGACGTCAAGGGCGGCGTGATCCTCATCGCCGCGACGAACCGGCCCGACATCCTCGACCCGGCTCTGCTGCGCCCCGGCCGCTTCGACCGCCAGATCGCGGTCGACCGCCCGGACATGCAGGGCCGTCTGGAGATCCTCAAGGTCCACCAGAAGGGCAAGCCGGTCGCCCCGGACGTCGATCTGTCGGCGGTCGCCCGTCGCACGCCCGGCTTCACCGGCGCGGACCTGAGCAACGTCCTCAACGAGGCCGCCCTGCTCACCGCGCGCTCCGACAAGAAGCTGATCGACAACCAGATGCTGGACGAGGCCATCGACCGCGTCGTGGCGGGCCCGCAGAAGCGGACCCGGATCATGTCGGACAAGGAAAAGAAGATCACCGCGTACCACGAGGGCGGACACGCCCTGGTCGCGGCGGCCTCTCCGAACTCCGACCCGGTCCACAAGATCACGATTCTGTCGAGAGGCCGCGCCCTCGGCTACACGATGGTCCTGCCGGACGAGGACAAGTACTCCACGACCCGCAACGAGATGCTGGACCAGCTGGCCTACATGCTGGGCGGCCGCGCGGCCGAAGAGCTTGTCTTCCACGACCCGACCACGGGCGCGGCGAACGACATCGAGAAGGCCACGGCCACGGCCCGGGCGATGGTCACCCAGTACGGCATGACCGAGCGGCTGGGCGCCATCAAGTTCGGCGGCGACAACACCGAGCCGTTCCTCGGACGTGAGATGGCTCACCAGCGTGACTACTCGGAAGAGGTCGCCGCGCTGGTGGACGAGGAAGTCAAGAAGCTCATCGAGACCGCGCACAACGAGGCCTGGGAGATCCTGGTCGAGAACCGCGACGTCCTCGACAACCTCGTCCTCGCGCTGCTGGAGAAGGAGACGCTGGGCAAGGAGGAGATCGCCGAGGTCTTCGCCCCCATCGTCAAGCGCCCGCCGCGACCCGCCTGGACGGGTTCCTCCCGCCGCACGCCGTCCACCCGTCCGCCGGTGCTCTCCCCGAAGGAGCTCGCACTGACGAACGGAGCCAACGGCGCGACTCCGGCGATCTCCACCGCCAAGTCGACGGTGGCGGAGCCCGCCCCGGCCACCGAGCCCGCTCCCGAGGAGCGTCCCGAGGGCTGACGCCCCCGCCCGGTGACTTCACCGGGCCCGGAATGGATGCCGTGCCCCCCATGGTTCTAGCCTGGGGGGCACGGCATTTCCGCATGCCCGCAGTTCAGACGCGTGACCCATACGCGCCACCCGCAAAGGAACGAGGCACCACATGACCGACCCCGTGACGCTGGACGGCGAGGGCCGCATCGGTGAGTTCGACGAGAAGCGCGCCGAGAACGCCGTACGCGAGCTGCTGATCGCGGTTGGCGAGGACCCGGACCGGGAGGGGCTCAGGGAGACTCCGGCGCGGGTGGCGCGGGCGTATCGCGAGCTGCTCGCCGGGCATACGCAGCAGCCCGAGGACGTCCTGACGACGACGTTCGACATCGGTCACGACGAGATGGTCCTGGTGAAGGACATCGAGATCGTGAGCCTGTGCGAACACCACATGCTGCCGTTCCATGGTGTGGCTCATATCGGGTACATTCCGGCCGAAAGCGGAAAGATCACGGGTCTTTCCAAGCTTGCGCGGCTGGTGGAGGTGTTCGCCCGTCGTCTTCAGGTGCAGGAACGACTCACCACGCAGGTCGCCGACTCCCTGATGAAGATCCTTGAGGCCCGGGGCGTGATCGTCGTCGTCGAGGCCGAGCACATGTGCATGTCGGTGCGCGGTATCCGTAAGCCCGGCGCCAAGACCACCACGTCCGCGGTGCGTGGACAGCTTCGGGACGCCACGACCCGGGCCGAGGCGATGAGCCTGATACTGGCGCGCTGACCCGGGCGGACCGCGAATTAGGCGGGTGTCAGGCCGTCGGCGCCGCCCCCGCGCCGTTGTGCTCGTCGTCCTCAGGGAGCTTGCAGACGCGCTCCAGGAAGATGGCTGCCGCTATGACGGCGATGCCGGCCAGGACCGAGAAGCCGGCGTAGATGGCCTGGTCGCGGCGGGCGGGGATCTCCAAGGACTCCAGGAGGAAGACGCCGGTGCCGCCGTACATGCCGGCGACGAGGGCGGCGACCAGGGCGCTGGCATGGCCGAAGACCACCGCGCGGGCGGCCATCAGAGGGTCGACGCCCTTGGCCTCCGGGCGGCGTTCGCGCTGGGCCTTGAGGCGGGCGCGGATCGAGATCGCCGTGGCGAGCAGCACCACGGCGATCAGGGCGAGGACGATGGGGGCGGCCAAGGGGACGCTGGGCAGGGTCCCGACGGCGTTCCACAGGCGGGCGCCTGCCCAGGACAGGACTCCGGCGATGATGAACACGCCGGCCAGCATCCTGATGCGCAGCTCTCTCACGGTGCCCCTTCAGCTCCCCCGGTCCGACGGACGGTGTCGTCCTGACCTTAACGACTACTCGGGCAGCCGGAGTTCCAGGTCCGCCCGCGGTTCCACGCCCTCGCGGGTGAGGGCGCCGAGCAGTTCGGCGACCGCGCCGTGACCCGGCAACTGGGCCTCTGGCTCCAGGTCGTGCCAGGGGGCGAGGACGAACGCCCGCTCGTGGGCGCGCGGGTGGGGGAGGGTGAGGACCGGGTCGTCGGAGATCACATCGGCGTAGGAAACGATGTCGACGTCGAGGGTGCGGGCCCCCCAGCGCTCGTCCCGTACCCGGTGGAAGGCTTCCTCGACCGCCTGCGCCCGCTCCAGCAGCGAGGAAGGGGGGAGGGTGGTCTTGAGGACCACGACCGCGTTGAAGTAGGAGGGCTGGGTGCCCGGCTCGACGCCCCAGGGCTCGGTCTCGTAGACGGGGGAGACGCCCTTGATGCGCAGGCCCGGGGTGTCCGCCAGCGCGTCGACGGCGCCCTGGAGGGTCTCCAGGCGGTTGCCCAGATTGGAGCCGAGGGAGATCACGGCCCGTTTGGGGTTGTGCAGGGTGGTGTCGGCGGCGTCGACCTTGTCGACGACGGAGGCGGGTACCGGCTGTACGGTCGGGTCGCTGGGGCCCTTGATGAACGGTGCAGTCATACTCGGCTCCGGGTGATGGTGACGGTCACGTCGTCGAAGGGGACCGTGATCGGCGCGTTCGGTTTGTGGACGGTGACCTCGACCTCCTTGACCGCCTCGTGCTTCAGACAGGCCTGGGCGATGCGCTCGGCGAGTGTCTCGATGAGGTCGACGGGCTCGCCCTGGACGACGGCCACGACCTCCTCCGCCACGATGCCGTAGTGCACGGTCTTCGCCAGGTCGTCGTCGGCGGCGGCCGGTCGGGTGTCCAGGCCCAGGACGAGGTCCACGACGAAGGTCTGGCCCTTCTCACGTTCCTCGGGGAACACACCGTGGTGCCCGCGGGCCTTGAGGCCGCGCAGCGCGACACGATCCACGCGAATCACTCCTGCAATCGTCGGTGACGGCCGGTCGGTGCCGCGTGCGGGCGGCACACCGGCCTCGAACGAATCTACCTGCGGGCACTGACAGGGCCGGGCCACGGGGGCGTGGGTCCGGTCCGGGCCCAGGAGGATTCATGGCGTGTTTCCTCCCCTGGGGAACCCGGCGGCTCACGGGTTGGTAGCCGCCCCTACCCGGCCAGGCGTGATTCCAACCACTCCTTGGTCCCGGCGGGGCCGTGCGGTCCCCTCGTGCGGGTGGCTCCCGTGAGCAGGCCCACCGGGGCGCGTACCCACTCAGGAGGGGGTGCTGTCGCCCTCTTCCTCGTCGTTTTCGGCCAGAACCGGTGAGGCGTGGTGCGACCACATCTTCCAGCCCTCGGGTGTGCGCCGGAACACGTTCGTGGCGACCACGAGCTGGCCGACGAGCGGGCCGAGCTCGTCGTCGCCCTCGGGGGCCGGCCCGCCGCTGAGGATGTTCTCGGTGCAGGTCACCAGGGCGGTGTCGCCGGTCACGGAGACATGCACGTCGGTGAGGAAGAACTGGATGTAGTCGGTGTTCGCCATGATCAGGGCGTACGACCTGAGGACCTCGCCGCGTCCGGTGAGCACCGGCCACCCGGGGTGCACACAGGAGATCACGCCGGTGTCGGCCGGGTCGTGGTAGGTCTCGTCGACGCCCAGGTCGGACGGGGTGAGCCAGAGCGAGGACAGCTCTTCGAAGTCGCCGCGTTCCATCGCCTCGTAGAAGGCGGTGTTGGCGGCTTCCACTTGTTCCACGTCGGTGTGGGGGGCGCTCACCGGGCTCCCTCGGTGCCGTGCCCGCCAGGGCGCTCGGCATGCGAGCCGGGCGCGTGTCCGCCGCCGCGCGCCTCGTCGACGGCGTGCACGACCCGTACCGCGTCCGCAGTGGCGCGTACCTCGTGCACCCGCACAGCCCACGCCCCCGCGTGCGCCGCGAGCGCCGATACGGCGGCCGTGGCCGCGTCGCGCTCACGGGCGGGCGGCGGTGCGGCCTGGGGGCCGGCGAGGACACGGCCGAGGAACCGCTTGCGGGAGGCGGCGACGAGCAGGGGCCGGCCGAGGGCGAGCAGGCGGTCGAGGTGGGCGAGGAGCACGAGATCGTGTTCGGCGTCCTTGGAGAAGCCGAGGCCGGGGTCGACGACGACACGGTCGGGGGCGATGCCGCCCGCCAGAACGGCCTCCACGCGCGCGTGGAGCTCGTCGACGACCTCGGTGACGACATCGTCGTACACGCCCCGGACGTTGCCGCCTTCAAGGAAGCCGCGCCAGTGCATGACGACGAAGGGAGCGCCGGCGTCGGCGACGACCGGGATCATCGCGGGGTCGGCGAGGCCGCCGCTGACGTCGTTGACGAGGGCGGCGCCGGCGGCGAGGGCCTGCTCGGCGACGGAGGCGCGCATGGTGTCTACGGAGACGGTGACGCCCTCGGAGGCGAGGCCGCGGACGACGGGGACGACCCGGCGCAGTTCCTCGTCCTCGTCGACCCGGGTGGCGCCGGGGCGGGTGGACTCGCCGCCGACGTCGACGAGGTCGGCGCCCTCCTCGGCCAGGGCCAGACCGTGCTTCACGGCGGACGCGGTGTCGAACCAGCGGCCCCCGTCGGAGAAGGAATCGGGGGTCACGTTGACGACCCCCATGACCGCGCACCGCCCCCACTGCGGAAGGCCCGTGACGCGCCCGCGTCCGCTCTGCTTGCTCATACGTTCAGCCTAGGCCCATGGCAGTCGCGTGACGTGCCGTGGCCCGAGCGGGAGCCCGTGGGGCACGGGGCCCGGGGCTCTCGCTCGGGACGGTCCCGGGGCCGTCAGGCGGCGCGGACGCTGCGTTCGGCCACCGCGTGCGGGCAGGGGCGCGGGGCGGTCGTACGCCGGCGCAGGAAGCGGGGCAGCGGCAGGGCCAGGTTCACGAAGCCCTCGGCCTGCATCGCGGCGAAGCCGAGGCGGGGCAGGTCCGCGGAGGCCCGGTAGACGACGAAGCGGGGCTCCCAGCGTGGCCGGAACTTGGCGTTGAACTTGTACAGGGACTCGATCTGGAACCAGCGGGAGAGGAACACCAGCAGTCCGCGCCAGGCGCGCAGCACCGGGCCAGCGCCGATCTTCTCGCCGCGTGCCAGGGCCGAGCGGAACATGGCGAAGTTCAGCGACACGCGCGCGATGCCGAGCTTCGGGGCGGCCTGGAGGGCGGCCACGATCAGCAGCTCGTTCATGCCGGGGTCGGCCGCGCGGTCACGGCGCATCAGGTCCAGGGAGACCCCGTCCGTGCCCCACGGCACGAAGTGCAGGATCGCCTTGAGGTCGCCGTAGGGACCGGGTTCCTCGTCGGCCTTGTGGGCGGTGGCGATGAGGCAGTCGCCGTCGGCGGGGTCGCCGACCCGGCCGAGCGCCATGGAGAAGCCGCGCTCGGTGTCGGTGCCCCGCCAGTCTTCGGCGGCGCGGCGGATGCGCTCCAGTTCGCCCTCACCGAGGTCACGGACACGACGTACCCGGGTCTCGTAACCGGCGCGCTCGATGCGCTTGACCATCTGGCGCACATTGCGCATCGCGCGGCCGGCGAGCGAGAAATCCGGGACGTCCACCACCGCCTCGTCGCCCAGTTCGAGGGCGTCCAGCCCGGTCTCGCGGGTCCACACCTCGGCGCCGGTCTCGGAGCAGCCCATGACGGCGGGCGTCCAGGAGTGGGCCTTGGCCTCGTCCATGAAGCGCTCGATGGCGCCGGGCCAGGCCTCGACGTCTCCGATGGGGTCGCCGCTGGCGAGCATCACGCCGGAGACGACCCGGTAGGTCACCGCGGCCTTGCCGCTGGGGGAGAAGACGACGGCCTTGTCGCGGCGCAGCGCGAAGTGGCCGAGGGAGTCGCGACCGCCGTGTCTGTCCAGCAGGGCGCGCAGGCGGGCCTCGTCGTCCTCGGTGAGGCGGGCGGCGGGGTGTTCGGGGCGGAAGGCGAGGTAGATCGTGGTGACCGCGGTGATCCAGCCGAGGGCGCCCAGGGAGAACGCCACCGTCCAGGAGGTGTTGCCCCGGTAGTCGACCGGGCCCTCGAAGCCGAACAGGCCGTACAGGACGTGGCTGATGCGGTCGGCCAGGCTCGGATCGCCGAGCAGGGTGCTCGGGTGGGCGCTGACGATGATCAGCCCGAGGGCGAGGGAACTCGCGCCCATGAGGACGAAGTTGGCCAGCGCCCGCCACCTGCTGCGCGGGTCGGGCAGCGCCGCGAACTGGTCGCGGTGGCGCAGCAGGGCCACGAGCAGTACGACGGAGATGAGGACGCCCAGCACGGAGTGGCGGTACATGAACTGCGCCATGGCTCCGGCGGGCAGCAGGACCACGGCGGCCCGCCAGGCCCGTCGCTTGCCGCGTTTGAGCCCGTGGGCGAGCAGCAGCAACAGCACGCCCGCGCTGAGCGACAGTGCCGCCGCGAACGGGCCGAACGCGCCGGGCAGCACCTCGGCGAGGGCGTGCATGCGGCTGTGCCGGAAGCGTGGGAAGACGCCTGCCGCGATGTTCAGCAGGCCGACCAGGGCGCAGGCCCGGCCGACGAGAACCGGAACGGCCTCGGGGCGCGGGCCCCGGAGCAGAGTCCGCACCCGGCCCGACAGATGCCGTATCCGGCCTGCTCGTTGCGGAACCCCGCCCGACATTTCCACATCTGTCCTGACAGACATCGCATCCCATTAGTGCTGCGAGAGACCTTGGATCCGGTGCCGATTCGGGCATCCGGCGACATTGCGCCCTCTAGGACGGTGTCTCGAG
Source organism: Streptomyces sp. M41 (assembly GCF_043673425.1). Taxonomy (NCBI): domain Bacteria; kingdom Bacillati; phylum Actinomycetota; class Actinomycetes; order Kitasatosporales; family Streptomycetaceae; genus Streptomyces; species Streptomyces sp. M41. Next base: position 60,046 of record NZ_JBIMKE010000028.1, on the reverse strand, counting down.
GGGAGAGGTTCACTCGGCTCCCCAAAACCGTTTCAACGGCCATGGAAAGTCCGGGGCAAGCCCTTGCGAAAGAGCGGGGGAGGCGGTGCGGGGGGCAGGTGTCCGCGCGTCCGGACGGAAAGCGCGGACAGGTAACCATCGATGGGTCTCACGAGCGACAAGCTGCTGGCGTCGGCGGTGCTGGCCGCCCTACTGCTGTTCGTCGGCACGGTGTGGCTGTGGCCGCGGTTGGCGCGGCCCGGCTGGCGGGCCGTGAGCGGACGGGTCGGCCTGCTGTTCTCCACGCAGTTGGCGCTGTTCGCGGCGGTCGGCCTCGCCGCCAACCAGGCTTTCGGGTTCTACGCCAGCTGGGCCGATCTGCTGGGGCAGGAGAAGGAGCAGGGCGTCGTCGTGGACCACACGCCGCAGGGCGGGCCGCTGCGGGTGGTGGAGACCCGGCGTGTGCCCGGGGTGGCGAGCGGCGGGCCGCAGTCGGTCGGCCGGATCCAGAAGGTCGACATCGTGGGCCGTACGACGCACATCGCCACACCCGCGTTCGTCTATCTCCCGCCCGAGTATTTTCAGCCGGAGTACCGCACGCGTACGTTTCCCGCTTCCGTGGTGCTGACCGGATATCCCGGTACGGCGCAGGCCCTGATGGACAAGCTGCACTATCCGCGCACGGCCGCGAGGCTCGTCGAGGAGGGCCGTATGAAGCCGACGATCCTGGTGATGATGCGGCCGACCGTGGCGCCGCCGCGGGACACGGAGTGCGTGGACATCCCCGGCGGGCCGCAGACCGAGACGTTCTTCGCCAAGGACCTGCCCGAGGCCGTGAGCGGCCACTACAGAATCGCGGGGAATCCCGGCGGCTGGGGCATCATCGGCAACTCCACGGGCGGTTACTGCGCGCTGAAGCTCGCCATGCACCATCCCGAGGTGTACGCCGCCGGAGCCGGACTTTCCGCCTACTACAAGGCGCCGATCGACGCCACGACGGGTGATCTCTTCCAGGGCGACGAGGAACTGCGCAATCGCGCGGACCTGTGGTGGTACCTCAAGCACATGCCGGCTCCGGACACTTCACTGCTTGTCAGCAGCAGCAAGGTTGGAGAATCCAACTACCGCGACACCTTGAAGCTCATTGACCGTGTCAAGGCCACCAAGCGGACGCGGATCTCGTCGATCATCCTCGAAAGCGGCGGGCACAACTTCAACACCTGGCGGCGGGAGATTCCCGGAACGCTGGAGTGGATGAGCGACCGGTTGAGCGGCAGGTGACTTGGCCGATCGCATGACCGACCGGGGCTTGTGATCTTGGTTGTTGGTGTATTCGGTACGGATCTGATTCCTGATGCCGCGCGAACGACTCGGGATGGCTGTGTTTTTACGGGGCGGGGCACCAAGATTCGCCTACGCGCGGTAAGTTTCTGGCCATGCCACGTGGACGTCACCGTCATTCCCCGCCCTTGCACAGGCTGCTGCCCCCGTCGGCGATCGCAGGCGTCTCCGTCGTCTGCGCCCTTGCGCCCTGGGTGTTCACCGAACCCATGGTGTTGCGCGGCCTCGCCGCAGCCGCCGCGGCGACGGCGGTCGTCGGCGCGGTCGTCATGCGCCGCTGGGACGCACAGGCGGGCAAACAGGTCGCCGACCTCACGCGCGCGCGTGCGAGCGACGAGTGGCGCCACGAGGAGCGGGTCGCCGAGCTGGAGACCGATCTCGAGGAGTCGCGCGAGCTGCGGGTGAAGCTGGAGCAGCGGCTGCGGGCCAAGCGGGCGGAGCTCGCGGGGCTGCGCAACGAACACGCGGCGCTGCTGCGGCGGTACGCCACGGCGGAGGCGGACCGGGCCACGGTCCTGGAGGAACGCCGGGTTCTGGAGATAGAGGCGGCCACGCCCGCGCGTGCGCTGCCGCCGGTGCCGGTCGCCGCCGCGGCGGACGCGGAGGCTGTGGCTGCTTCCGTCGAGGCCGAGGGGACGAAGGCGGACGACGCGCGGAGCGAGGGTGCGCAGGCCGGCCGGGCGAACCCGGAGGCCGCGCGGGCCGAGGACGCCCAGGAGGAGCCCGCCGAGAGCGCTACGGCGGTGTTCTCGCCGGAGGGGTCCCGCCTGTTCCTGCGGGCCCAGGCGGCGTTGGCGCGGTTCGACGGGGAGGAAGAGGCCGGGGAGTCCGAGCGGGACGCCTCCACGGAGGCCCTGGGCGCGGGCGGCTCGGCCGAGGCCGGGGAGGGGCCGGCGGAGGACGCCGAGACCCTGAAGGGCGACTCGGGCAAGAACGTCTCTGCCGGCGGCGACGCTGCTGGGAACGTCTCTTCTGAGTACGCCTCTTCCGAAGACGTCTCTCGCGAAGACAGCTCTCGTGAAGTCGGCTCCCCCGAGTACGGCTCTCGCGAGAACGACTCCGCTGCGAACGCCACCTCCCCGAACGTCCCTGCGCAGAGCGAGTCCGCGCAGAGCGAGCCCCCGGCGGACGAGCCGCCGACGAACCTGTCCCCGAAGGGTGACGGCCCCTCCAAGGGCGAGCCGGCCATGGACGGAGCGGAGGGGTACAGCGCCACCGGCGTGACGGCCGGCAGGTCGACCGTCGGTGCGTCCGAGGTCGTCGAGTCGTCCACCGGCGTGGCCGGCGGGTCGGTGGCCGCCGAGGCCGGTGTCATGGAGGCGGGCGCGACCGGCGGAGCCGGAAGCGAACCCGCGCTGGAGGACGAGGCGCGGGGGAAGCCCGAGGCGGTCGACGGGCATGAGCGCGCGACCGCCACCACCACGGCGGGCGCGCTCGCCAAGACCGAGCCGGCCCTGCCTGCGTCCCAGCCGCGCACAGGGCACTTCATCGCGCCGACCGCCGTGGCCGTCGTACCGGCGACGCCCGCCCGGCGTCCGTCGGTCGAGGGCGGCTTCGACTTCTTCGGTACGAAGACGGGCCCGGAGGCGTCCGCGATCGAGTCCGTCCAGAACGAGGACCTCGCCGACGTCGTCGGCCAGGAGGCCCTCGCCCTGCACAAGGCCGAGTCCGAGGCCGAGTTCAAGCCGGCGGACGAGGAGTCCCGGGGCATCGGGCAGGTCATCGACCTGACGGCACACGACGAGACGGAACAGATCGACGTGCAGGGGCTGCGGAGCGCGGTTTCCTGACGCGTGCCGCATTCCTGAACCCTTGCCGCACTCCTGAGTGGTTGCCGCTTGACTGACGCCTTGCGGCCGGTGGCCGGGCCGGCCACCTCGGGCTCGGCTCAGCCGCCGTGCTGCGCGGCGGCCTCGTCGCGTCCCGCCATCCACCGGTCCGGCCGGGCGTCCCTGCGGCCCGTGCGCGATCTCTCCGCCTGCGTCCGCAGCAGCTCCGCCGCCTCTCCAGCGGCCCTCAGACGCGCGGTGACCGTCTTGTCGGCCCCCGTGTCCACGTGGACGTCGGCAACGCCGCACCGCCGCTCCCAGGGCCCCTGATCCAGCCGTACGCTCTGCACCTTCGCATGCGGTACGAGCGCCAGGCTGCGCCGCAGGAGTCCGCTCCGGGCGGCGAACACCGCGTCCGTGACGGCCAGGCCGTGTCCACGCCACCACAGCGGCACGCAGCGGCCCGCCCGCCGGGGAGGGCGGGACAGGGACGCGGGCGGTGGCACGGTCACGCCGGGCAGCACGCGCGCGACGACCGATTCGGCGACCTCGCGCGGGGCGACCGGCAGCAGCACCGAGTTGGACGATCCGGCCACGTCCAGCTCCACCCGGACCCAGCCGCGCCGCCGCCACAGCAGCGGCTCGACGATCCGTACGGTCTGCACGCGGCCCGGCGGCACCGTCTCGTGCGCGCGGTCGAGCAGACCGTGGTCGAGGCGCAGCCCGTCCTGGGACTCGCCCACCGTCCAGTCGTACTCGGTGACGAACCGCCCCACGCTGTTCGCCCCCGCGGCGCCGAACAGCGGCACCGCCGTCGCGAGAACCGTCCACACGCTCTCCGTGACCAGCCAGAGAATCGTCGGGACGGTCACCGCGGCGGCCAGCGTCCCCCAGGTGGCGCCGGTCAGGACGAGCGAGACGGCCAGCACGCCCGGTGGCACGCGGAGCAGTTGCTGCGCGGGCGCCTCGCCCACCTCGTGCGCCGTCTCGGGCGCGAAACCGGCGGCACGCGCGAGGAGTTCCGCGCGCAGCGAGCGCGCTTCCTCGGCGCCCAGGAAGGCGAGTTCGTCCTTCTTGTCGGCGCCTATGACGTCGAGTTTGAGCTTCGCGACGCCGGCCATGCGCGCGAGCAGCGGCTGGGTGACGTCGACGGCCTGGATGCGTTCCAGCCGGATGTGCGCAGTGCGCCTGAACAGCAGACCGGTACGGATGCGCAGTTCGCTGTCGGTCACCGCGAAGTGGGTGAACCACCAGGTGAGGAAGCCGTACAGGGCGGCCAGGGGGACGATCACGGCGAGCGCGATCAGCAGCGTGGTGGTCGTCAGCCTGGTCAGCTGGCGCTGCGCCTGGTCCGGATCGTGCGCCGCCCACCCGATGAGCACGGCGACGGGCGCCCACGCCCGCCTCAGCGGCGTCACGGGGTGCAGCCGCCGCTCGCTCACGGCGCGCTGCTCGCCGATGGCGTCGTCGACGCCGGGCGCCGTCACAGTCCCGCCGATCGGGCCTCGCCGAGCTCGGTGAGCCGGTCGCGCAGTCGTTCCGCCTCGGCCGGGTCGAGGCCGGGGATCGTGGCGTCGGTCGCGGCGGCGGCCGTGTGCAGCTGGACGCTGGCCAGCCCGAAGTGCCGCTCGACAGGGCCCGAGGTGACCTCGACCAGCTGCATCCGGCCGTACGGCACGACCGTCTCCGCGCGCCACAGCACGCCCCGGCTGATCAGCAGGTCGTCGGCGCGCTCGGCGTAGCGCCAGGAACGCCAGTTGCGGCCGAGCATCACCCAGCCCCACACGATCAGCGCCGGCGGCAGCGCCGCGAACGCCGCCCAGGCGGGCCCGGCGAGCAGCCCGAGCAGCAGCCCCAGGCCGATCGTCAGCAGCCCCAGCCACACCACCAGCAACAACCTGCGCATACGGAGCAGGCCCGGCGGCAGCCCGGTCCAGTCGGGCTCGGGCTCGGGCCCTGGCTCGGCCACGCCGGGCCGGTCCGGGCGCTCGGCCGCCCCGCGCGCCGCCCGCTCGTCTCCCGCAGTCCCCGTGTTCTCCGGGCTCCCCGTCTCCATGGGGCCAGCGTACGTAGGGGAGACTGTGTCCATGACTCCTACGACGGAGACCATGGTCGGTATCGGCGGCGCCGCGGAGAGCACCGACATGGTGCTCAACATCGGCCCCCAGCACCCGTCCACGCACGGCGTGCTGCGCCTGAAGCTGGTTCTGGACGGCGAGCGCATCACGCGCGCGGAGCCCGTGATCGGCTACATGCACCGTGGCGCCGAGAAGCTGTTCGAGGCCCGCGACTACCGCCAGATCATCATGCTGGCCAACCGCCACGACTGGCTGTCTGCGTTCTCCAACGAGCTCGGCGTCGTCCTCGGCGTGGAGCGCATGCTCGGCATGGAGGTGCCCGAGCGGGCGGTGTGGACCAGGACGCTGCTCGCGGAGCTCAACCGGGTGCTGAACCACCTGATGTTCCTGGGCTCGTACCCGCTGGAGCTCGGCGGGATCACTCCGATCTTCTACGCCTTCTCCGAGCGCGAGGAACTCCAGCACGTCATGGAGGAGGTCTCCGGTGGGCGTATGCACTACATGTTCAACCGGGTCGGCGGCCTGAAGGAGGACCTGCCGGCCGGGTGGACGGCACGCGCGCGTACCGCCGTCGCCGATGTGCGCTCCCGTATGGACCGGTTCGACGACCTGGTCCTCGGCAACGAGATCTTCCGGGGGCGCACCCGCGGCGTGGGAACCCTCACCCCTCAGGCCGTGCACGCCTACGGCGTGAGCGGGCCGATCGCCCGGGCCTCGGGCGTGGACTTCGATCTGCGCCGCGACGAGCCGTATCTCGGGTACGGCGAGCTGGGCGACGTCCTGAAGGTGGTGACCCGTGAGGAGGGCGACTGCCTCGCCCGGTTCGAGTGCCTTCTGGAGCAGACGCACAACTCCCTGGACCTCGCCGACGCCTGCCTCGACCGGCTCGCCGATCTGCCGCCCGGGCCGATCAACCAGCGGCTCCCCAAGGTCCTCAAGGCTCCCGAGGGCCACACCTACGCCTGGACCGAGAATCCGCTCGGCATCAACGGCTACTACCTGGTCAGCAAGGGCGAGAAGACCCCGTACCGGCTGAAGCTGCGGTCCGCCTCGTACAACAACATCCAGGCACTGGTCGAGCTGCTGCCGGGGACGCTGGTCGCGGACATGGTGGCGATCCTGGGGTCGATGTTCTTCGTGGTGGGAGACATCGACAAGTAGGGGGCGCCGACGAGCCGAGGGTTCCGGGAGCGGGACCTCGGCCGGTCAGCCCGGCTCGTCGAGCGGGTTCCCGTCGAGCGGGTTCCCGTCGAGCGGGTTGGGAATTCCAACCGGCTGGACCAGCCAACCGAAGTCGCCCAGCCCGCCCTTCGCCGTCAGCTCGGCGGCCTCGCCCGCACTCGCGAGGGCGCGCACGTACTCGGCCGGGCGCGTGGAGGCCAGTGCGAGCGGGGGACGGGCGCCGGTGATGCCCAGGGCGCGCAACGCGGCGCGCTGCGTCAGCAACAGCGTGCCCGGCAGGGCGCACGCCGTCGCGCACGCGTCCAGCGCGACATGCGCGGTGATGTCGCACGACCCGTCCGGCACGGGCGCCGTCTCGCGCCCCTCCCGAAAGCCGGTGAGCGTCCCGAAGGGCGGCCGTGTCCGCGCGGTGTGCGCGTAGTCCGCGGCGATCGCGAGCCCCCGCTCCAGTGCCGCGACCGCGCGGGCCCACGCCTCGTCCCTGGGCAGCCCGATCTCGGCCCGCGCCCCCTGCGCCTCCCCCAACGGCCACCACCGCGCCAGCCAGCGCGCCTCCGCCCCGCCGACCGGCTCTCCCAGGCGCTCGGCGCCGTCCCGTCGTACGAGGACCAGGCGCGGTACCCCCGCGGGGTCCACCTCGACGACCTCCAGGGGGACGTTGTCCAGCCACTCGTTGGCGAACAACAGGCCCGTGATCCGCTCCGGCGGCTCGGGCAGCCACTCGATCCGGTGATCCAGGGCTTCCGGGCGGCCGGCGACCTCGACGGCGTACGCACGCGTGCGTGCCGCCACCTCGGCGGGCAGCACGGTCAGGACGCGGGTGATCAGCTCGCCCCGCCCCGCGGCCATGTCCACGAAGTCGAGCGTCTCGGGCCGGCCCAGCGTCTCGTCGACCCGGCACAGCAGCCGGGCCACGGCGTCCGCGAAGAGCGGCGAGGCGAGCACGGACGTACGGAAGTGGCCGGCCGGTCCCTCCGGGCGGTGGTAGAAGCCGTCCGGCCCGTAGAGGGCGGCCTGCGCCGCCGCACGCCACCCGCGCCACTCACCTGCCGATTCCGCTGTCACCGGGCCAGGCTAAGCGCACAGGGGAACGCGACCTCCACCTTGGGGAGTACGTGTGTGTGACGGGGATCGGCCCTCCGGTTGACCCCTGCACGCATCTCGCTTCCCTACGCTGGGTTACGTGCAGCGCCTCTATGACTTCATCCGCAGGCACCCGACATGGGTCGACGGCTTCTGGGCCGTCCTCCTGTTCGGGATCTCGGCGCTGGGCACGGCCGTCCAGGAGGGGAGCGGGCAGGAGCCCCCGGGCACGGAGACCACGGCGGTCGTCTTCCCGGTCGTCCTGCTGCTGTGCCTGGTGATCGCGCTGCGTCGGCGCATGCCGGAGAAGATGCTGCTGCTGGCCATCGGCCTGGGCGTGGCTCAGCTGGTGCTGGACGTGGCGACGACGCCCGCCAACTTCGCCTTCCTGGTGATCACCTACACCGTCGCCGCGACCGGCGCCCGCTGGGCCTCCCGGCTCGCGCTGGCCATGGGACTGTGCGCGGCGCCGCTGGCGCAGCTGCGCTGGCCGGAGCAGGACGCGAGCGCCCTGGGCACCGTGGCCCTGATGGTCTTCATGACGGTGCCGTTCGCGCTCGCCTGGGTGCTCGGCGACTCGATCCGCACCCGGCGCGCCTACTACGAGCAGCTCGAGGAGCGCGCGACCCGGCTCGAGAAGGAGCGCGAGGCGCAGGCCAAGGTCGCGGTCGCCGCCGAACGCGCCCGGATCGCGCGTGAGCTGCACGACGTCGTCGCCCACAACGTCTCGGTCATGGTGGTACAGGCCGACGGCGCCGCCTATGTCCTCGACGCCGCGCCCGACCAGGCCAAGCAGGCCCTGGAGACGATCTCCTCCACCGGCCGCCAGGCCCTCGCCGAGATGCGCCGCCTGCTTGGGGTGCTGCGCACCGGCGAGCACCAGGAGAGCGGCGAGTACGTCCCGCAGCCCGATGTCGAGCAGATCGAGGACCTGGTCGAGCAGTGCCGCGGCTCCGGCCTGCCCGTCGACTTCAAGATCGAGGGCACCCCGCGCCCGCTGCCCAGCGGCGTCGAGCTGACCGCCTACCGCATCGTGCAGGAGGCGCTCACCAACACCCGCAAGCACGGCGGCCCCAACGCGGGCGCGAGCGTGCGCCTGGTCTACTTCGACGACGGCCTCGGCCTGCTCGTCGAGGACGACGGCAAGGGCGCCCCGCACGAGTTGTACGAGGACGGCGGCGCCGACGGCAGCGGGCACGGCCTGATCGGCATGCGCGAGCGGGTCGGCATGGTCGGCGGCACTCTGGACGCGGGCCCGCGCCCGGGCGGAGGATTCCGCATCAGTGCCCTGCTGCCGCTCAAGCCGGCGACCTGACGCCGGACCATGCTCACGGTTGACACCTGTAACGCTCCTGTACACGGACACGGAAGACACGGAAGAGGACCTCGATGACGATCCGCGTGATGCTCGTCGACGACCAGGTGCTGCTGCGCACCGGGTTCCGGATGGTGCTTGCCGCCCAGCCGGACATGGAGGTCGTCGCGGAGGCGGGCGACGGCGTCGAGGCCCTCCAGGTGCTGCGCTCGACCCCCGTCGACGTGGTGCTGATGGATGTGCGCATGCCGAAGCTGGACGGCGTGGAGACCACCCGCCGGATCTGCTCGGAGCCCGAGCCGCCCAAGGTGCTGATCCTGACCACCTTCGACCTCGACGAGTACGCCTTCTCCGGGCTGAAGGCGGGCGCCTCCGGCTTCATGCTCAAGGACGTGCCGCCCGGCGAACTCCTCGCCGCCATCCGCTCGGTGCACAGCGGGGACGCCGTGGTGGCCCCCTCGACGACCCGGCGTCTGCTGGACCGGTTCGCGCCGATGCTGCCCTCCGGCGGCAAGGAGCCCCAGCACAAGGAGCTGGAACGGCTCACCGACCGCGAGCGCGAGGTCATGGTGCTGGTCGCGCAGGGCCTGTCCAACGGCGAGATCGCGGCCCGGCTGGTGCTGTCCGAGGCCACGGTGAAGACCCATGTCGGCCGCATCCTGACCAAGCTCGGGCTCCGCGACCGGGTACAGGTCGTGGTCCTGGCCTACGAGACGGGTCTGGTGCGGGCGGGCGGGCACGGCTGAGGGCGCATGCAGGGTGACGCTGACGGTCTGGTGATGCCGAGGCGGTCCGTCACCGCAGCAGGGCCTCCAGGAAGTCGCTGCCCAGGCGTGCCACCGCGGCGACGTCCAGCTGGTGCAGGACGTACCGCCCCCGGCGGCGGGTGGTGATCAGGCCCGCCTTCTTCAGGACGCCCAGGTGCCGGGATATCTCGGGCGCGGTCATGCCGTGGATCTGGACGAGCTCGCTCGTGGTGTACGTGCTGCGGGCGAGGTTGCGGCAGAGCTGCATCCGCACCGGGTGGGACAACGCGGTCATCCGCAGCGTCAGTTGGTCGACCGGAGGCGGCGCGGCGATCCCGGGCGAGCCGGCCGGATAGTGCACCACCGGCTGCCAGCCGTGCCGGTGCAGCACCATCAGATGCGGCCAGCCCAGGCTCGTCGGCACCAGCAGGAGACTGCTGTTCTTGATGACGGTGTGGCCCTGCCGCAGCTTGTCGATGGTGATCCGGCCCGCGCTCTCGTCGACGCTCACCGCCGGGGACACCGCGGTCAGCGCCTCGCTCAGCCCCTTGTGTCGCAGCAGGTCGGTTTTGTGGCGGGCATCAGCCGCGAGTTGATGGCTCAGCCGGGACCAGGCGTCCGCGAAGAACGTCTCGTCGCAGTCCTCCAGGAACTGCCGCAGCCAGGCCCGGATGCGCGGCGGGTCCTCCAGCAGACGCTGGCTGAAGCGCAGTTGCTGCGGTCCGCGCGCGGCGGCCAGCTCGAGCGCACGTCGGCGCAGCTCCTCGTCGGCCAGCACGTCGGGCGCCTGCGTGGCGTACGGCAGTGCGCAGGTGAACTCGAGCGCCGCGTTCACGAACTGTTCGTCCGTGAGCTTGTCCAGCAGGTCCAGTTCCTCGGCGAGCGTCGCGCCGGGCAGCACTCCGCCCGGGATGCCCGCGTACGGCAGGAACAGGTCCGAGAACGTCGTCCGCCACAGGAAGTCGGCCTCGCACATCCGGTCGGCCAGATGCGGGTCCAGCCGGGCCGTCACGCCCGTCACCCAGCCCTGGAGGCCCGGGTGGTGCCCAGGCTCCGACATGGCGTGCAGCGCCATGCCGAGCTCGGCCAGGGGCGAGGGCACGACGGCGAGCCTCTCCGGCCGCAGCCCCGCGATGTCGATGCTCACGCTCATGCCCTCATGGTGCACCCCGCCACTGACAACGCGGCCGTCGATTGACGGCAGCCGTCAATCGACGCGACGCGGGCCGCCCACCCGACGCAGCCTGGGAGCACCGGGGCAGCCGCGGAGCCCGATCCCACGTCACATCTCCCTACGTCCCGTAAAGGCCGTGTACGTCATGAGCATCACGCAGCAGCATCTCCTCGACACCTACCGTGCCCTGCGGCTCGGTGAGATCGCCCCGCCGGCGCCGGGCGCCCACGACCGGCAGGTCGTGCGGGAATGGCGCGCCGACCGGCGGTTCCGGGCAGTCGTCGCCGGGCGGCCCGCCCAGGGGCGGATACGGCGCGCCCTGAGCCGGTGGCTGCCGCACCCGCGGCCGGGTGCTACGCGCTGACCGTGCCGATGAGCCGGGCCACGAACTCGGCGAGAGCCTCCTTGACGTCGCCGTCGGTCCACTCGAGGCCGGCGGCGCGCACGGAGACCTCGGTGCAGGCCAGGCCCGGCCCTCGCGCGTCCCAGCCGGAGGCGAAGAGCAGGGTCCCCGTCTCCTCCGCCTGGCGCACCGCCGCCTCGGACAGCGTCGGCGCGTCGTACGGCAGCCAGACCTGGAACTCGTGGGTGTGCGGTACCCCGGGGTGCACCCGCGCCCACGCCACCCCCGCCTCGGCGAACCCCTCACGCAGTGCGGCGGCGACCACGCGCGCGTGGGCCACGTACTCCGGCAACCGGGGCAGCTCGCGCTCCAGCCCGGCGAGGGCCGACAGGACGGTCGGGAACTGCTGGAAGACCGTGCCGCCGTACCGGTGGCGCCAGGCCCTGGCCTCCTCCACCAGCGTCCTCGGTCCGGCGAGCGCGGCGCCGCCGAAGCCGTCGAGGGACTTGTAGAACGAGACGTACACGCTGTCCGCGAGGCCCGCGATCTCGTCCAGGGGGCGGCCGAGCGCGACGGTGGACTCCCACAGGCGCGCGCCGTCGAAGTGCACCACCGCGTCGCGCTCCCGTGCCGCCTCCACGACCGCCGTGAGCTCCTCCCACGTGGGCAGGACGAAGCCGGCGTCCCGCAGGGGCAGTTCCAGCATCAGCGCCCCGAAGGGCTCGTCGAGGTCGCGTACCTCGTCGGCGGTCGGCAGCCGGGGCTCGCTGGTCGGGTGCACCGGGCGCAATCCGCTGACCTGGCTGAACGCGTGCCGTTCGTACATCTCGGGATGGGCCAGCGGATGCACGGCCACGGTGGGGCTGCCGGTGCGGCCCGCCCAGCAGCGCAGGGCGACCTGCTGGGCCATCGTGCCGGTCGGGAAGAACGCGGCGGCATCCATGCCGAGCAGCCCGGCGACCTTGGCTTCCAGGGCTTCGACGACGCCGTTCCCGTACAGGTCGGCGGGTTCGTCCAGGTCGTACACCTGCGGTGCCGTCTCCTGGAGGAGCGCGAGCCGTTCGCGGAGCGTGCCCCTGGCACCCGGGCGTGACAGGATGCGCCGGGCCTCCCGCTGGGCGACCGCCCGCCGCTCGCCGAGCCGCTCGCGCGCCGACCGCTCCCCGCCCTGATCCGCCGTATCGCTCATGCCCGGGATCATGCCGTGCGCCCACGCGCGCGGGCACGCGCTTTTGCGGGCACGCGCTTTTCCGGTCCGTTCCCGGGTGCGTTTTCCGGTCGCGCGTATCGCTTTCCCGGGCGGCGTGCGATAACCCACAGCCTGTGGACAACCGAACCCCCGTGGAACCGATCGCGTTAACATGACGAGAAATCGTCCGGTACCCAGAGCGGACTGGAACGGGAAGGCCTCCGTCGCGTGAGTACAAGCCAACAGCCAGATCCCAAGGACCGCCCCGCGCGGCTCGCCGTCGGCGTGGTCGGCGCCGGTCGCGTCGGCCCCGCGCTCGCCGCGTCGCTCCAGCTCGCCGGGCACCGCCCGGTGGCCGTCTCCGGGGTCTCCGACGCCTCCCGCCGCCGGGCCGCACAGCTGCTCCCCGACGTGCCGGTCGTGCCGCCCGCCGAAGTCCTCCGGCGCTCCGAGCTGGTGCTCCTGACCGTCCCCGACGACGCGCTGCCCGGCCTGGTCGAGGGCCTCGCCGAGACCGGTGCCGTACGGCCGGGGCAGCTGCTGGTGCACACCTCCGGGCGGTACGGCGCGAAGGTCCTGGACCCCGCCCTGCGCGCGGGCGCGCTGCCCTTGGCCCTGCACCCGGCGATGACGTTCACCGGCACCCCGGTGGACGTCCAGCGGCTGGCCGGCTGTTCCTTCGGGGTCACCGCGCCCGAGGAGCTGCGGCTGGCCGCCGAGGCCCTCGTCATCGAGATGGGCGGTGAACCCGAGTGGATCGCCGAGCAGATGCGCCCGCTCTACCACGCTGCCCTCGCGCTGGGCGCCAACCACCTGGTGACGCTGGTCGCCCAGTCCATGGAGCTGCTGCGCGAGGCGGGCGTGACGGCCCCCGACCGCATGCTGGGCCCGCTGCTCGGCGCCGCCCTGGACAACGCCCTGCGCTCCGGTGACGCCGCGCTCACCGGCCCCGTCGCGCGCGGCGACGCCGGCACCGTCGCGGCGCACGTCACTGAGCTGCGCCGGCACGCCCCGCAGACCGTCGCCGGCTATCTGGCGATGGCCCGTGCGACCGCCGACCGTGCGCTCGCCCATGGACTGCTCAAGCCGGAACTCGCCGAGGACCTCCTCGGGGTACTCGCCGACGGGGGAACCGCCGGGACCGACGGCGCCGAGGGAGACGCCCGATGACCACCACCCTGTTGCGCACCGCCGACGAGCTCCACGCGCGCGTGCGCCACGGCCCCCGCGTCGTCGTGATGACCATGGGCGCCCTGCACGAGGGCCACGCCACCCTCGTCCGCACCGCCCGCGGGATCGCCGGACCGGACGGCGAGGTCGTCGTCACCGTCTTCGTGAACCCGCTCCAGTTCGGCAAGGGCGAGGACCTCGACCGCTACCCGCGCACCCTGGAGGCCGACCTCAAGATCGCCGAACAGGCGGGCGCGGACGTCGTGTTCGCCCCGGCCGTGGACGAGGTCTACCCGGGCGGCGAGCCCCAGGTCCGCATCAGCGCCGGGCCCATGGGCGAACGCCTGGAGGGCGCCTCCCGCCCCGGCCACTTCGACGGCATGCTCACCGTCGTCGCCAAGCTGCTCCACCTCACCCGCCCCGACGTCGCCCTGTACGGCCAGAAGGACGCCCAGCAACTCGCCCTGATCCGGCGGATGGTGCGCGACCTGAACTTCGGCGTAGAGATCGTCGGCGTCCCCACCGTGCGCGAGGAGGACGGCCTCGCGCTCTCCAGCCGCAACCGCTACCTCTCGCCCAAGGAGCGGCGCACCGCGCTCGCGCTGTCCCAGGCCCTGTTCGCCGGCCGGGACCGGCACGCGGCGCAGGAAGCGCTGCGCGCACGGGCCCGCGAAGTGCCCGCCACACGCGCGCGTGCCGAGGCGCTCAGCGCCATAGGGGAGTCCCGCGCGGCGGCCGACACCCACGCCGTCGCCAAGGCCGTCCCCGGCGCCGCGGCGGCCGTCCGGGCAGCCGCCCGCCTCGTCCTCGACGAGGCCGCACGCCTCGACCCGCCGCTCGAACTGGACTACCTCGCCCTCGTCGACCCCTCGGACTTCACGGAGATCACCGAGCTCGCGGACGAGTTCACCGGCGAGGCCGTCCTCGCCGTCGCCGCCCGGGTCGGGACGACCCGGCTGATCGACAACGTCACCCTCACCTTCGGAGCCGCCTCGTGACCAGCACAGGCATACGACTGCACGCGCCCGCCCCCGGGTGGTCCATCGACGCGGACGTCGTCGTCGTCGGCTCCGGCGTCGCCGGCCTCACCGCCGCCCTGCGCTGCGAGGCGGCCGGCCTGACGACCGTCGTGGTCACCAAGGCCCGCCTCGACGACGGCTCCACCCGCTGGGCCCAGGGCGGCATCGCCGCGGCCCTCGGTGAGGGCGACACCCCCGAACAGCACCTGGACGACACGCTCGTGGCGGGCGCGGGCCTGTGCGACGAGGAAGCGGTCCGCATCCTCGTCACCGAGGGCCCCGACGCCGTACGCCGGCTCATCGAGACCGGCGCCCACTTCGACGAGTCCGAGGAAGGCGGCCTGGAACTCACCCGCGAGGGCGGCCACCACCGTCGCCGTATCGCCCACGCGGGCGGCGACGCGACCGGCGCGGAGATCTCCCGCGCCCTCGTCGAGGCGGTACGCGCGCGTGGCGTGCGCACGGTCGAGAACGCCCTCGTCCTGGACCTGCTGACCGACGCCGAGGGCCGTACCGCGGGCGTCACCCTGCACGTCATGGGTGAGGGGCAGCACGACGGCGTGGGCGCCGTCCACGCCCCCGCGGTCGTCCTCGCGACCGGCGGCATGGGCCAGGTCTTCTCGGCGACGACGAACCCGTCCGTCTCCACGGGCGACGGCGTGGCCCTCGCCCTGCGCGCGGGCGCCGAGGTGAGCGACCTGGAGTTCGTCCAGTTCCACCCGACCGTCCTCTTCCTCGGCCCGGACGCCGAGGGCCAGCAGCCCCTGGTCTCCGAGGCGGTCCGCGGCGAGGGCGCCCATCTGGTCGACGCCGACGGCGTGCGCTTCATGGTGGGACAGCACGAACTTGCCGAGCTCGCGCCCCGGGACATCGTCGCCAAGGGCATCATGCGGCGCATGCAGGAGCAGGACGCCGAGCACATGTTCCTCGACGCGCGGCACTTCGGCGCCGACATGTGGGAGCACCGCTTCCCGACCATCCTCGCGGCCTGCCGCGCGAACGGCATCGACCCGGTCACCGCCCCCATCCCGATCGCCCCCGCCGCCCACTACGCCTCCGGCGGCGTACGCACCGACGCCCGGGGCCGGACGACCGTCCCCGGCCTGTACGCATGCGGCGAAGTGGCCTGCACGGGCGTGCACGGCGCCAACCGTCTCGCCTCCAACTCGCTCCTCGAGGGCCTGGTCTACGCCGAGCGCATCGTCGCGGACATCGCGGCGTCCCGGACGGCGAACGGCCTCCACGCGCGCGTGCCGCACCCGGTGCCCTACCCCGAGACACCTGAGCACCCGCTGCTCGCGCCCGAGGCACGGTTCGCGATCCAGCGGGTCATGACGGACGGCGCCGGCGTGCTGCGCTCCGCCGACTCCCTCGCCAAGGCCGCCGAACAGCTCCAGCGGCTGCACACCGACGCCCGCGACGCCCTCGCCGAGAACGGCAAGACCGCCGAGCCCGGCGTCGACACCTGGGAGACCACCAACCTCCTGTGCGTGGCCCGCGTCCTGGTGGCCGCCGCGGAGATCCGCCACGAGACGCGCGGCTGCCACTGGCGCGAAGATCGCCCCGACCGCGACGACACGACCTGGCGCCGCCACATCGTCGTACGCCTGAACCCCGACCGCACACTGGCCGTGCACACCACCGACACCGCCGACTTCCCCCCGACCCGGCCCCAGGAGCAGTGACAGAAGTGACCACCCCCGACCTTCCCCTCGCCTCGACCGGAGGCTGCGGCGACGGCTGCGCCTGCGGTGCGGACACCGACGGCGAGGCGTACCTGGAGTGCGGTCTGGACCCCGCGCTCGCCCAGCTCCTCGCCGACGCGGGCCTCGACCCCGTCGAGGTCGAGGACATCGCCAATGTGGCCATCCAGGAGGACCTGGCCCACGGGGAGGACGTGACGACGGTCGCGACCATCCCCGAAGACGCCGTCGCCACCGCCGACTTCGTCGCGCGCGAGGCGGGCGTGGTCGCGGGCCTCAGGATCGCCGAAGCGGTCGTCTCGATCGTCTGCGAGGACGAGTTCGAGGTCGAGCGCCACGTGGAGGACGGCGACCGCGTCCCGGCGGGCCAGAAGCTCCTCTCGATCACCACCCGCACCCGTGACCTGCTCACCGCCGAACGCAGCGCGCTGAACATCCTGTGCCGCCTGTCGGGCATCGCGACGGCCACGCGCGCGTGGGCGGACGTACTGGACGGCACCACGGCCAAGGTCCGCGACACCCGCAAGACGACCCCGGGCCTGCGCGCCCTGGAGAAGTACGCGGTCCGCTGCGGAGGCGGCGTGAACCACCGCATGTCGCTCTCGGACGCGGCCCTGGTCAAGGACAACCACGTGGTCGCGGCCGGCGGCGTGGCGCAGGCTTTCAAGGCGGTCCGCGAGACCTTCCCGGACCTCCCGATCGAGGTCGAGGTGGACACGCTCCACCAGCTGCGCGAAGTGGTGGACGCGGGCGCGGACCTGATCCTCCTGGACAACTTCACGCCGGGCGAGTGCGAGGAGGCGGTGGCCATCGTCCACGGCCGGGCCGCGCTCGAGGCATCGGGCCGCCTGACCCTGGACAACGCCAGGGCGTACGCCGACACGGGCGTCGACTACCTGGCCGTCGGGGCCCTCACCCACTCCTCGCCGATCCTGGACATCGGCCTGGACCTGCGAGCGGCGGAGTAGGACGGGCATGCTCCTCACGATCGACGTAGGAAACACGCACACCGTCCTCGGCTTGTTCGACGGCGAGGACATCGTCGAGCACTGGCGCATCTCGACGGACGCCCGCCGCACCGCCGACGAACTCGCGGTCCTCCTCCAGGGCCTGATGGGCATGCACCCGCTGCTCGGCGACGAACTGGGCGACGGCATCGACGGAATCGCCATCTGCGCGACGGTCCCCTCCGTCCTGCATGAACTGCGCGAAGTCACCCGCCGCTACTACGGCGACGTCCCCGCGGTCCTCGTCGAACCGGGCGTGAAGACGGGCGTCCCGATCCTCACGGACAACCCCAAGGAGGTGGGCGCCGACCGCATCATCAACGCGGTGGCGGCCGTGGACCTCTACGGCGGCCCGGCGATCGTCGTCGACTTCGGTACGGCGACGACGTTCGACGCGGTGAGCGCGCGAGGCGAGTACGTCGGCGGCGTCATCGCCCCCGGCATCGAGATCTCCGTCGAGGCCCTCGGAGTGCGCGGCGCCCAGCTCCGCAAGATCGAGGTGGCCCGCCCCCGCAGCGTCATCGGCAAGAACACGGTCGAGGCCATGCAGTCCGGCATCATCTACGGCTTCGCGGGCCAGGTCGACGGCGTGGTCAACCGCATGGCCCGAGAACTCGCGGAGGACCCCGAGGACGTCACCGTCATCGCCACGGGTGGGCTGGCGCCCATGGTCCTCGGCGAATCCTCGGTCATCGACGAACACGAACCGTGGCTGACGCTGATCGGCCTCCGCCTGGTGTACGAACGCAACGTCTCCCGCATGTGACTCCGTCGGCTGAGGGGGCCCACGTCACGGTCGTAGGTCCGGTGCGGGCCCGTCGTGGCCGGTCGCGCAGTTCCCCGCGCCCCTAGGGCGTTGCAGTTCCCTGCGTCCGTGGGGGTGTTGCGGCCGTCGGTTCGCTGCGGGCGCGTTGTGGCTGGTCGCGCAGTTCCCCGCGCCCCTAGGGCGTTGCAGTTCCCTGCGTCCGTGGGGGTGTTGCGGCCGTCGGTTCGCTGCGGGCGCGTTGTGGCTGGTTGCGCAGTTCCCCGCGTCCCTAGGGCGTTGCAGTTCCCCACGTACTCGGGTCAGCCGCCGATGGCGGGAAGGGGGCGTGCCGGGGGGTGTCCGCCCGCAGTGGCCGGCGTCAAGGAGCGGCACCTCTCGTCGCCGCCCGACCGCCGGTCCGAGGACGGACACCCCCCGGCGCGGCCCCGACCCACAATGCGCCCGCAGGCGCTACGCGCACCCCCACCGAAGAGCCACGGGCCGCCGCAGGAATCGACGCGAACCCCCACCCCACCCCCCACCCGAGTGGCTCCCCGCGCCACGCCCCCTCCCTATGCCGCGTTTGTCTGATTAGCGCGTATCGTCGGCGCATGCCCACGCCACACGGATCCCGCGGCGGCATGGCGTTCGGCGCGGAGGAGCTGCGTGTGCTCCGCCGCGCTCTCGCTCTTGCCCTTCACCCCAGCCCCGCCACGGCCGAGGACGTCCAGGACTGTCGCCGTCTCGCCGAGTCCCTCGACGAGGCAATGCGCGAGGGCGCCCGGCTGCGCGCTTTCCTGGTGGCCGACCTCGCCCGCTACCGCGCCGCCCTCCCCGGCACCGCGGCCGGCTACCTCACGCTCCTCGAAGAGGCCCTGACCGCCGGGTACACCCCGAACTCCGACGATCTGGCCGCCCTGCGGGCCCTGCGCGGCAATCCCACCGCCGCCGCCCTCCTCAGCCGCTGCCGGACCCTCGCCGAACACGCCGAACACGCCGGACACGCCGTACGCGCCCGCCAGGCGCGCGGCACAGCCCGCCCGGCCCCTCGCGCCACACCGACCGTCCCGGCCTCCCGTACCCACCTCCACGCCCTCCCTGGGGGCCTCTCCGCCGGCTCGCCCGGCACCCCGGTCGTGCTCCCCGCCCAGGACGCCGGCGAGGAACCCGCGAAGCCGCCCCGCAAGAAGCCCGCGGAGCGGCCGGCCACGCCCAAGCCCGCCCCCGGCCCCGAGCCCACCCCGGCCGCCCCGAAGCCCGCCCGCCCCATCCCCACCCCCGGCGAGGTCTTCCCCCGCCGCAAGCCGACCCCGCCCCCCGCGAACCCGCCCCAACAGCTCGCGGCAGGCTGACGGCAACGGCAGAACCAGGCACCGCGCACCCGGCCGCCCCCACCGGCCGGGTGCCCGCCGCCCCGCCCCCGAAGGCCCGGCGCCACCGCCCCCTGGCTACCCTGGACGCATGGACTACGTCTCCGCGCTCCTCCCGCCGGCCGTCATGGCCGTGTTCTTCGTCGGCGTGATCAGGGTGATCGTGAAGACCCAGGGCGGGGCCAACAAGGCCAAGGAGGACGCGGCCGTGGACGCCGCCCTCGCGCGCGTGGAGAGCCCTCGCCAGGCCCCCGCGACCCCGGACGCCTGAGCCCACCGCTCACCTCACCGACGCCCGGGCCGACGCCCCTGGCGCTCCCTCCCGCCCGCGCCCCCGTCGCCCGCGCCCCCGGCAGCCGGCGCTCTCTCAGCCGAACGCCCCTTTTGTCCCGTTCGCCCGAGAAAGTGCACGTCCGCCACGCCAACCCCGCTATCTCCCACTATTGTGCTGAACTGTGCCTCGCCCATTGGGAGAACTCGAAGACGCGGTCATGACGCGGGTGTGGAAGTGGAACCGCCCGGTGACCGTTCGGGAAGTCCTGGAAGATCTTCAGCAGGAACGGTCCATCGCCTACACCACCGTGATGACTGTTTTGGACAATCTCCATCAGAAGGGCTGGGTACGCCGCGAAGCGGAGGGCCGCGCCTATCGATATGAGGCGGTCTCCACCAGGGCCGCCTACGCAGCCGCGCTGATGAATGACGCCTGGTCACAGAGCGACAACCCCGCCGCCGCACTCGTCGCGTTCTTCGGCATGATGAGCGAGGAACAACGCCAGGCGCTGAGCGACGCCGTACGCATCGTCCAGGGCCCGGAAACCCCCGAACCCGCAGAACCGCCCGATACCGGCCGTGTAACAGGCCGCGATACCGACGGCCCCGATACCGACGGCCCCGATACCGACGGCCCCGATACCGACGGCACGGATACCGAAGCCGCAGATACCGAGGGCGCGGATACCGGCGTCGCCGATACGCCCCCGGATACCCGCCCCGATACCCGCCCCCAGAACCCCGGCTCCGCCCAGGAGCCCGGTGGGCGATAGCGTCCGCTCATGTCAGCAGAGAGCCACTCCGCCGAGTCCCCCTCGGTGGAGAGCCCAGAAGTCACCTCGAAAGCCATCACCGTCCGACGGGCCCGCACCAGCGATGTCGACGCGGTGCGCGGTCTCCTTGACGCGTACGTCCAGCGACGCATCCTGCTCGACAAAGCCACGGTGACGCTTTACGAGGACATCCAGGAGTTCTGGGTCGCGGAACGCGACGACAACGGCGAGGTCGTCGGCTGCGGCGCCCTGCACGTGATGTGGGAAGATCTGGCGGAAGTCCGCACTCTCGCCGTGAAGCCCGGTCTGAAGGGCGTCGGCGTCGGTCATCAGTTGCTGGAGAAGTTGCTGCACACCGCACGCTGGCTCGGCGTACGCCGCGTTTTCTGTCTGACCTTCGAAGTCGACTTCTTCAGCAAGCACGGCTTCGTCGAGATCGGCGAGACACCCGTTGACACCGATGTCTACGCGGAGCTGCTGCGTTCCTATGACGAGGGCGTCGCGGAGTTCCTCGGTCTCGAACGAGTGAAACCGAACACCTTGGGCAACAGCCGGATGCTTCTGCATCTGTGATCGTCAGCCCCTATTCCGCAGGACGGCCCTGCCCGGGTGCCCTATGTCCGAAACGCGCATGTTTCCGGACCGGGTCCGGCGTGTGGGTCTCTCCCGAGGGTTTGTGTTTTTCCAGCAAAAGCGGTTTGCTTTCCGACGTACTGCAGTACTGCATATAACAGGGGACGGCGAAACGGCGGACGCCGCAGACCCCCGGCCCTCAAGTTATCGATGAAAGGAAATCCGGTGGCACAGAAGGTTCAGGTCCTTCTTGTCGACGACCTCGACGGCGGCGAGGCGGACGAGACCGTGACGTTCGCGCTGGACGGCAAGACGTACGAGATCGATCTCACGACTGCCAATGCGGACAAGCTCCGTGGCCTTCTCGACCCTTACGTGAAGGGCGGTCGTCGTACCGGAGGCCGCGCTTCGGGTGGCCGCGGAAAGGCGCGCGCCGCTTCCGGTGGCAGCCAGGACACCGCGCAGATCCGTGCGTGGGCCAAGGAGAACGGATACGAGGTCAACGACCGCGGTCGCGTTCCGGCGTCCATTCGTGAGGCATACGAGAAGGCCAACGCCTGATCAAGGCCAAGGCCAACGCCTGAGTCGGGGCCAAAGCCGGATCCACGGCCAAAGCCCGGCCTCAGGGCAAAGCCCTGATCAGGGTGAATGCCTGACACCCAAGACCAGGCCATAGCCAGGATTAAGGCAATGCCGGCGCTATGGACAGGTCGACGGCCGGGCACACCCGCGTCGCAGCCGCAGACGGTGGCAGTGCGTCGCCACCGTGTCCAGAACCCGTACGAGATCGGGGGCGCCCCCACCGCCCCCAAGAGCCGACAGCGTCGGCAGCGAGGCGTCGGCCTCGCCCCCGGGCTCGGGGGGCCGCAGCCACACGGCGGCCCCCTGCACAGCGTCGGGGCGCCCCGGCCGGAGCGGTCGCACCACACCGCATCCCGGCGGCCGACCGACGCCGTGCGGTACGAGCCCCCGCGGCCCGTGCGCCGCCCCCTGAGGTCCGTCCGGTGGCCGTACGGCCATGACCGTCCCCCGGTCGGGCGGCAGCGGCGCCTGGACGAGGTCGCCCTCGCCCAGCGCCGTCAGATCCAGGGGCAGCGTCCCCCACTCCAGCCAGTCCAGCACCCCGGGCACCTCCGGGGCGCTGCCCGCGGCCACGAGCAGGCGCATCCGATCCCCGTGGACGGCCACCGGGGAGTCGTGCCTCAGATGGCGCAGGGCCGCACGGCCCGCCTCGGCCGGGACGTCCAGGACGTCGAAGCGCACCCCGGCGCGAAGGCACACCGGCAACCCCGGTGGCCCGGGCACCACTGGCCAGCCCAGTTCGTTCTCGTACCACTGACGGACCTGATCGCTCGGATCGAGCGGCCGACGGGGGAGGGGAATCGTGGCGAGATCCGCGGTGACCGCGGGGCGGGTGCCGGCCATGCCAGGTGAAACCGCCGAAAGAGCGTGCGGGTTACGCTGGGTGTCCTCACGGATACATGGAGTGCCGAAAGTGGGGGCGCGCGGGGGTGTGGAGGGGCGCAAGGTTGTTCGCCCGTAGCGGAGGGAACCGGGGGGCGCGGCATGGAGTGTCTGTCCCAGCGGGTAAGACATCCCTAGTGGGAGGGGGCGACACGCAGGACAGTGAGTCTCACGTTCGCCATCGGCGTACTGATGGTGAGGGTAACTGCCTGGCCTGCGGGAACATCGTCTCGCACCATCGGGTTGGAGCAGATGTCGGCGTCACGGGTCAGGAGGCCATCGACGGTGTCGGCAGTTGGAATGAGCGGTCCCCGCTTGCGGGACTAAGCTGCGGAAGGACAGGGAGGGGAAGTTCCCCCCACTGCCTGACCGCTCTGAGGAGCGATTAACGATGTTCGAGAGGTTCACCGACCGCGCGCGGCGGGTTGTCGTCCTGGCTCAGGAAGAAGCCCGGATGCTCAACCACAACTACATCGGCACCGAGCACATCCTCCTGGGCCTGATCCATGAGGGTGAGGGTGTCGCCGCCAAGGCCCTTGAGAGCCTCGGGATTTCGCTCGAGGCGGTCCGCCAGCAGGTGGAGGAGATCATCGGCCAGGGCCAGCAGGCCCCGTCCGGGCACATCCCCTTCACCCCCCGTGCCAAGAAGGTCCTGGAGCTGTCGCTCCGCGAGGCCCTTCAGCTGGGCCACAACTACATCGGCACGGAGCACATCCTGCTCGGCCTGATCCGTGAGGGCGAGGGCGTCGCCGCCCAGGTCCTGGTCAAGCTGGGCGCAGATCTGAACCGGGTGCGGCAGCAGGTCATCCAGCTGCTCTCCGGCTACCAGGGCAAGGAGACCGCCGCCGCCGGCGGGCCTGCCGAGGGCACGCCCTCGACGTCCCTGGTCCTCGACCAGTTCGGCCGGAACCTCACCCAGGCCGCTCGTGAGTCCAAGCTCGACCCGGTCATCGGGCGCGAGAAGGAGATCGAGCGGGTCATGCAGGTGCTGTCCCGCCGTACCAAGAACAACCCGGTCCTGATCGGTGAGCCCGGCGTCGGCAAGACGGCGGTCGTCGAGGGACTGGCCCAGGCGATCGTCAAGGGCGAGGTGCCCGAGACGCTGAAGGACAAGCACCTCTACACGCTCGACCTCGGCGCGCTGGTCGCCGGCTCCCGCTACCGCGGTGACTTCGAGGAGCGCCTGAAGAAGGTCCTCAAGGAGATCCGCACCCGCGGCGACATCATCCTCTTCATCGACGAGCTGCACACGCTGGTCGGTGCGGGTGCCGCCGAGGGCGCCATCGACGCGGCCTCCATCCTGAAGCCGATGCTGGCCCGCGGTGAGCTCCAGACCATCGGTGCGACCACGCTGGACGAGTACCGCAAGCACCTGGAGAAGGACGCGGCCCTCGAGCGCCGCTTCCAGCCCATCCAGGTCGCGGAGCCGTCGCTGCCGCACACGATCGAGATCCTCAAGGGCCTGCGCGACCGGTACGAGGCCCACCACCGGGTCTCCATCACCGACGAGGCGCTGGTCCAGGCCGCCACCCTGGCCGACCGGTACATCTCGGACCGCTTCCTTCCCGACAAGGCGATCGACCTGATCGACGAGGCGGGCTCGCGGATGCGCATCCGCCGGATGACCGCGCCGCCGGACCTGCGCGAGTTCGACGAGAAGATCGCCGGTGTCCGCCGCGACAAGGAGTCCGCGATCGACTCGCAGGACTTCGAGAAGGCCGCCTCCCTGCGCGACAAGGAGAAGCAGCTCCTGGCCGCCAAGGCCAAGCGCGAGAAGGAGTGGAAGGCCGGCGACATGGACGTCGTCGCCGAGGTCGACGGCGAGCTGATCGCCGAGGTCCTCGCGACCGCCACCGGCATCCCGGTCTTCAAGCTGACCGAGGAGGAGTCCAGCCGCCTGCTCCGCATGGAGGACGAGCTCCACAAGCGGGTCATCGGCCAGGACGACGCCGTCAAGGCGCTGTCGAAGGCGATCCGCCGTACGCGTGCCGGCCTGAAGGACCCGAAGCGCCCGGGTGGCTCGTTCATCTTCGCCGGTCCGTCCGGTGTCGGTAAGACCGAGCTCAGCAAGGCCCTCGCCGAGTTCCTCTTCGGCGACGAGGACGCGCTGATCTCCCTCGACATGTCGGAGTTCAGCGAGAAGCACACGGTCTCGCGTCTGTTCGGTTCGCCCCCCGGCTACGTGGGCTACGAAGAGGGCGGCCAGCTGACCGAGAAGGTCCGCCGCAAGCCGTTCTCCGTCGTCCTGTTCGACGAGGTCGAGAAGGCCCACCCGGACATCTTCAACTCGCTGCTGCAGATCCTGGAGGACGGTCGTCTGACCGACTCCCAGGGCCGGGTCGTGGACTTCAAGAACACGGTCATCATCATGACGACCAACCTCGGCACCCGGGACATCTCCAAGGGCTTCAACCTGGGCTTCGCGGCCTCGGGTGACACGAAGACCAACTACGAGCGCATGAAGAACAAGGTGTCGGACGAGCTCAAGCAGCACTTCCGCCCCGAGTTCCTCAACCGCGTCGACGACGTGGTCGTCTTCCCGCAGCTGACGCCGAACGACATCCTGCGGATCGTCGACCTGATGATCGGCAAGGTGGACGAGCGCCTGAAGGACCGGGACATGGGCATCGAGCTCTCCCAGTCCGCCAAGGAGCTGCTGTCCAAGAAGGGTTACGACCCCGTGCTGGGCGCCCGGCCGCTGCGCCGGACCATCCAGCGCGAGATCGAGGACTCGCTGTCGGAGAAGATCCTCTTCGGCGAGCTGCGTCCCGGTCACATCGTGGTCGTGGACACCGAGGGCGAGGGTGAGACCAAGACCTTCACCTTCCGCGGCGAGGAGAAGTCGGCCCTGCCGGACGTCCCGCCGATCGAGCAGGCGGCCGGCCCGGGCGGGCCGAACCTGAGCAAGGAGGCCTGACCCTCAGCGGGTTGAGCCGAAGACAAGGGGCCGGTGCTGAAGAGCACCGGCCCCTTGTCGATGCCGCGAAGGCGCCCGGCCTACGACAACTGCCCGTCGTAGTCGGGCAGCTTGTACGTCTTCTCGGCGTGGCCGCCCGAGAGGTCGGTGGTGTTGTTGCCGATGTTCGCGATGATCGTGTAGCCCTTCCTCTCGATGTCGACGCGCTGCGCCGTCTTGTAGTCGGCGACGTTCTTGAAGAGATCGAGGAAGCCGCGCACGTACAGCCCGGAGACCTCGTAGCCGGAGTGCTCGAGGTTGAAGTCGGTGAACGGGTAGACGATGCCCGGGCGGGCGGTCACGAAGAACAGCGAGACACCGCGTTCCTGGGCGTATTCGGCGACCTCCAGGACCGGCGCGTTGGCCGGCTGCGGGTAGCTGAAGCCGAAGTCCGTCTCCAGGGTGGTGTTGTCGATGTCGAAGACGATCGCCTGCTTCTCGCCGGGCCGGGTGTTGGCGATTCGCTGCTTCAGATAGGGCAGCGCCTGGTCCATCACCGCCTGACAGTCCCTCTGCCAGGTGTTGTAGTCGACGTCCTGTGCGGCGGCCTCGGCGGCGGCTCTGGTGGCCGTCCCGGCCGTGGATGCGCTCGCCGGACTCGCCGTACCTGCCCTACTCGTCGTGCTCGCCGTGTCCGTCGTGGACGTCGCGGCTTCGGCGGGGGCCGCGAGGGCCACGAGAGCGGTCGTAGAGACCGTGCCGGCCGCGATTCTGCGCGCCCAGGGGCGAAGCGTCATGTGGGGGGTCCTCTCACGTCACGTGCGCTGTGTTGTCGCGTGCATGTTCGTGCGCAGGGATGACCCGTGGGGAACCAGCGGGTTACCGGACGGTAGCTCAACTTGAGGCTTGGCTCACATAGTTGGGCCGGGATTTGTTACCGAAGGGCGGGGCGGGCGGCGTAGTGCCCGTCACATTCCGAGGTCTCTCGATTGCGCTGGGCGGTGACATGCCGCACAGGCGATTTGTCCGTTACTAGCGGGAATAGTGGAAACAGGCTCACGGACAAAACGGACGTAGATTGCCAAAACTGACTGTTGATTTCGGCATCAGTGCTGGTTCGTCCGGATTAGGTGCTCTGTCAAGATGCAGTGATTTTTGTGCCGGAGTACTAGCGTCCGTCGTAGATAAGGGGTTTTGGGGTTCGGGGCTGTGGGGGTTACCAAGGGATGGCCATCCGGCGAGCGCAGATGCGTCGGGTGGTTTCCCTTGTCGTCTTCCCCCATGAGGTTTCGCATGTCCCCGCGCTTCTCTTTCCGTTCGTCCCGCACGTCGTCGTTCCGCACCCGTGCTGCTGTCCTGGCCGCCGGCCTGGGCGCCTCGGTCGTGCTGGGCGCCGGAGGCGCGGTCGCCGCCGAGATGAACTCCGCCACCGGCGTCTCCACCGCCGTACAGGCGCAGACCGCCGCGGCCAAGAAGGCAGCCGCCAAGAAGGCCGCCGCCTCCTGGGTCAGCCCGGTGAAGAAGTACACGAAGACCGCCAGCTTCGCGCAGAACGGCGCCCGCTGGCAGTCCACCCACAGCGGTCAGGACTTCGCCGTCCCGAGCGGCACCCAGGTCGTGGCCGCGCACGGCGGCACCGTCGTCAAGGCCGGCGGCAACGGCGCCGGTGACGGTCCCGCGTACGGCAACGCCATCGTCATCAAGCACGGCAACGGCACGTTCTCCCAGTACGCCCACCTGTCGCGCATCGACGTGAAGGCCGGCCAGGTCGTCAAGACCGGCCAGAACATAGCCAAGTCCGGCAACACCGGTAACTCCAGCGGTCCGCACCTGCACTTCGAGATCCGTACGACCGCCAGCTACGGCTCCGCCGTCGACCCGGTGGCCTTCCTGCGGGCCAAGGGCCTGAAGGTCTGAGCCCTCGAAGACCGAAACCTCGAAGACCGAGCCTTCGAAGACCGAGTCCTCGAAGACCGAGTCCTCGAAGACTGAGCCGTCGAATAGTCAGGCGCCCTTGTGCGCCTGGGTGATCAGGTCCGTGGCGACCTCGAGAACAGCCTTGCGCTTGTCCTCGGGGTCGCCTTCGAGGTCCTTCAGCACGAACATCCCGGCGTGCATCGTGAACAGGGCACTGACGCAGCGGACCTGGTCGACGAGGTCGGCGTCCGGGTCGACCACGATGTCCCGCATGCCGAGCATGCGATTCCTGAACATCTCGCCGATGCTCAGCTCGCGGACCGTCGCCTGGTTCTCCTGCATGAACCGGAACAGCGGTGCCGCGTCGTGCAGGGCCTGGCCGTAGCGCCGTACGATCTCCTGCTTCGTCTCGAGGGACTGCGGCTGCTGCCGGCCCCACTCGATGAGCTCCTCGATCGGCTGCGTCAGGTCCTCGAAGAGGCTGACGATGATCTCTTCCTTGGTCTTGAAGTGGTAGTACAGGGCCGCTTTCGTGACCTCCAGGCGCTCGGCGATCTCGCGCAGGGAGGTCTTCTCGTAGCCCTGCTCCGCGAAGAGTTCGAGGGCCACGTCCTGGATGCGCTGGCGGGTGTTCCCGCGGCGCCGCTGCTTGGTGCCGTCCATGGTGTCACCCATCCTCGTCGCTCCCCGGCTTTCCGGAAAACTTACTTGACGCCCGGCTAGTTAACCGCCTACCTTCCCCGAGTGTAGTGAACTAGCCGGGCGGCAAGTAAGTAGCCGGGGGAGTGGGAAGCATGGCGGACACCAGGACAGCCGGCACATCGCGGGCCGAGCAGAGCGGACAGCAACCCAGAAGCGTCAGGGTCGTCCTGCTCGCACTCATGATCACCATGATGCTGGCGATGCTCGACAACATGATCGTGGGCACCGCGATGCCGACGATCGTGGGCGAGCTGGGCGGACTGGCGCATCTGTCATGGGTCGTGACGTCGTACACCCTGGCGACCGCGGCCTCCACCCCGCTGTGGGGCAAGCTCGGTGACATGTACGGGCGCAAGGGCGTCTTCATGTCGTCGATCGTGCTCTTCCTGATCGGCTCCGCGCTGAGCGGCATGGCCCAGGACATGGGGCAGCTGATCGCGTTCCGGGCCGTGCAGGGGCTGGGCGCCGGCGGTCTGATGGTCGGCGTCATGGCGATCATCGGCGATCTGATCCCGCCCCGGGAGCGGGGCAAGTACCAGGGCATGATGGCCGGCGTCATGGC
Organism: Streptomyces sp. M41; assembly: GCF_043673425.1. Taxonomy (NCBI): domain Bacteria; kingdom Bacillati; phylum Actinomycetota; class Actinomycetes; order Kitasatosporales; family Streptomycetaceae; genus Streptomyces; species Streptomyces sp. M41. The sequence continues at coordinate 31,673 of NZ_JBIMKE010000028.1, read as the reverse complement.
GCTGGCGATGATCGGCGGGCCACTGGTCGGCGGCACCATCACCGACCACTGGGGCTGGCGCTGGGCCTTCTACATCAACCTGCCGCTGGGTGTCGTGGCCCTCGCCGCGATCAGTGCCGTCCTGCAACTGCCGAAGAAGCGCGCACAGGCGCGGATCGACTATCTCGGCGCCGCGCTGCTGACCGTAGGCATCACCGCGATCGTGCTGGTCACCACATGGGGCGGCACGGAGTACGCCTGGACGTCCGCGCGCATCATGGAGTTGATCGGCATCGGCGTGGCCGCGCTGGTCGGGTTCGTGTTCTGGCAGGCCAGGGCCGCCGAGCCGATCCTGCCGCTGCACATCTTCCGCAGCCGCAACTTCACCCTGATGTCCCTCATCGGCTTCATCACCGGCTTCGTGATGTTCGGCGCGACGCTCTTCCTGCCGCTGTACCAGCAGTCCGTGCAGGGCGCGTCCGCGACCAACTCAGGGCTGCTGCTCCTGCCGATGCTCGGCGCGATGCTCGTCACATCGATGGTGGCGGGGCGCGTGACCACGAACACCGGGCGCTACAAGCTGTTCCCGATCGTCGGCACCGTGCTGATGGCCGTCGGCCTGTATCTGCTGTCGCTGATGGACACGGACACCAGCCCCTTCACCTCCGGTGTGTACATGGCCGTCGTCGGCCTCGGCATGGGCTGCCTGATGCAGATCACCATGCTGGTGGCCCAGAACAGCGTCGAGATGAAAGACATGGGCGTCGCGTCCTCCTCCACCACCCTCTTCCGCACCCTCGGCTCCTCGTTCGGCGTCGCGGTCATGGGCGCCCTCTTCAACAACCGGGTGCAGGACGTCATGGCCGAGCGGGCCGGGGCGCTGGGCTCGAAGATCACCGAGCAGTCGGCGCAGCTGGACGCGAAGGGCCTGGAGAAGCTGCCGGAGCTGGCCCGCGAGGCGTACCAGCACGCGGTGTCGGCCGGCACGCACTCGGCGTTCCTGCTCGGGGCCGTGATCGCGGTCCTGTCGCTGGTGGCGGCCGTCTTCGTGAAGGAGGTCCCGCTGAAGGGTGCGGGACCCGACGCGGGGCCGAACGACGACGCCCCGGCTCCGACGCCGGTGGCCGAGGCCGTCTGACGCCGTGACCCCGCACTGAGCCCTGCCCGAACAGAAGCCCCCGGCGCTGTCCACACCGGGGGCTTCGCCGTACGCCGCTGTCCGCGTGGGGGCTTCGCCGTGCGCCATTGTCAGTGCCGCGTGCCACCATCGGCAGCATGGACAGGACGCGGCTGTTGCGGCTGGCGAAGGACGCCATGGACCGTGACTGGGCCGACCCCGAGCTCGACCTGGAGGCGGTGGCCGCCCATGCCGGGTACTCACGCCATCACTTCATCCGGGTCTTCAAGGAGGCGTACGGCGAGACCCCCGGCCAGTATCTGACCCACCGCCGCATCGAGCGCGCCGAGGAGCTCCTGCGCAGCGCCGATCTGTCCGTGACCGAGATCTGCCATCTGGTCGGCTTCAGCAGCCTCGGCACCTTCTCCGCCCGCTTCAAGGCACGCACCGGCCTGACACCGAGCGAGTACCGGGGCAAGCACGTCGGCCGCGGGGCAGCCCTCATCCCCGGCTGCTACGCGATGCTCTGGGCCGGCGGCTTCCCCACCGCAACTTTGAAGAAGCGCGCCGAGCCCGGCCCTGCCTACGGTGGCGAGCAGGAACCGACACCCTCCGACGGGAGAGCAGAGCCATGATCAAGGGCCTGGGCATCACCACCGTATGGACCTTCGACCAGCAGCGCACGAAGGCCTTCTTCACCGAGAAGCTCGACTTCGAGGTCCGCGACGACCTCTCCATGGGAGACATGCGCTGGGTCACCGTCGGCGCCAAGGACCAGCCCGACGTGGAGCTGGCCCTGATGAGCCTGGACGGCCCCGGCCTCGACCCGGAGTCGTCGGAGGCGCTGAAGACGCTGGTCGGCAAGGGGGTCATCGGGGCGGGCGCGCTGCGCACGGACGACTGCCGGGGGGACTACGAGACCTTCAAGGCGCGCGGCGTGGAGTTCATCCAGGAGCCGCAGGAGCGGCCGTACGGCATCGAGGCGATCTTCCGCGACGACAACGGCAACTGGTACTCACTGACCGAGCGCAGCGAGGAGCTGGACTTCTCCAAGCCGTTCTAGCCGTTCCAGCCGGTCCAGCCGTTCCAGCTGTCCTAACTGGTCCGGCAGGTCTGGCCGTTCACGGCAGCATCGGGTGGCTCCCCGTGTTCGTCGGTGCGTGTTCCGGGAGCCAGAGCACGGCCACCGCGCCCTCCGCCGGCACATGGTCCGGGGCGCCCGCCGGGCGGATGTTGCGGAAGGTCAGCCGCGCGCCGAGGACCCGGGCCTGGCCTGCCGCGATCGTCAGGCCGAGGCCATGGCCGTAGCCCGCGCGGTCGCTGCTGCCGGTGCGGAAGCGGCTGGGGCCCTCCGCGAGCAGGTCCTCCGGAAAGCCGGGACCGTGGTCGCGGACCCGGATGACCCGGCCCTCGACCGTGACCTCGATGGGCGGCCGACCGTGCCTGGCAGCGTTCGCCAGCAGGTTGAACAGCACCCGCTCCAGGCGCCGCGGGTCCGTCGTCACCTCCGACTCATGGACGACCCGCACCTCGATCGCGGGGTCCTTCGCCGCGACCCGTCGGCCGACGAACTCGCCCAGCATGATGTCCTGAAGCTCGGCCCGCTCCGAGGCGCTGTCCAGGCGGGCCACCTCCAGGACGTCCTCGACGAGGGTGCGCATGGCCTTCGCCCGGTCCAGCACCAGCTCCGTGGGCCGGCCGGGCGGCAGCAGCTCGGCCGCCGTCAGCAGCCCGGTCACCGGTGTGCGCAGCTCGTGCGCGATGTCCGCGGTGACCCGGCGCTCCGCCTCCAGCCGCTGCTGAAGCGCGTCCGCCATGGCGTCCACCGCGCTCGCGAGGTCGTCGGTCTCGTCCCGTACGACACCCCCGATGGCGTCCCGCACTCGGACGTCCGGCTCCCCGCTCGCGACCTGGTTGGCCGCCGCCGCTGCCTTGCGCAGCCGCCGCGACAGCTGTCCGCCGATGAGCACGCCGAGCGCGCTGCCGCCGAGGACGACCGAGATCGAGCCGATGACCATGGCCTGGTCGAGGCGCTTGAGGATCTGTTCGCTGCGGTCGGTCCAGCCGGTGCGCAGCGACAGGACATGGCCGTTGTTGAGCGGTACGGCCGCCCAGATGTCGGGGGCGCCACTCGGTGTCTCGGTCACATACGTCGCCCGCCGCCCCTCCGCGACCTTCACCCGCAGTTCCGCGGGCAGTTCGGGGTCGTCGATCGTGGCGTTGGGGAAGTTCAGCCGCTTGGACTGCTCGAAGCTGCGCTGGGCGATCTGGACGCGCTCGTCCGCGAGGTCGCGCGCGCCGTCCAGCATCGAGACCCGGGCCTGGTTGTGCACGACCAGGCTCAGCACGATCGCCACGAGGGCGCCGACCAGCGCGATCGCCGCACTCAGCTTCCACCTCAGGCCCGTACGAATGGCCACCCGGCTGTTCGCGCCCCTCACCGCCCTGCCCATGCGATCGCGCGTGCGGCTGCCTGTGCGGCTGCCCGTGCGCCCGCTCGCCCCGAGGCCCGCACGCTCGCTGACCCGATCACCCGCGATGCTCGCCGGCTCGGTGATCCCGGCACCCGCCGCGCCGGACGGTGCCGGACGTCTGAACATCCCCCGCATGGCCGCCCCGCTCAGGCCTTCAACTTGTAGCCGAAGCCACGGACCGTCTCGATGCGGTCCTGGCCGATCTTCTGCCGCAGCCGCTGCACATGGACGTCGACGACCCGGGTGTCCCCGCCCCAGCCGTAGTCCCACACGCGCTCCAGCAGCTTGTCCCGCGACAGTACGGTGCCCGGCGCCGAGGAGAACTCCAGCAGCAGCCGCATCTCGGTCGGCGTGAGCGCGACGGGCGCACCGCCCCGGCGCACCTCCATGCCCTCGGTGTCGACCTCCAGGTCGCCGAAGGACAGCGGGCCCCCGGTGGCCGCGGTCTGCGCCTCCTCCGTCCGGTCACCGCCGCTCGCGTGCCCGAACCGGCGCAGCACCGCCCGGATCCGCGCGACCAGCACGGCGCCGTCGAACGGCTTGGTGACGTAGTCGTCCGCCCCCGCCTCCAGGCCCAGCACCACGTCGATGGAGTCCGCGCGCGCCGACAGCATGATCACCGGCACGGTCGACTCGTCGCGGATACGGCGGCACAGGCTGACCCCGTCCAGCCCCGGCACCATCACGTCCAGCAAGGCGATGTCGGGCCGGTCCGTCCGGAACGCCTGAAGACCCGACAGCCCGTCGGGCATGGCGGTGACCGCGAAGCCGTCCCGCTCCAGGGCGAGCTGGGTGGCTTCGCGGATGACGTCGTCGTCCTCGACGAACAGGACGTGGGTCTGGTCTGCCATCCCGGTGCTCTCAGTCCTCGTGTTGCCGTGTGCCTGCGTGGGTTGCGTCGTGCCCGTCCACTTCAGGGACGTGTGAATCGCGCGCTGCGTTCACTGCCGCCGCCGGCGCCCCTCAGCCGTCCGGCGAGGCCGACTCGTCCCCGCCGCCGAGAGTGCCGTAGTCGGTGCGCGTGCGGTACTTCGCGACGAAGCGGGTGGACGCCCACTCGTATGAGACCACGTTCTCGCTGGACGGGTTCGACAGCGCGTCGTCCTTGGCGTACACCTGCTTGGTCACGACCAGATAGCCGCGGTCGATCTCCGCGTAGACCGGCGGTTCCTCGGCCTTGAACACATTGCGGTACGCGCCGCTCTGCTCGCGGTACACGTACGAGGCCACGCTCACCGCGTCGCCGCAGGACAGGACGTTGACCACGATGTCATCCGCAGGCCCGCCCGTCAGATCGCCGTACGAGACGTCGACGGGGTACTCGTCGGACACACAGGGCTGCAGATCCCGCTTGACCTGAGTCGAGACCTCGGGGTCCGTCTTGACCAGACGTACGGCCTCCTTGGTGTCCGGGACGGGCGTGGGGGTGACCGACGCCGCGGGCGCGGGGGCGAAGGGGGACGAGGCGGCCGAGCCGCCCACCGCGTCGGCGTGCGCCGGTCCCTCGTCGCGTGCGCCGGTGCCGCCGGTGCCGCATCCGGAGACGAAAAGGGCGAGGGCGACGACCACAGCCATCGCCGTGAACGCCGCCTGGATGGGCCCCCGGACGGATGCCGCGCTTGGTGGGTACGGGTCGAACTCGTCGGCGCCCGCGTCACCGCCGCCGGCCGCCGTGTGCGAGCCCGGAATCCCGCCCCTGTGCCTGCCGCTGTGCCTGTCCGTGCCGCTGTCACCGCTGTTCGTGTGCCCGGTGCCGCCCGCCGTCGTGCCTAGGCCGCGCAACGCTCCCGCTCCTCACGCTCCAGCGCGCGTGCGTCCAGATCGCGGGACTCCAGCTCCTCGCGGAGCCGGGCGAGCGCCCGGTGCAGCGTGCTCTTGACGGTTCCGGCCGACATGCCGAGGGCGGCGGCCGTCTCCTCCGTGGACATCTGCTCCCAGTGTCGCAGCACCACGACGCTGCGTTGCTTCGGAGCCAGCACCTTCATGATGTCCATCAGCAGGGCGCGGTCGGCGTGCTGCTCGGTGGCGTCGTCGACGGAGGCGTCCGGGAGCTGCTCGGTGGGCACTTCCTCCAGCTTGCGGGCCCGCCACCACTCGGTGCGGGTGTTGATCATCACCCGGCGCAGGTAGGCGTCCGCGAGCCGCTTGTCGGCGATACCGTCCCAGCGGTGGTACGTCCGCACCAGCGCCGTCTGGAGGAGGTCCTGGGCGTCCACCGGGTCCGGGACCAGTCGGCGGGCGCTGCGCAGCAGCGCGTCCTGCCGGGTGCGGACGTACTCCTCGAACTCGAGCACCTCTCCCTGCGCCATGTTGACCGCCTCCCGATTCCCCGTTGCCGGCCGGCTCGTTCGCCGTCGGTTCCACTGCCTGTGCTTCGAAGTCGTCCCCGCCTGTCGGGTACGGAAATGAAGCTACGGAGGCGTTGTCACGGGGCTGTCCGAAGCAGCCTGCGGCTAGCGCTCGGCTGTCCGTCGGTTGTGTAACGGAAGAAGGAAAGGGACAAATCGCCCGAGTGATTGGTCTGTGTACGGGGCGATTTGACCCGGTGGCGGCTGTGTGGCGGCTGTGGGCTCCGTGTTGCAGAGGCTCCAGAGCTGTGATGTGACCGAGCGTCAGGTCAGCGGCAGCCGGTACATCCCGCCCGGCAGCGGCTCCACCAGTCCGTCCGCGACCAGACCGTCCAGGGCACGGGCGCGCTGCACCGGCTCGTGCCACACCCGGTCGAGGGCCGCCTGCGGCACGGGCGCGTGGGCCTCGCGGAGCACGGCGAGCAGCTTGCCGCGCACCTGACGGTCGGTCCCGGCGTACGTCTGGCCGCGGCGCGGCGGCCCGTCGTGCTCCGGCTTCCCGGCCAGCTGCCAGGCGCACCGCGCCACGATCGGGCAGCGGTGGCAGGACTCGTTCTTCGCGGTGCACACCAGCGCGCCGAGCTCCATCGAGGCCGCCGCCCAGCGCGCCGCGGTGCGCTCGTCGTCGGGGAGCAGGGTGCGGGCGAGCTTGCGCTCGGCGGCCGTGGTGGCGTTCGGCGGGTACTGGACACCGGTGACGGCACGGGCCAGGACCCGGCGGACATTGGTGTCCAGCACGGGGTGCCGCTGACCGTAGGCGAAGGAGGCGACCGCGGCGGCCGTGTACTCGCCGATGCCGGGCAGCGCCAGGAGCTGGGCGTGGTCGGTCGGTACGTCCCCGCCGTGCCGTTCCGCTATGGCGACGGCGGCGCCGTGCAGCCGCAGCGCGCGGCGCGGGTAGCCGAGCCGGCCCCAGGCGCGGACGGCTTCGCCGGGGGCGTCCTTGGCCAGGTCGGCGGGACGGGGCCAGCGGGACAGCCACTGTTCGTAGACGGGCAGGACACGGTTCACGGGCGTCTGCTGGAGCATGAACTCGCTGACCATCACCCCCCAGGGACCGGCTTCGGGGCGCCGCCAGGGGAGGTCGCGGGCGTTCTCGTCGAACCAGTCGATGACCGTTTCCTGCAGCGGCCCGGCATGGGTGCCGTCGGAGCCGACGCCGGTGGTGCCGGTGGCGCCGTCGGTGTCGACGTGGGCTGAGTGGCTGTGCGGGGGCTTCGTTGGCGCAGTCATGGCTATCCGATCCTGCCATGCGGGGGGCGGTCGGGTGGGTAGGTGCGGGCGCCGGTGCGTTGTGGGCGCCGATCGCGGCGGGTCGCCTTGGCCGGGAGGCTGGTCGACGGGCGTGCCGTACCTGACGATCGACAGCAGCGGTGTGCCGGCGAACGCTTGTAGCGTCGGGCGGATGGAACGTCCTCGCATCCGGCGGGCCTGCCTCCTGTGGGCCGTCCTCGCGCTGCCCGCCGTCACGGCCGACCGGCTCGGGATGAACGAGCCTCGTGCCATGTGGCAGCAGGTCGCCGGGGCGGCCGTGCTCGCCGCCGCGGTGGCCGTGGCCCGGCGGGGGCCGTTGACCGCGTTCGCCCTGACGGCCGGACTGAGCCTGGCCGCCGCCCCCGCACTGTTCACCGTCTCCTACGGCCCGGCGCTCGGCGTCTTCGCGCTGCTGCTCGGCCTGCGCGCGCAACGGGCGCGCCCGGCGGCCGTCACGTTCGGCGCCGTCGGCTGTGTCGGTACGGCACGGATCGCGCTCTTCGGAGTCGATCCGGCGCCGGAATGGGTGGTGCTGACGGGCACGGTCCTCTTCGGCTGCGTCTTCCCCTGGCTCGGTGGCCGCTACTGGCGGCAGAGCCGCCGGCTCGCCGAGGCCGGCTGGACGCGGGCCGCGCGACTGGAGGGCGAGCGGCACCTCGGCGAGGAACGTGCCCGGCTGCGCGAGCGGGCCAGGATCGCACAGGACATGCACGACTCCCTGGGGCACGAGCTGAGCCTGATCGCCCTGCGCGCGGGCGCCCTCCAGATGGCCCCCGACCTCCCCGGCCACCACCGGGAGGCCGCCGCCGCCCTGCGTGCGGCTGCCGCCGACGCCACCGAACGGCTCCAGCGCATCATCGGCGTCCTGCGCGAGGAGGACGAGCCGCTCTCGCTGACCCCGCCGGGCGAGAGTGTGGAGCAACTCGTGGCACGGGCCGCCGAGTCGGGGTTGCCGGTGCGCTGGGAGCCGGGCGTGGACACCGCGGCGGTGCGGTGGCCGGGCGGCGAGATCGCCGAACGGGTCCTGTACCGGGTGGTCCGCGAGGCCCTGACCAACGCGGCCCGACACGCGCCGGGCGCCGAGGTCACGGTGGCGGCGTCCAGGGTCGACGGGGCGGCGGGGGTCACGGTCACGAGCGGGCGGGGTACGGGGGGCACGGTCACCGACGTGCCGGCCGCAGAGGACACGGTCACGGAAGGGCGACGCTCGGAGTCCGGGGTGGAGACGGCAGGGGTGACGGCAGCGGGGGTGGCAGCCGTGGGCGGGGGCGCGGGCTGGGGCGCTGCGTCTGCCGCAGCGGTCGCGGGATCCACATCGGTGTCCAAGTCCGCACCGGCCCCTGCGTCGGCACCGGCCCCTGCGTCGGCACCGGGCCCTGCGTCGGCACCTTCCTCTGCGTCCGCACCGGCCCCTGCGTCCCTGGCCCCTGCGTCCGCCCCCATTTCCTTCGCCCCGGCCTCGGACTTCGCTCCGGCCGCGAATTGCGCACCGGCCTCCGGCGGAACCGGGCTTCGGTCCCTGCGGGCCGCCGTCACCGCGGTCGGTGGGGGCTTCGAGGCCGGGCCGTGCGGGGAAGGGTTCCGGGTCCGGGCCCATGTGCCTGAGCAGGCCACCACCATGGCGGTGCGGCCCGCCCCCGCGCCCTACGCCCCCTTCACCCGCGCCCGCCGCCGGGTGGCCCGCGCCTTCGTACTGGCCGCCTGTGCCGGCGGCGTGCTCGTCGGGGGAGGATTCGCCTGGTACGCGTACACCGAGACCCACTCGGTGCTGCCACCCGCGGCATACGACGAGCTGCGGCTCGGGGACACGGTGGGGGAGATCGCGCACCTGCTGCCGGACCGCACCGTGCGTGACGCGCCCGTGGAGCGCGCGCCCGTCCCGCCCCCGGCGGGGAGTGACTGCCGCTACTACCGGGCGGGCGGTGAACTCCTCGTCTCCGTCGATCACTTCAGGCTCTGCTTCGACGACGAGGGGCGGCTGGTCGCCAAGGACGTGATCCCCGGAGCCGGTCGGTCTCAGCAACCCCACCGAGATAAGGAGTTCGTGTCGTGATCCGCGTTCTGCTGGCCGACGACGAGGCGATGGTGCGGGCCGGTGTGCGGGCCATCCTGGCGAGCGACGGTGACACCGAGGTCGTCGCCGAGGCCGGCGACGGGCGCGAGGCGGTCGAGCTGGCCCGCGCGCACCGGCCGGACGTGGCCGTGCTGGACATCCGCATGCCCCGCCTGGACGGACTCGCCGCGGCCGAGGAGATCGTACGGACCCTCCCCGGCACGGCGGTGGCGATGCTCACCACCTTCTCCGAACAGGCGTACGTGGCCCGCGCGCTCGGCGGTGGCGCCACCGGCTTCCTGCTGAAGTCCGGCGACCCCTATGAACTGATCGCGGGCGTACGGGCGGTGGCGGGAGGCGCGGCCTTCCTGTCCCCGAAGGTGGCCCGGTACGTCATCGACGGACTGGGCGGCAGCGACGGGCGACTCGGCCGCGAGGCCGCCGCACGCGCGCGCGTGGCCGAACTCAGCCCGCGTGAGCGCGAGGTGCTCGGGCTGGTCGGCGCAGGTCTGTCCAACCCGGAGATCGCCGCCCGACTGCACCTCGTCGAGGGCACGGTGAAGGCCTATGTGAGCGCGGTGCTCGACCGGTTGGCGGTGCGCAATCGTGTGCAGGCGGCGATCGTCGCCTACGAGGCGGGGCTGGTGAAGTAGCCGCGCGCTCCGGCGCCCGTTCAGCCCCGGTACGGCGGCCGGGGCTCGCCCCGCCCGGTCAGCCACCTAGCGAACCCCGGTGCCGAAGCCGTACGCATCGCCTCCGTCAGCCGGACCGCCGGGCCGGTGGCCAGTCGTACGACCAGTGGCGCGGCCAGCGCGCCGAGGACGAGGCCGGCGACGACGTCGTGCGGGTAGTGGACGCCGACGAAGACGCGGGAGAAGGCCATGAGGAGCGCCAGCGGGGCCGTCAGCCAGAGCAGTGCGCGCGCGGTCAGGGCCAGGGTGACGGCTGCCGCTCCCGCGATGGTGGCGTGGTTGCTGGGGAAGGACCAGTCGCCGGGTGGCGGGCAGCTGCTCAGTGCGGTCGCTCCCGGCACGGCCCGGCACGGACGCTCCTGCGTGACAGCCGACTTGAGGAGTTCACTGCACAGATACGCCATGGCCGTGGCCAGAGGTGCAAGGGCCGCTATCGCGAATGCGCGGGGCGTGCGCCGTCTGGCGCGCCACCAGGTGGTGATGAACAGCGCGCCGAACAGCAGCAGTCCGGCCTCCGTCCATGTCTCAGCGGTGTGCTGTACCCACGTTGGGGTGCGATGGGCGTGGTCGGTGATGGCGCGGTAGAGCTCGTCGTCCTCGAAGTGCATGGTCACGGACCGTAGGCGGCGGGCCGATACCGTCACATCCTGCGATCGAAAGGTGCCGCACCTGACGGAAGACAGGGGTGCCGCGGTCGCTGACGGACTGTTTCCGGGATGATGATCCGGAAAAGTTGTGGCTCATGGCGGCGGGTGGAGCCTGCTGACGCGCTGATCTCTCGTACAGTTTGCGCCGTGGGATCTCTGCGCAATCCGGTCGGGCCGCTTCCCTCCTCCATCTACTGGCGACGGAGGGCCGTACTGCTGTCCGTGGTCGCCCTGTTGGCGTTGCTCGCCACCTGGGTGCTCGCATCGGGCGGCGGTGGTGGCAAGAACGGCGCCGACGGATCCGACGGCAAGAATCCCGCACCCTCGACCATCACCCCCGGCCCGTCCGGCTCGGGGCCGGCGATCAGTCAGGCGCCGGGCGGACGGGACGAGTCGACCGCCGGCGGGGACTCCGGCGGCTCGGGTGACGGCTCCGGCGACAGTGGTGGGACCGGGGATTCGGGCGGGTCGGACGGCGAGGGCAGCGGCTCCGCGGGCGGCGGCTCCGGCGGCGATGTCGGAGCGGGCGACACGCTCGCGGCCGATTCTTCTCTGCCCAACTGCATCTCCGGCCAGGTAAAGTTGACGGTGAAGAGCCGGCACAACGCGTACGAGCCCGGCCGGACCCCCGCCCTGCTGCTGACCGCGGCGAACTCCTCCGCCTACGACTGCAAGATCGATCTCGGCCCGAGGAACGCGGTGGTGACGGTCACTCAGGCGGGCGCCGAGGACGACTTCTGGTCCTCAGCCGACTGCCCCGACGGCTCCGGCAGCCTGGTCTACCGGGTGCCCGCCAAGTCCAGCATCACCTACACGGTGAAGTGGGACCGCAGCGCGAGCGCCCCGCAGTGCGGGACACAGTCCGCGGGGTCGGCCGCGGCCGGGACGTACCTGGTGGAGGCGAAGGCACCGGGGTTCGCGACGGCGCAGACGTCGTTCGTGCTGGAGAACGACTAGGGCCCTTCTGATGGCTCTTGGACGGTGACGCGGAGCCAGATGACGATTGCGGTGATGGTCAGCGTGCCGGTCCGGGCCCGGAACAGCACCCCGTTGATCACCCTGCGGTGATCCGCCCATTGCCCACCCGGTTTGCCGTTCCCGGGGAGGAGAGGCTCAATCTTCTGCCACTGCGCGTCCGTGAGTTCGTGTCGCCGCACCATACCGGCGTCCTGCCCGGCCAACCACGAGATCCCCCCAGCCGACCAAGAGCCATCAGAAAGGGCCTAGCCGCGGTACGGCGCCGACCGGGGGCGCTGCGCCGCGGCGCCCCTACGACCAGCCGCTACGGCTCAGCTCCTCGCGCTGCATCGCCGCTGCGCCAGGTGCGTCGCCGCGCCGCTGGATGGGCGCGGTCGCCGGGGCCGGGGGGCGGGGCTGCCGTGGCCGCCGGCCGACGGCTCAGACGTACCGCTCCAGGATCGAGCTCTCCGCCAGCCGCGACAGCCCCTCGCGCACACTGCGCGCCCGGGCCTCGCCGACGCCGTCCACCGTCTGGAGGTCGTCGACGCTGGCGGCGAGCAGCTTCTGGAGGCCGCCGAAGTGCTCCACCAGGCGGTCGATGATCGCGCCGGGCAGCCTCGGCACCTTGGCGAGGAGGCGGAAGCCCCGCGGGGAGACCGCCGAGTCCAGTGCCTCCGGGGAGCCGGTGTAGCCCAACGCCCGGGCCACCGTGGGCAGTTCCAGGAGTTCGGCGTGGGTGAGCGCGTCCAGCTCGTAGAGCGCCTCGTCGACCGTGCGGGAGCGCTTGGCCGTCGGCTCGGGGACGTAGTCGCGCACCACGAGCTCACGCTCGGGCTCGACGCCGGCGATCAACTCGTCCAGCTGGAGCGCCAGCAGACGGCCGTCGGTGCCGAGCTCCACCACGTACTCGGCGATCTCGGTCGCGATACGCCGGACCATCTCCAGGCGCTGGGCGACCGCCGAGACGTCCCGGACCGTCACCAGGTCCTCGATCTCCAGTGCCGACAGCGTGCCCGCGACCTCGTCGAGACGGAGCTTGTAGCGCTCCAGGGTCGCCAGGGCCTGGTTGGCTCGGGAGAGGATCGCCGCGGAGTCCTCCAGGACACGGCGCTGGCCGTCGACGTACAGCGCGATCAGCCGCATCGACTGGGAGACCGAGACGACCGGGAAGCCGACCTGCTTGCTGACCCGGTCCGCGGTGCGGTGCCGGGTGCCGGTCTCCTCCGTGGGGATCGTCGGGTCCGGGACCAGCTGGACGCCGGCGCGCAGGATCTTGGACATGTCGGACGAGAGCACGATGCCGCCGTCGAGCTTGCACAGCTCACGCAGCCGGGTCGCCGTGAACTCGACATCCAGGACGAACCCGCCCGTGCACATCACCTCGACGGTCTTGTCGGAGCCGAGCACGATGAGTCCGCCGGTGTTGCCGCGGAGGATCCGCTCCAAGCCGTCGCGCAGTGCCGTGCCGGGTGCCACGGCGCTCAGTGAGGCGCGCATCAGGCCATCGGCACCGGAGCTCCCACCGGACTTTCCGGGAGCTGCTGCCCGGTCGTTGGCTGCCACTGCACTCCTCCGGTCGCAGGTTCTGGGGCGCTCCCGTTTCGCACACTCTGTTCGTACGGACGGGCGAGACCTGGGCAAAGTCTACCGGCGGTCCTCCTCGTCCCGTGGGGCCTCTCGGCGACGCGAGCGCGGAAGGACTCGGAGGGCGTCTGTCATGTCGGCCACTTCCAGCACCTTCATGCCCGCAGGGATCTTGCCCGGGTCGCCCGGTACGAGGGCGTGCGTGAAGCCCAGCCGGTGCGCCTCGGCCAGCCTGCGCTGTACGCCGGTGACCCGTCTGACCTCGCCCGCGAGGCCCACCTCGCCGATCGCGACCAGGTTCTTGGGGAGAGGTGTGTCACTTGCGGCGGAGGCCAGCGCGAGCGCGACCGCGAGGTCGGCCGCGGGCTCGGAGAGCTTCACTCCGCCGACCGTCGCGGAATAGATGTCCCGCTTGCCGAGCGCGCTGATCCGGCCCCGCTGCTCCAGCACGGCCAGCATCATCGAGACGCGCGAGGTCTCCAGACCGGAGGTCGTGCGACGCGGGGAGGGAATCTGTGAGTCGACCGTCAGCGCCTGCACCTCGGCGACCAAGGGGCGGCGGCCCTCCAGGGTGACCGTCAGGCAAGTGCCGGGGACCGGTTCGTCACGACGGGTCAGGAAAAGTCCGCTCGGGTCCGCAAGGCCCGTGATGCCCTCGTCGTGCAGTTCGAAGCAGCCGACCTCGTCGGTCGCGCCGTAGCGGTTCTTGACGCCTCGTACGAGACGCAGGCGGGCGTGCCGGTCGCCCTCGAAGTGCAGCACCACGTCCACCAGGTGCTCCAGGAGGCGGGGCCCCGCGATGGCGCCGTCCTTGGTGACGTGGCCCACGAGCAGCGTGGACATGCCGCGATCCTTGGACGCCCGGATGAGAGCGCCGGCCACCTCCCGGACCTGCGCCATGCCGCCGGGCGCCCCGTCGATCTCCGGGGAGGCCACGGTCTGCACGGAGTCGAGGATGAGCAGGGACGGCTTCACCGCGTCCAAGTGGCCGAGGACGGCGGACAGATCGGTCTCGGCCGCGAGGTAGAGATGGTCGTCGAGGGCGCCGATGCGGTCGGCGCGCAGCCGCACCTGGCTCGCCGACTCCTCACCGGTGACATAGAGCGTGCGGTGCTCGTCGCTCGCCGACTTGGCGGCCACGTCCAGCAGCAGCGTGGACTTGCCGACGCCGGGCTCGCCCGCGAGCAGGACGACGGCGCCGGGCACCAGCCCGCCGCCGAGCACCCGGTCCAGCTCGGGCACACCGGTGGACCGCGCGGTCGCCTGCCGTCCGTCGACCTCCCCGATCGGCAGCGCGGAACTCGTCACCCGCCCCGGGGCCGTCGTACGGACCGCGGGCGCGCCGTACTCCTCGACCGTCCCCCACGCCTGGCACTCGGGGCAGCGGCCGAGCCACTTGGCCGTCTGCCAGCCGCACTCCGTGCAGCGGTAGGACGGGCGGTCCTTGGTGGACTTGGTACGGGCAGCCATGCGAAGAACCGTAGCCGAGGGCACTGACAACGCCGTACGGCTGCGCGGACAGGGTCGCTCCGGGGTGCCGCCCACCTGCCTCGACGGGAGTGTCCGCCGCCCTGTTCGTCATGCACAAGCCAGGGAATCCGACGTTCCTGTCCCCTATTGAGGGATCGTTTCACCCGTATGGATTAAAAGAGCTCAAGCAGGGAGAAGGCGCCACTCCACGCCCCCTACGGTCCACCAATGATGAGCAGGAGCCCGGAGACCTCGACCCGCACCACCGGCGCCCACCGGGCGCACCGGGAGGCGCGTGATCGTGCCGCGGCGCACACCGTCGCGCAGCGACCGCCCGCGCGCTACGAGCCGTATCTGGACGGGCTGTTCACCTACTGTCTGTCCGTGCTGTGCGACCACGACGGCGCGACCGCCGCCCTCGGCGACGCCCTCGCGCTCGCCGAGCGGCGCGGGCAGCGGGGACCGGAGACGGCCGCGGACCGGCGCCCCTGGCTGTACGCGCTGGCCCGCTGGGCGTGCCTGCGCAAGCTGGCCGAGGCCAAGCAGAAACGTCAGAGCAGCCATGCGGCGGGCCGGCACGGCACCCATCGGCAGCCGGCGGCGAAGGCTGGTCCGGCCGTCTCCGAGGAAGTCCAGGAGCAGCGGCGCCGCGAACTCGCCCTGCTCGCCTGGCCGGAGGCCGCCGGCACCACCCCGGAGCAGCGCGAGGCCCTCGAACTCGCCGTACGCCACCATCTCGCCGCCCACGAGGTCGCCGCCGTCCTCGGCACGGACCTGGCCGCGACCCGCGAACTGCTCGCCTCCGCCGCATGCGAGGTCGAGCGCACCCGCGCGGCGCTCGCCGTCGTCGAGACCGGCGTCTGTCCGGGCGTCCTCCGGCTCACCGGCGACAACCAGTTCGTCCTCAGCACGGCCCTGCGCCGCGAGCTCGTCCGGCATGTCGACGACTGCCCCCGCTGCCGCCGCACCGCCGAGCGCGCGATCCCCGGCCGCTGGCCCGGCGCGAGCGTCGCCCCCGCCGAGTTGCCCGTCCTTCAGGCACCCCGCGCGGCCGTGCACATGGCCCTGGCGCACCACTCGCGCGCGCGGGGCGCCGCCGTACCGCGCTTCGACCGGCGTGGCTTCCCGATGGACCCCAAGGATCGTGCCGCCCGCAGGGACCGGCTACGCGCGCGTGCCGTCACCACGACCGTCGTCGCCACCGTCGTCGCCGCCCCGGTGCTCGCCCTGTGGGCTGCCTACCGGGGCACCCAGACCGGCGAGGCCGACGGGCACTCGGCGAGCGCGAGCGAGGCGCACGGCCCCGGCAGCCTCGACGGCGAGTCGGCGGACGGCGGCTACGAGAACGCCGGCAACGCGAGCCCCCGCCAGGGGGACCGTTTCGGCAGCCGCGGCGAGGCGGATGTCTCGGTGGAGGTCGTCAGCGTCAGCGGCGCGGGCACGAAGGGCGCCGGGCAGCTGGAGGTGTCCGCGAGCAGCAGCGGCGACACCACGCTCGTCACCCTGACGGCCACGGGACGCGCGCCGGTGCGCTGGTCGGCGACCACCGGTGCGCACTGGCTCTACCTCAGCCAGTCGTCGGGAACGCTCGCGCCCGGCGAGACGTTGACGATCAAGGTGCATGTCGACCAGCTGCGCGAGCCGTCCGGATATTGGAGCGCACGGGTGGCGATCTCACCCGCCGGTGCCGTCGTCACCATCGAGGGCTACGGCACCGCCCCCAGCCCGTCCGCCCCGGGTCACGGCTCGGATCCGCACCCCACCGATCCCACCGGCCCCACACATCCCGGCGAACCCACCGACCCAGGGACACCCACCGACCCGCCGCCGTCCTCCTCCGGGCCCGACCCGACGCCGACGACCCCGGCGCCGTCCGAGCCCACCCCCGGCGACCCGCCGCCCTCCTCGTCCGATCCGTCCCCGTCGGACGGCGACCCGTCACCATCCGGCTCGTCCGGCTCGTCCGGCCCGGCGGACTCGGCACCGCCGCACAGCGGGAGCGACGCACCGAGCCCGGCGGCCCCGTAGAAGGACCGCCGTGACGGCCGCCGCGCCCGGTCTACTCGACGGGATCCGCCGGATGCGGTGCCAGCAGCGGCAGCTGCGACGCCAGCCGCTCCTCGCACAGCTCGACCAGGCGGTCGTAGCCCGCCTTGCCCATCAGCTCGATCAGCTCGGGCCGGTAGGACACGTACACCGGATCTCCGGCGCCGTGCGCCGAGGTCGCCGAGGTGCACCACCAGTGCAGGTCGTGGCCGCCCGGGCCCCAGCCGCGGCGGTCGTACTCACCGATCGAGATCTGAAGCACCCGGGTGTCGTCGGGACGGTCGATCCAGTCGTACGTCCGCCGGACCGGCAGCTGCCAGCAGACGTCCGGCTTGGTCTCCAGCGGCTCCCGGCCCTCCTTCAGGGCGAGGATGTGCAGCGAGCAGCCCGCGCCGCCCGGGAAACCGGGGCGGTTCTGGAAGATGCACGAGCCGTTGAACGGGCGGGTCTGACGGTCGCCGTCCTCGTCCTCCGAGACCCAGCCGTGCGCCATGCCCTCGTCATGGTGCTGCCAGATGTCCGGCGTGAGTCTCGCCACATGCTCGGCCACGCGCTTCTCGTCGTCCTCGTCCGAGAAATGCGCGCCCAGCGTGCAACAGCCGTCGGCCGCGCGACCCGCCTGGATGCCCTGGCAGCCGCTGCCGAAGATGCAGTTCCAACGGGAGGTCAGCCATGTCAGATCACAGCGGAACACCTGCTCGTCGTCCGCCGGATCAGGGAACTCCACCCACGCCCGCGCGAAGTCGAGTCCCTTCTCGTCGGGTGCCGCGGAGCCGCTCTTCGACTTCTTCGGCTTGGTCGCCGCCTTCGCCTGCGAAGAACCCTCGGGCAATTTGGCCGCCTTGTCGTTCTTCGCCTTTTTCGTCTTTGGCACGGGTCCAGGGTACGGCGTCCGTACCAGCGGCTTCGAGGGCGGAGCAGCGCCCAGGTGGCAGTAGCGTTCCGTACATGAGACTCGGTGTCCTCGACGTGGGTTCGAACACGGTGCATCTACTGGTCGTGGATGCCCACCCCGGCGCGCGCCCGCTGCCCGCGCACTCGCACAAGGTGGAGCTGCGCCTTGCCCAACTCCTCGACGACAGCGGGGCCATCGGCCCCGAGGGGGTCGACAAACTCGTCGGCGTCGTCCACGAGGCGTTGCAGGCCGCCGAGGACAAGGGTGTCGAGGAAGTCCTGCCGTTCGCCACGTCCGCGGTCCGGGAGGCCCGTAACGCCGACGACGTCCTCGCGCGCGTGAAGGAGGAGACCGGCGTCGAGCTCCAGGTTCTCAGCGGCGCCGAGGAGGCCCGGCTGACCTTCCTCGCCGCCCGGCGCTGGTTCGGATGGTCGGCCGGCAAGCTGCTGGTGCTGGACATCGGGGGCGGCTCCCTGGAGATCGCGTACGGCATCGACGAGGAGCCGGACGCCGCCGTGTCCCTGCCGCTGGGCGCGGGACGCCTCACGGCGGGATGGCTGCCGGGTGATCCGCCGGAGCCGGACGACATACGGGCCCTGCGACGGCATGTGCGCGCGGAGATCGCCCGGACGGTCGGTGAGTTCAGCCGCTTCGGGGCGCCCGACCATGTGGTCGCCACGTCCAAGACCTTCAAGCAGCTGGCCCGCCTGGCCGGCGCGGCCCGCTCCGCGGACGGCCTCTACGTCCAGCGCGACCTGAAGCGGGAGTCCCTGGAGGGCTGGGTCCCCCGCCTCGCCGGCATGACCATCGACCAGCGGGCCGAACTCCCGGGCGTCTCGGAGGGCCGCGCGGCCCAGCTGCTCGCGGGGGCGCTGGTGGCCGAGGGCGCCATGGACCTCTTCGGCGTGGAGACCCTGGAGATCTGCCCGTGGGCGCTGCGCGAGGGCGTGATCCTGCGGAAGCTGGACCATATGTCGGTGGACTGACCGGACGACGGGACCGGCCCGGCTGACTGGACGTGTCGGGCCTACGGGACCGGCGGCTGACTGGACGCGTCGGACCGAGGGGACCGGCCCGGCTGACCGACGCGTCGGAGCCACTGGACCGACCCGGCTGACCGACGCATCGGACCGACCGGACCGGCGGACTGACCGGACGGGCGGGGACCGACCAGACAGGTCGGCCAGTCGGACTGGTCGCGACTGGTCGGGACTGATCGCTGACTGATCAGGGGACCGACCGGTGGAGTGAGCGCCCGGCTCCGACGGACGGCGCCGGTGGGCCCCACGTGCGTGAAGCCCACCACACCCCGGTCCCGCCCCTTCCATCCGCCCGCACCGCATATGCCCAGTTCGCACCCCTGACCGGTTCCCGCTCCTCCCGGCGGGCGCCCGACCATCGGTTCCCCGGCCTCCCGTGCCGCCCCGTACTCTGTCCCCGTGGCAGAACCAGTGGTGCGCATCCCGGATGCGAAGGTCGCCCTGTCGACGGCCTCCGTCTATCCGGAGTCGACGGCGACGGCCTTCGAGATCGCTGCGCGCCTCGGGTACGACGGCGTCGAGGTCATGGTGTGGACCGACCCCGTGAGCCAGGACATGGAGGCCCTGCGCCGGCTCAGCGACTACCACGGCGTCCCGATCCTCGCCGTGCACGCCCCCTGCCTGCTGATCACCCAGCGCGTGTGGTCCACCGACCCCTGGACCAAACTCCAGCGCGCCCAGGCCGCCGCCGAGAAGCTGGGCGCCTCCACGGTCGTCGTGCACCCGCCGTTTCGCTGGCAGCGCCAGTACGCCCGTGACTTCGTCGACGGCATCTGGCGGATGGCGAACGAGACGGATGTGCGGTTCGCCGTAGAGAACATGTACCCCTGGCGCTACCGCGACCGCGAGATGCTCGCGTACGCCCCCGACTGGGACGTGACGAACGACGACTACCGTCACTTCACGATCGATCTCAGCCATACGGCGACCGCCCGGACCGACGCCCTGCAGATGGTCGACCGCATGGGGGACCGGCTGGGCCATGTCCACCTCGCGGACGGCCGCGGCTCGGCCAAGGACGAGCACCTCGTCCCCGGCCGCGGCAACCAGCCCTGCGCCGAGGTGCTGGAGCGCCTCGCCCTGGGCGGCTTCGACGGCCATGTCGTCATCGAGGTCAACACCCGCCGCGCGATGTCCAGCGCCGAACGCGAGGCCGACCTGGCCGAGGCCCTCGCCTTCACCCGGCTGCATCTGGCCTCGGCCGCGAAGGTGCCCCGGCCATGACCGGCGCCACCTCGGGCGGGGGCGGGGTGACCTCGGGTGGAGGCGGGGTGACCTCCCGACGCCGGGGCCGGCCCCCTCGTACGGAATCCGCCGACACCCGCGACCGCATCCTGAACGCCGCCCGCGAGGAGTTCTCCGAGCGCGGCTACGAAACGACGTCCGTGCGCGGCATCGCCAAGGCGGCCGGCGTGGACTCGGCCCTCGTGCACCACTACTTCGGCACCAAGGAACAGGTCTTCGAGGCGGCGGTCGAGGTCGCCTTCGCCCCCGCCCTGAAGGTGCGGGACGTGGTGCTGGAAGGCCCCCTCGAGGTCGTCGGCGAGCGCATGACCCGCACGATCTTCGGGCTCTGGGAGAACCCGGTGACCCGCAAGCCGCTGCTCGCGATCGTGCGTTCCGCGGTGAACAACGACGCCGCAGCCGCCGTCTTCCGGCGCCTGGTCTCCGCCCAGCTGCTGCGCCGCATCGCCGGCGAGATCGACGCCCCGGACGCGGAACTGCGCGCCGAGCTGGCCGCCGCACAGCTCGTTGGCGTAGCGATGATGCGCTACGTCATCAAGATCGAGCCGGTCGCGTCGGCCGACGTGGAGCAGATCATCGCGCGGGTGGCCCCCGTCGTGCAGGGACACCTCACGGGGCGGTACGCCGCCGAGGCGTGAGTCGTCCCCCTAGTCCCCCTTAGTCCCCCTCAGCCTCCGTTCAGTTCCCGTCTAGTCCCCTTAGACCCCTTAGGCCCCTTAGTCCCCGTGCTCTTCTCGTGCCTGCTCCCCGAGACATGCGTCCCGTATTTCGGACACCTTGTCCCGCCCTCTGGATGACCGGCGTACGCTCGTTAGCAGTCAGAAGTCTCTGATCGCAGTCCCTGCAGTCGATGCAGTCCCTGAAGGAGCGAGCGACGATGCCCGAGCTGAGGTCCCGCACAGTCACCCACGGCCGCAACATGGCGGGCGCCCGCGCCCTTATGCGCGCCTCCGGTGTACCCGGTGCGGACATCGGCCGGAAGCCGATCATCGCGGTGGCGAACTCCTTCACCGAGTTCGTGCCGGGCCACACCCACCTCCAGCCCGTCGGCCGGATCGTCAGCGAGGCGATCAGGGAGGCCGGCGGCATCCCCCGTGAGTTCAACACCATCGCCGTGGACGACGGCATCGCGATGGGCCACGGCGGCATGCTGTACTCCCTGCCCTCCCGCGACCTCATCGCGGACTCGGTCGAATACATGGCCGAGGCCCACTGCGCCGATGCCCTGATCTGCATCTCCAACTGCGACAAGATCACCCCGGGCATGCTGAACGCGGCCCTCCGCCTCAACATCCCCACAGTCTTCGTCTCCGGCGGCCCCATGGAGTCCGGCCGCGCCACGCTGGTCGACGGCACGGTCCGCACCCTCGACCTGGTCGACGCGATCTCCGACGCCGTGAACGACAAGATCTCGGACGAGGACATCCTCCGTATCGAGGAGAACGCCTGTCCGACCTGCGGCTCCTGTTCCGGCATGTTCACCGCCAACTCGATGAACTGCCTGACCGAGGCCATCGGCCTCTCCCTGCCGGGCAACGGCTCGGTCCTCGCCACGCACACGGCCCGCAAGGCCCTGTACGAGAACGCGGCCCGCACGGTGATGGACATCACCCGCCGCTACTACGAGCAGGACGACGACACGGTCCTGCCGCGCAACGTCGCCACCTTCGCCGCCTTCGAGAACGCCATGGCCCTCGACATCGCCATGGGCGGCTCCACCAACACGATCCTGCACCTGCTGGCCGCCGCCCAGGAGGCGGGCGTCCCGTTCGGGCTGGAGCAGATCGACGCGGTCAGCCGCCGCGTGCCGTGCCTCGCGAAGGTCGCGCCCAATGTCGCCAAGGACCGCACGTACTACATGGAGGACGTGCACCGCGCCGGCGGCATCCCGGCCCTCCTGGGCGAGCTGCACCGCGGTGGCCTGCTCAACGAGGACGTGCACGCCGTCCACAGCTCGTCCCTGTCGGACTGGCTGAAGACCTGGGACGTGCGCGGGGGCTCGCCCTCGCCCGAGGCGGTCGAGATGTGGCACGCGGCCCCGGGCTGCGTCCGGTCGGCGGAGGCCTTCTCGCAGTCCGAGCGCTGGGAGGCGCTCGACGAGGACGCCGAGGGCGGCTGCATCCGCAGCGTCGAACACGCCTACTCCAAGGACGGCGGCCTCGCGGTCCTCAAGGGCAACCTCGCCGTGGACGGCTGCGTGGTGAAGACGGCCGGCGTCGACGAGTCCATCTGGACCTTCGAGGGCCCCGCGGTCGTCTGCGAGTCGCAGGAAGAGGCCGTCGAGAAGATCCTCAACAAGCAGGTGACCGACGGCGACGTCGTCGTCATCCGCTACGAGGGCCCCAAGGGCGGCCCCGGCATGCAGGAGATGCTCTACCCCACGTCCTTCCTCAAGGGCCGTGGCCTCGGCAAGAGCTGCGCCCTGATCACCGACGGCCGTTTCTCCGGCGGCACTTCCGGTCTGTCCATCGGCCACGCCTCGCCCGAGGCGGCCTCCGGCGGCACGATCGCCCTCGTCGAGGACGGCGACCGCATCCGCATCGACATCCCGAACCGCTCGATCGAGTTGCTCGTCGACGAGGCGGAACTCACGCGCCGCGAGCAGGCGTTGAACGGTGCGTACGCCCCGAAGAACCGCGAGCGCAAGGTCTCCGCGGCGCTGCGGGCCTACGCGGCGATGGCGACCAGCGCCGACAAGGGCGCGGTGCGGGACGTGACGAAGCTGGGCTGACGCCCACGAGCGTTCGTAAGGGGCCGTCCCTCCGGGGCGGCCCTTCGCGCTGTCGCGGGCGGGCCGTCGCCGGGCACGGACGGGTCACGCCACCGGGCCCACGGCTCCCTCCGTCACCACTGCCACACTGGCAAGTCACCACTGGTAAGTCACCACTGGTAAGTCACCACTGGTAAGTCACCACTGGGACGTCACCACTGGGACGTCACCACTGGGACGGATCGCGGCCGTCCACGCCGAAGACGGTGCCGTCGGGGGCGGCGGAGTAGACACGGCCGTCGGCGAGGACCGGCTCCGGCAGGTTGGCCGCCACTCGGTCCGAGTCGGTGCCGAGCCTGGGCGGCGTCTGGCCCACGAGCCTGCCGTCGCGGGCGTCCACGGCGAGCAGCCTGCCGTCCGGAGCGCTGACGTACACATGCCGGCCGTCGACGACGGGCGACGACGTACGGACCACGGACGTCTCCAGGCTCCACAGCTGCTTGCGCGTCTTCACGTCGACAGCGACCAGCGAGCCGCCGTCGCCCATGAGGTAGAGGACGTTCCCACGCGTCGTGCCGTGCGCCTGCTGCACCGGACGGGCCAGCGGAACGCGCTGTGCAGTCCGGTCGGCGGGGGAGTAGCGGATCACGGCCCTCGTGTCGCTGTAGACCCCGTCGACGGAGAGCAGGAAGACCGATCCGTCCGAGGTACCGGCGAGCTCCAGCCTTCCCTCCAACCGGGCGTCCCAGCGCACCTCACCCGTGGCCGGTTCCACCGCCGTGACCCGGGTGCTCGAACCGTCCTCGGCCGCGGTCGCCGTGTACGCCAGCGGATCCCCGGCGAAGGAGACGAGGTACGGCGCCTGGTGTCCCGGCAGCGAACGGCTCCACTTCTGCTCGCCCGAGCCCCCGTCCACGCCGGTGACCGTGCCGTCGGTGCCGCTGATCAGCAGCATGCCGCCGGCGGCCGACACCGCGCCGTACGGGGGCCCGCTGTGCCGCCAGGCCGACTTGCCGGTGGCGGGGTCGAGCGCCTCCAGCCGGCCGTTCGCCGGCACCGACGCCGGGTGCACCAGGCCGCCCGCCACGAGCGGCGCCGCGCTCACGTCCGACGGGGTCATGGGGTGGCGCCACAGCAGGCGGCCGTTTCCCGGGTCGAGCGCGAAGAGGAGCCCGTTCTGCGTGCACAGCACCTTCCCGGCGCCGTGGGTGCACTGAGGCGTGCCCTTGTCGGGAGCCGGTGCCGCCGTCCACGCGTCGAAACCGGCCGACGCGATCCGCGCGTCCCGGCCCTTCGGCGCCGGTTCGTCACCGCCGAGAAGCTGCACCGATGCCAGCACGGCGACCCCGGCGAGGGCGACGACCCCGGCCACGAGGGCCGCCGGCCGACGACGCCTGGGCCGGAACCGGGGCCGCCGGGACGGCTCCGCGGACTTCCCTACGGCACCCGGCCGACCCGAACGCGACTCCGGAACCGATCTCGATTCCGATGCCGACCCCGATTCCGGCCCCGGCCGTGCTCCTTGCCCCGCCCCCGTCCCCGCCGCCGGGTGAGCCTCACCCTCCGGGTCCGCCGTAGACACCGGACTGCCCGCCCCGTCCGTGGTCCGCTGCGCCGGAATGAACGCCTGCGTGTCGTACGACGCCGCCACCGAGCGCAGCTCGCGCATCATCTCGTCCGGAGTCGGCCGGTCCTCGGGCTCCTTGGCGAGACAGCGCAGCACCAGCGGCGCGAGACTCGGCGGCAGTCCGGTCAGGTCCGGCTCGTCATGGACGACCTGGTAGGCCACGACATAGGGGCTGTCCGAGTCGAACGGCCCCCGCCCTGTCGCCGCATGCACCAGCACCGACCCGAGCGCGAAGATGTCGGCGGCCGGACCGACCTCCCGGGGCCGCCGGAACTGCTCCGGCGCCATGAACGGCGGTGTGCCGATCAACTTCCCCGTCTCGGTCCGCAGTTCGCTGTCCTTCGGCCGAGAGATACCGAAGTCGATGACTTTCGGCCCGTCCTCGGCGAGCAGCACATTGCTCGGCTTCAGGTCCCGGTGCACCACGCCGACCCGGTGTATGTCGCGCAGTGCCTCGGCCAGTCCGGCCATCAACCGCCGCAGCTGCGGCGGTTCCATCGGGCCGTTCCGCTTCACATGCTCGGAGAGGGTCGGGCCGGGAATGAACAGCGTGGCCATCCAGGGGCGTTCGGCCTCGGGATCGGCGTCCACCACAGGTGCGGTGAAAGCCCCGCTGACCTTGCGAGCGGCCCCCACCTCCTGCCGGAAACGCCCCCTGAACTCGGGGTCCCTGGCGAATTCGGCATGCACGACCTTCACTGCGAGCTGCATGCCCGAGGTGCTGCGCGCCAGATGGACGACGCCCATGCCGCCGGAGCCCAGACGCTCCTCCAGGCGGTAGTGACCGGCGTATTCGGGAAGTTCCGCTTCCGCGCCCGCTCCGGCGTTCTGCTGTGGCGCCATGGGACCACCCCCGTGCTGTTCGTCCGCGCGCGCGACGCACGGAGCCTAGTCGATGACTCGTACGAGACAGAGGCGGCTTGCTAGCCTCCGTGTTCCCCATGCGCACATGTGTGCGTGGCGTGATTTGGGGGAATCAACGGGACCCCATGGCAGTCATGGGGATCAACGGGGGAGGAACGATCATGTCCGTGGAACGCGTCGAAGAGGCCACACGAGCCGGGGCGGTCGAGCAAGCCGAGGAAGTCGGGGGCGTCGCGGCAGAGGCCGTCACGACGGCGGCCACGGCCAGGGCAGTGCGCTACTACTCGGTCGCACCGGGCGTCCGTCTGAACGTCCGCCGGGGCCCGGGCATCGGCTACGCCCTCGTCCGGATCCTGCCCGAGGGCGCCAGGATCCCGATCCACTGCCAGACACCGGGCACGACCGTGGCCGGTCCGTACGGCACGTCGAACATCTGGGACAACATCGGCGACGGCGAGTACGTCGCGGACGCCTTCGTCCGGACGGGCAGCGACGGCTACGTCCGTCCGCGCTGCTCCTGATCCAAGCCGATCCCGGTGTTCACCGATCCCGGTGTTCACCGATCCCGGTGTTCACCGATCCCGGTTCGCCGGTCCCGGTTCGCCGGTCCCGGTGCACCGGTCCCAGTTCAGCCGGTCCCGGTCCACCGTTCGCCGGGACCCATAAGGAGCCCGCGGCCTGCCGGAGCCATAATCGACTGGTGAGCGAGAAGAACGGCACGCCGGCCACCCCCGCGGGCTCCTCGGGTCCCCGCCCCGAGCCCCTGCGCTTCTTCGGCACGACCTGGGTCGACCACGACCACGGCTACACAGCCCGCCGTATCGCGGTCTCCGTCGGCTCCCTCGCCGCCGCAGCCGCCTCCTGCGTGGTCCTGCGCTTCGCCTACCAGGGCATCGAGATCGCCGCCGTCGGCGGTTTCGTCACCGTCCTGCTGGTCGTGATGTTCGCGGTGTGCAGCGCCCTCGCCTTCCGCCACACCTGGGACGCCTTCACCAAACGCCCCGACCCCGAGCGCCACGCCTCACTCCGCGGACTCCTGGCCATCGGCTTCGTCGGCTCCCTCCTCGCCTACTTCCTCCGCTCCCTCATCGAGGCCCCCGGCGAGAAACTCCACCGCGAGGAGTACGAGGCCGCCGGCAAGAAGCACAACACCCGCACCACCCGCCGCTCAGGCAACCCGGCCAAGAAGCGCCGCCGTACGTAGGGGGCTTCTGACGATTCCCACCTGCCTGCCCACGGGCGGACGACGGGAAGCGTCAGACACCCCATCCCGCCGGCCGCACGCGCCCCACGTCCCCAAAAGCCCGGTGCGCACCCCGGCCACCCCGGCCACCATGGCCGTATGACGGTCCCTTCCCGCACCGACCGAGCCCACCGAGCCCGTTCCTTCGACGCCGCCGCAGCCCAGTACGCCGCGAACCGCCCCTCCTACCCGCCCGCCCTCCTCGACGCGATCGAGGAACTCGCCGGCCGCCCCCTCACCGGCGCACGGGTCATCGACGTGGGCGCCGGCACGGGCATAGCCACCGCCCTCCTCCACGCCCGCGGCGCCGACGTCCTCGCCGTGGAACCCGGCGACGGCATGGCAGCCCAGTTCCGCCGCACCCACCCCGACATCCCGATCGTCCGCGGCAACGGCAACGCCCTCCCCGTCGCCACCGCCTGCGCCGACTTCATCACCTACGCCCAGGCCTGGCACTGGACCGACCCGGCCCACTCGGCACCCGAGGCCCTCCGCGTACTGCGCCCCGGCGGCGCACTGGCCCTGTGGTGGAACACCACGCCTCTCGACATCCCCTGGCACATGGCACAGGCGCGCAGGATCGAGCGTCGCTTCGGCGCCCACCCGGTCGTCGAGCAGAACGGCAGCGGCGCCCGAGCCGCCCAGGCCGCCGCCCCCGCCGGCCGCCTCGCCTTCGCCGGCCGAAAGGTCCGCTGGAGCCGCCGCGTCCCCATCGACACACACCTGGCGAACATCGGCAGCCACTCGCTCTTCCTGGTCCACGGCAAGGAGGCGAGCACCGCCTTCCTCACGGAGGAGAGGCAACTCCTCCTCACCGCCTTCCCGGACGGGATCGTCGAAGAGACCTACGACGTGGACCTGCTGGTCGCCACCACCTCCTGACCTCCTCCCGCACCCCCTCCCTCACCCCCGCGCGGGCCCCCGACCATCCGCCGCTTCCCGCCCACCACCTTCGCGCCCACAACCCTCCCGCCTCGCGCCCACCACCCTCGTGCCACCACCCTCCCGCCCGCCTTCCCTGCGGGCGCATCCCCGTTTCCTCCCGGCCCGCCGACGCTTGACGCCCCAGCCTCGCCAGGCGCATTATTCATCACATGATGAATTACTCTCCCGGCCACCCTGACGATCCCCCCGACACCCCCGCCGTCCGAGCCGAAGCCCTCAACGTCGTACGCGGCACCCGCCCCGTACTCCGCGGCCTCGACTTCACCGTCCCGCGGGGCCAGATCACCGGCCTCCTCGGCCCGTCGGGCTGTGGCAAGTCGACCCTCATGCGAGCGATCGTCGGCACCCAGGCCAAGGTCACCGGCACCCTCGACGTCCTCGGCCGCCCGGCCGGCCACCCCACCCTGCGCACCCGCCTCGGCTACGTCACCCAAGCCCCCTCCGTCTACGACGACCTGACCATCCGCCAGAACCTCGCCTACTTCGCCGCGATCCTCGACCCCGGCCGCACGGCCGCCGACCGGCGCCACGAGAACGTCACCCGCGCCATCGCCGACGTCGACCTCACCAGCCACACCGACGCCCTGGCCGGCAACCTCTCCGGCGGTCAGCGCAGCCGCGTCTCCCTGGCCGTCGCCCTCCTCGGCACCCCCGAACTCCTCGTCCTGGACGAACCGACCGTCGGCCTGGACCCCGTCCTGCGCCGCGACCTCTGGGCCCTCTTCCATGACCTCACCACCACGCGCGGCGCCACCCTCCTCATCTCCTCCCACGTCATGGACGAGGCCGAGCGCTGCCACCGCCTCCTCCTCATGCGCGAGGGCCGGATCCTCGCCGACGACACCCCGGACGCCCTGCGCACCCGTACGCACTCCGAGACGGTCGAGGCAGCCTTCCTGCGCCTGGTCGACGAGGCGACCGCGCACGACCGCGCGAAGGAGACCACGCGATGACCACCACGACGAGCACGACGAGCACGACCACCGCACTCAGGCCCGCCCCCACCGGCGCCCTGAACCTCGCCCGCACGACCGCCACCGCGTCCCGGGTCCTGCGCCAGCTCCGCCACGACCCGCGCACCATCGCGCTGATGCTCCTCGTCCCCTGCGTGATGCTCTTCCTGCTGCGCTACGTCTTCGACGGCAGCCCGCGCACCTTCGACAACATCGGCGCCTCCCTCCTCGGGATCTTCCCGCTGATCACGATGTTCCTGGTCACCTCCATCGCCACCCTGCGCGAACGCACCTCGGGCACCCTCGAACGCCTCCTCGCCATGCCCCTCGGCAAGGGCGACCTCATCGCCGGCTACGCCCTCGCCTTCGGCGCGCTCGCGATCGTCCAGTCCGCCCTGGCCACCGGACTCGCCCTGTGGCTCCTCGGCCTGGACGTCACCGGCAGCCCCTGGCTGCTCCTGCTCGTGGCCCTGCTCGACGCGCTCCTGGGCACCGCCCTCGGCCTCTTCGTCTCCGCCTTCGCGGCCTCCGAATTCCAGGCCGTCCAGTTCATGCCGGCCGTGATCTTCCCCCAGCTCCTGCTCTGCGGCCTGTTCACGCCCCGCGACAACATGCACCCCGCCCTCGAGGCGGTCTCCGACGTCCTCCCCATGTCCTACGCGGTCGACGGCATGAACGAGGTCCTCAAGCACACCGACATGACCGCCACCTTCGTCCGCGACGCCCTGATCGTGGCCGGCTGCGCCCTGCTGGTCCTGTGCCTCGGCGCGGCGACCCTGCGACGCAGGACGACCTGACCGCCCCGATGCCCTTTTCGTCCCGCCCACCGGACACGCCACCTCGGAAGGCGCCCCCGGTGCGAGGATGAACCCGGACGACGCAACCCCCGGAGGGCCCCCAGCCATGACGCAGAAAGTCGCAGTCCTCGGCACCGGCAAGATCGGCGAAGCCCTGCTCAGCGGAATGATCCGCGGCGGCTGGGCCCCGGCCGACCTGCTGGTGACGGCCCGCCGCGCGGAACGAGCCGAGGAACTCCGCACCCGCTACGGAGTCACCCCGGTCACCAACGCGGAAGCGGCCAAGACCGCCGACACGCTGATCCTCACGGTCAAGCCGCAGGACATGGGCACCCTCCTCGACGAACTCGCCCCGCACGTCCCCACCGACCGCCTGGTCATCAGCGGAGCCGCCGGCATCCCCACCGCCTTCTTCGAGGCCCGGCTCGCCGCCGGTACCCCGGTCGTCCGGGTCATGACCAATACCCCCGCCCTCGTCGACGAGGCGATGTCCGTCATCTCCGCGGGCAGCCACGCGAGCGAAGCCGACCTCACCCACGCCGAGGAGATCTTCGGCTCCGTCGGCAAGACGCTCCGCGTCCCCGAGTCCCAGCAGGACGCCTGCACCGCCCTCTCCGGCTCCGGCCCGGCGTACTTCTTCTACCTGGTCGAAGCCATGACGGACGCCGGCATCCTGCTCGGCCTGCCCCGCGACAAGGCCCACGACCTCATCGTCCAGTCCGCGATCGGCGCCGCGACGATGCTCAGGGACAGCGGCGAACACCCCGTCAAGCTCCGCGAGAACGTGACATCCCCCGCCGGCACCACCATCAACGCCATCCGCGAACTCGAGAACCACGGCGTACGAGCAGCCCTCATCGCCGCCCTCGAAGCCGCCCGCGACCGCAGCCGCCAGCTGGCCTCCGGCAACAACAGCTGACACCCGGCCGCCCCCGCCCAGGGGGGGCGGCCCGGCACACCCGCGACCAGGCGCCCTAAACGGTCACCGGAACCTCCGCACCGGCACCCGCCGGCAGCAACCCGATCGCCCGGTACGCGGCATCCACGGTCGGCCGGGCCATCGCCCGAGCCTTCCGCGCACCATCCCGCAGCACCCCCTCCACATAGCCAGGATCCGCACACAGCTCCCTGTGCCGGTCCTGCACGGGCCTGAGCAGCTCGACCACGGCCTCGGCGGTGTCCTTCTTCAAGGCGCCGTACGACGTGTACGCACCGCTCAGCTCCGACGGGTTCCCGCCCGTGCACGCCGCGAGGATCTCCAGCAGGTTCGCCAGCCCCGGCCGGGCGTCCCGGTCGTACACGACCTCCCGCCCGCTGTCGGTCACGGCCCGCATGACCTTCTTCCGCACCACGTCCGGCTCATCGAGCAGATAGACGATCCCGGGCCCGGAGTCATCACTCTTGCCCATCTTCGACGCCGGATCCTGCAGATTCATGACCCGGGCCGCGACCTGCGGCGCAGTGGCCCGAGGCACCACGAACGCATGCCCGTAGCGCTGGTTGAACCGCA
The DNA here is from genome assembly GCF_043673425.1 of Streptomyces sp. M41. Lineage (NCBI taxonomy): Bacteria > Bacillati > Actinomycetota > Actinomycetes > Kitasatosporales > Streptomycetaceae > Streptomyces > Streptomyces sp. M41. Next base: position 1,220 of record NZ_JBIMKE010000028.1, on the reverse strand, counting down.
CCGCCAGATCCCTGGCGAGCTCCACATGCTGCCTCTGGTCCTCCCCGACCGGCACCTGATCGGCTCCGTACGCCAGGATGTCCGCCGCCATCAGCACCGGATACGTCAGCAGCGACAGCCGCACGCTCCCGCCCCGCACCCGCTCCCGCGCCGCCTTCTCCTTGTACTGGATCATCCGCCGCATCTCACCGTCCGTGGCCACGCACTCCAGCACATACGACAGCCGCGCATGCTCATCCACATGGCTCTGGACGAAAACGGTGCACAGCTCCGGATCCAGCCCCGAGGCCAGCAGCAACGTCGCCGCCTGCCGACTGAGCCTGCGCACCCGTGCCGGATCGTGGTCGACGGTCAGCGCGTGCAGATCGACGACACAGAACAACGCGTCGGCCTGGTGCTGATCCGCGGCAGCCCACCGCTGCATGGCCCCCAGGTAGTTACCCAGCGTCAGATGCCCCGTGGGCTTGACCCCACTGAAGACCCGAGTCATCTCTTCTCCCTCTCCCGGTCGATGCCGCCGCCTCGGCCGGCCGCCCTCAGGAGCTCTGGAGGGAGATACGAAAACGGCCGCCGAGGCGGCGGCCGTTGAGTGCATACGTGCGTACGGCCGCCGTCAGGCGGCCCACCACAGCTGGGTGCACGTACGCGTCGTCATGCGACCCAGACTACGCCCCCAGGGTGTCGCGCGCCGTGAAGTTGACACGCCCGGAGCCCATCCGTAGTGTTCTCCGAGTTGTCCGACGTGAGCGCCGACTCCGGTCGTCCCCGGACAGCCATTCCGCAGGTACCAACCTCTATTCGACGACAGTCGATCTGTCTGCCGTCGTCTCATTGGCATGCGTATTCGCGTAATGAGGAATCCGCGTTCGAATGGACGCAGCCCCCGATTAGGTCGGGAGCAAGGAATCCGCTAAAGTCTCACTCGTCGGAACGGCCCAACGGCCGGGAAGACAAGCCCCGCTGACTGGGAGTCAGGCCCGAAAGGATCTGATAAAGTCGGAACCGCCGGAAAGGGAAACGCGAGAGCGGGAACCTGGAAAGCACCGAGGAAATCGGATCGGAAAGATCTGATAGAGTCGGAAACGCAAGACCGAAGGGAAGCGCCCGGAGGAAAGCCCGAGAGGGTGAGTACAAAGGAAGCGTCCGTTCCTTGAGAACTCAACAGCGTGCCAAAAGTCAACGCCAGATATGTTGATACCCCGTCTCCAGCATCTGCTGGG
>NZ_JBIMKE010000027.1:0-107064 GCF_043673425.1 Streptomyces sp. M41 | reverse complement strand
GCCACAGCCGGAACCGGGAGGCCGGAACCGTCAGGTCACAGGCATCCATGACCGACGCGTAGCGGATGCGGACCTTGACCGTGGCGTAGACGACACCGAAGGTCATCCAGAACCATGCGGGGTAGCGCCACCGAAGCAGCAGCGCCAACCCGGCAAGGTCCAGCACGATGGCGATCGCTAACCAGCGCATGATCAGGCTGCCGTCAGGTTCTTCGAGCCGCCGGCGTCCACGGCGGTGACCGCGACCGCACGGAAGCTGATGCCGTGCCGCTTCTGACCGTTGAACTCGTTCTCCCACGGCCGCGCCACCAGACCGGTCAACGCCACCTGGGTACCCATCGCCAGCTCACCGGAGATGGCCGACTCCCCCACCGTGACCTTGACAACCTCGGCGTTGCCGTTCATCACGAACAGCACGTCCAGCGTCACCAGAAGCTCACCGGTCTGCCGGTCCGCAGCCCGCTCCTGGGTCTTCTGGTTCGCGTACTTCGGCTGCGGCGGCTGAGCCACCATCAACGTCGCACCGGCGGTGTCCACGGGGATCTGCTGCATGATGGAACTCCCTTTCAGGGGCTTGGGAGGGCGGCGAACTACTTGGCGGTGGGGCGCCGCCCTCTGGCGGTTGAGCGCCTTGCTCTACTGTGCACTATTGCAGACTAGGGCACAAGGGGTAGTGCGCAGTACGGTGCACTACTACGGGTCAGTCGATACGCTCGACGCATGACCATCGCTGCCCACGATCCGAGGCCCAAGAAGGTGCAGATCGCCGACGCCTTGCGCTCGGAAATCACGACCGCTCCGCTTCCCTCAGGCCATCGCCTCGCATCGCTTCGTGAGCTGGCGGACCGGTTCACGGTCACGCAGGTCACCATCAAGAACGCGCTCCAGATCCTCATTGACGAAGGGCTGATCACGTCCGTGCCCACGAGGGGGTACTTCGTACTGGCACCCTCGACCGAAGCAGTGGCGGAGGCCGAGCCCGTTAAGCGGGAAGAGATCAACGCAATCCACTCCGAGATCCGAAAGCTTGCCGCCCGAGTGGCCGAGTTGGAGATGCGAGCCGATCACAAGGGCGGCGCCTGACTGGTGATCCACCATGAGCGCTCCGTGATCGTGCAACTAGTGACAGGCGTGGTGTCACTGGGGGACAGCCCTGGTGCCAACCCCCTGTCACCCCCCGTGTCACCGGCCTATGGGATGCCAGACTCGAAGCAGGCACCCCGATGGGAGGGCACATGAGCGACGACCGTCCGGCATGGGCGCGACGCATTGCGGCAGAGCGAGAGGCGCGGCAGTGGTCACAGGCCGAAGCCGTTGCGGCCTTGCGGGCGCATGCCCCGAAGCGGTTGCCCGAAGGCGCGAGCATGATCCGGCAGTGGAAGCGATGGGAGTCCGGCGAAGTCACGCCGAGCGAGTTCTACCAACCGATCATTGCCGCAACCTTCGGAACAGTGACGCACGCGATCTTCCCTGTTGCCAACAGGCGAGACGGGAACGCAGAGATCATCGCAGCCAGCGGCATGGAGACACTGGACATCATCAGCCGCTTGCAAGCTTCTGATGTCGACACCGCCACTCTGGATGCCCTGAGGATCACCACCGATCGGCTGTGCTCCGAATACCCCTACCTCCCGAGCGATCAGCTTGCTATGGAAGGCCGGCAGTGGCTCAAGCGAGTAGCCAGCCTGCAAGCGCAGAGGCTCACCCTTGCTCAGCACCGCGAGGTACTTACCCTTTCGGGCTGGCTGGCCCTGTTGATCGGCTGTGTTGAGTACGACATGGGGGAGCGGTCCGCTGCCGAGAGCACGCGCCGCGCAGCGCTATCTCTTGCCAATGAGGCAGGCAATTCGGAGATCGCCGGATGGGCGCATGAGATGCGCGCATGGTTCGCCCTCACGACTGGCGACTACCGCGGCATCCTCGCTGCTTCACAGGCCGGCACAGACGCTGCACCCAGTAAAGGTGTCGCCGTCCAACTCGCCGCGCAGGAAGCGAAGGGGTGGGCACGGCTCGGCGATCGTCGGCAGACCGAGGTTGCGCTTGATCGCGGCCGGAAGCTGCTCGAAGGGATGCCGTACCCCGAGAATCTTGACAACCACTTCGTGGTGGACCCGGCGAAGTACGACTTCTACGCCATGGATTGTTACCGACTGCTCGGTGAGGACCGCTTGGCGGAGAACCTTGCCCACGAGGTCATCCGTGCGGGAACAGACTTCGACGGAACCGAGCGGTCGCCCATGCGTATGGCCGAGGCCAGGATCACGCTCGGGGTAGTCGCAGCCCGACAGGGTGACCTCGACGGGGCCGTGAACTATGGCGAGTGGGCGCTCAAGGGTGATCGGCAATCGCTGCCATCACTCCTCATGGTCAGCCGCGAACTGGCCGCCATCGTCAATCGCGACTACGCCAACGAAGCAGCCGGCCGCGAGTACTTGAGCCACCTGACCGCGCTCAGCCACACCAGCTGAGTCGCTCGGACAGACTTTCCCTACTTCATCAAGGCTCGCTGCGCTCGCTCGGCCGGCGGTCACCGGCGCTCATCGATCATCGCCAACCCGACCGCCGCACACTCCGCCCCAAGCGCATCAACGCCCGCTTACGACCCGCACGCCACCGCCACCACGATCCGGCCTCGGGAGGGGAAAGACCCAACTGCGGTCGGACCTCAACGCCCCGCTTACGGGGCCACGCCGCACCCCTTTCCACCCGGTTGCCTACAACAGTAGGTCGGATCAACCGAGGGCCGCGCCAAGCGCGGCGGCGCCGGTCGGTCGCCGCCGCGCCGCCTCCATGTCTTCGCCACCGGCGCACGTCGCCGCCCGCCCGTCGCCACACGCAGCGGCCACATTCCAACACGGGCACGGGGAACGAACGCTGATCCCCAACGGTGCAGGTCAAAGACGCTTTGTGTTACCGAAAGAGGCCGGATCGTGGTGACGGCGGCACGCGGACCGACGCTGCCAGATGCGCGGGCGTTCGTACGGCCCGCTAATCCCGCACCGGGCCACCGGCCGGACGGCGGACGCTGCCATGGATTTAGCTTTGCTCTTCCCTGAACGAGGCTGCCGCCAGAACGAGCCTCCGGCGGGGGATCGGCCGGCACCGGGATGGGGAGGGGGCGCCGTTGCCGACCGCGGGTCCGTAGGGGGCGCGCGTGGGGAGCTCCCATCCCGACCACCGCCGACCCAGGCAGAGCCGAGCAGACGCGGCCCATGGCGTCCAGGTCGTTCGTACAGTGGCGCGCTCCACCTGGACGCCATGGACCACGCCCGCTCCACGGTGTGTGGGTCGACGGCGGACGGGATGGGAGCTGGGGAGGGTGGTGGGCAAGGGGGTGTTTTACTGACCGATCGTCACCTCACAGTCACCAAGCCACGGGTGCCTCAGAATGTGTCTATGGATGCAGGTCTCGCAGCGGTTCTAGGTGCAGCAGTCGGCGCATGCGGCTCAGCCGTCGCAGCGGGGGTCAGCGGATTCTTCTCGCGAACACAGACCATGCTGCAACTAGTAGCTCAGCAACAGCAGACTGAGCGCCAAATACGTGCTGACCTGGCAACACAGTTGCGAGAGCCTCGGCGACAGGCGTACGCGAACTACGCAGCAGAGGCCACAGCGAGGTTGGACGCGCTGTGGTGGGTAGGCGATGCCCTGTCTCAAAGCCCGCCACTTCGCGAGGCAGCCGAAGAGCGACTCAGGGCCAGCTTTTCGCCGTCCAGCAGCACGGCGTACGAGCGAGTACTACTTGAGGGCCCCGAAGAAGTCGCAGTCACCGCAGCAGATCTAGCAGCGGCGATCGAAGACGCGACGCACATCGCCCTTACCTGGATCATGGATCTTGAAGCAGGCGCGGAACCCATTCGGCGTGACTTTGGTGCCGAGCTGAGTCGAGCCACCGACACCGCCAAGCAATGCCGACGGAGTTTTCGCATGGCTGCCATGGAGGCTGTTCGGGCAGACGGCAGCGAGCCAAGGCATTACCCGGCACCGAGTAGTGATCATTTGTCAAGCCCGCACAGTAACGACTGACACCAGCGGCTGACACCAACAGACGCGAACAGCAGCAGCCGACGCCGAACTTCCACGGACAGTCAGGCGAAGTACGGAGCGGGTTCCCCGACGTCGGCACGCCCCGTGATCGACCTGGTAGTGATGAGGTCGGTAGGCAAAGGGGATGCCGGCTGTCAGTGGGGCCTGCCAAGCTGCGTGCATGATTGGTGAAATCCCGGGCGTGCCAGTAGGCCAGACGTACGCGAGTCGAGTTCTTGCCAGTGAGGCGAAGGTTCATCGTCCCCGCATCGCGGGCATCTGCGGCACGAAGGCCACCGGCGCCGAGTCCATCGTTCTGTCAGGCGGGTACAAGGACGATGAAGACCTTGGCGACCTGATCATTTACACCGGCCACGGAGGGCAAGACGGGGCCGGCAACCAAATCAGCGACCAGTCTCTGGACGACTCAGGGAACGCTGCTCTGGTCACCAGCCACCTCCAGGGACTTCCCGTCCGAGTCATCCGCGGAAGCAAGAGTGAGTCGATCTACGCGCCGCAGTCAGGCTACCGCTATGACGGTCTGTACCGAGTCGCGAGCTACGGAAGCAAGCTGGGCATCGACGGTCACCTGATTTGGCAGTTCCGCATGGAAGCTGCCCTTGACACCCCTATCCCGGCCATCACAGACGCACAGCTTCCTGTCGAGCCGCCTCAAGACGACGTCGAGGCACCCGCCGGCAAAGACGTACCTGAACGTGTCAGCTCGAACGTTCAACGCATCGTCCGCAGCAGCCGGGTGAAGAACGCTGTCAAGCGCTGGCACAGAGATCAGTGTCAGGTCTGCGGAATCACCATCGAGACGCCCGGTGGTAGGTACAGCGAGGGTGCCCACGTCCAGGCTCTCGGGCGCCCCCACAACGGCCCTGACCGAACAGACAACGTGCTCTGCCTTTGCCCTAACTGTCACGTCAAGTTGGACGTCGGCGCCATCGTCATTGAGGACAACCTGACTGTCATAGAGAACGGCTTTCCTGCGGGTTCTCTGAGGACCCATCCGCAGCACACCCTCAGTCTGGAATGCATTCGCAGCCACCGCGAGCGATGGCGCCGCTAGTCGCTGGCTCGTGCGGGCCTCACCCCTGCTAAGTACCTGCTCAGAGGGGACGCGCTGAGTTCCTACGCAGGCGTCAAACCCCACAGACCTGCTGAGGTCAGAACGAAGCCTTCGACGGGGATCGGCCGGCACTCGACGGAGCGGATACCCTTCCCGATCGAGCGTTCGTGGTGGCGTGCCATGGGAGCTGTGGCTGAGCAGTCTCGGGACCTACGGGGACCAAGACAGGCTGGAACCTCTGGCGATCCACTAGACAAGCCGATCTCTGCTGCCGGTATATTTTCCGGCATGAATTCCTACCCGTCGTCCCAAGAGGTGCTGTCAGGCTTAGGTGACAAGGTCACTCACGGCTTGGCTCGATCGGTGAAGCTTGCAGCCGACGACTTGCGCACCTACCGCAGTTGGAACCCAACGTGGGTGAGCGAGGCGAGCGAGCGCGGTCTGGCCAACTGGATTCACGACCGCCTGTGGGCTCGCCTCACGGTTCTGCTCGATGGGCATCCTGGAGTCACTCTCAGTGACGGGGAACCCACCCGCGAAGTTGTCGTGGGGGTCAGCTATCGTCTGCGTGTCAAGCGGCATCGTGAAGATGGCCAGGTCAGCAGCTACGCAACTCAGACAGCCCTGGAGTTCTTTGCTCAGGGCGTGCAGGACACGTTCCCGGGAATGGAAGAAGTCCGCCTCGTCGCCGGGTACGAGTGGGAGGCTGACTCACGCGAGATCGGTGAGGCCGTGCTGTCGCTGCGCGACGGCCAGGACAATGTGGTCTGGCTGGTGCCTCTGCCTGATGTCGGTCAAGCTGGAGGCACGGTTCAGCCGGTTCGTCCTACGGCACCCGAGCCCTCGCTCCCGTCGATCAACGTGCCTACGCCTGAGAAGCACGAAGCAACGGAGGATGGGTCGAAATGAGCAGTCTCGGCGAAGCGGTCACCACAGCTCGCCGGGCCCTTGGTTTCACCCAGGAAGAGTTGGCAGAGGCCGCTGGGGTGACCCAAGCGGCCCTGTCCCGCTATGAGAACGACCTACGCGAGCCTGAGGGTGACGCACTTGTTCGGCTTGCCGAGGCTTTGGGCGTAACTGTTGCGTTCCTCAGGGGCGCAAGCTCCGTTCGCGGAGCGATGGCTGTAGACGCCCACATGCGGAAGCGGGCGACCGCGAAGGCCACTACGTGGCGTCAGTTGGAAGCTCGCTTGAACATGTCCCGGATGCACGTCCGCCACTTGATGGAGGAAGTATCGCTGCGAGCGGAGCAGCGGATCCCAACCTTCGATCCCATCGATACAGATGCTGCTGATGCTGCGCGCATGGTTCGGATGCAGTGGCGCATGCCCATTGGCCCCGTAAGGTCGTTGGTTCGTTGGGTCGAAGCGGCCGGCTGCATCGTCCTCGCCGAGGATTTCGGGACCAGTCGCGTTGATGGGCTCTCACAATGGGTGGATGACTACCCAGTGATGATGATCAACGTAGCGGCACCTGTCGATCGCATCCGCCTCACCGTTGCTCACGAACTGGGGCATCTGAGTCTTCACTCCTTCGAACCCACTTTGGCTATGGAGGAGGAAGCCACTCGCTTCGCGGCGGAGTTTCTGATGCCTGAAGAGGTCATCCGCCCCCAGCTTAGAAACCTCACGCTGGGTCGGTTGCATGACCTTAAGCGGGAGTGGAGCACATCGATGCAAGCCATCATTGAGCGTGCATACGACCTACAGGTCATTACGTCAGCGAAACGAACAAACCTATATAAGTCTCTAAGCAACCGGGGTTGGCGGACACGGGAGCCACTGAGCGACGAGCTTCCTCCCGAAGCCCCTGCACTGGCTCAATCCATTAGCGAAGCCATGGCCGACAAGGGGCTTAGCCGGGAGGAGATTGCCGAGATGGCTGGCTTCTCGGATGCAGATCGGAACACGCTCTTCGTCGCATCTACGCGTCGCTTGCGCGCAGTCTGAGGCCGGCCGTCAAGTCGCTCCACTGTGTCTGGCACCAACGGCTGACACCAACGGGCGCGAACATCAGCGGTCAGCGCCGAATGGCCGTAGACGATCGGTAGAGCCCAAGTACGGGTTGGCGCACCGTCGATTTGACTGGACCATCGAGGTTCTGCCGGCCCCAGGCTGCATGCGTGGCCGATACTGGGGCCTCAGATTGGCCAGGAAGGACGTAACAGCATGCGTGATCGAACCGGCAGGATCCTCGCCCCGGGTGACCCTGTCACCGTTATGGCGTCGTTTGATCAGGTATCAAGCCGCTTCACCAGGGCACACGGAACGGTAGTCAGCTTCGGGACGAAGCGGGTCCTCATACGGATCACTCGCGGGAGCTTCGAGCATATCGATGGCACTGAAGCGAGGGTCTTGCCCGAAGCCCTCGAATATGGCCATCACGGGACCCCGCGGTCAGATGACCAGATGGTAGAAGCCATGCTGAACATGAAGCGTGGCATCGTGAGTGAAGCTGTCAAACTTGCCGCTCAGGATGGCATCATCACTGACCATCAGGCCGACAGCCTTGTGCAGATGTGGCACAAGCACACGGAACCCATCCGTCCCTAGGTCAGCAACTGACATCAGCATGCTTGGTACAGCAGCGAAGTGCAGCAACCACAGCAACCGGTCTCGTCCCGAGGCGTCCCTGTAGACCCGAAGTGCGGCCTGTATGACCGTCACTGACCGATCTGTCTAGAGCTACGGATCAGAAGTTCCCCGTGCCACACCCGTGCCAGATCCAGCGGGGAGCCACGGGGAACGGCGGTGGCTGGCGGGTGACTGACCCTCGGTCCGCCCATGTGGACAGTCCGCAGGTCAGAGCGGCACTCGCCTCACCTCGCTCCTAAAGCGGGTGTCGCAGGTTCGAATCCTGCCGGGGGCACAACGCATTACCGCTCTGACCTGGGGTTTCTCCCCCGGCGAGGGCTCCTGCTCGGCCTCGGACGTCGCCTCCGGGGCCGATTGCGTGAGCGAACGGAGAGTTGATCTCCGAAATTCCGCCCCCCCGGATCAGCATCATCCGGCGCGGACGGGCCGTCGTCCACGCCAGTCGCGGCAAGCGGGCCTGGCTATGGGCTCTCACAGACCTGTTCCTCGACGCATCGGCGCCGGGCGCGCCGACTGGAGCGCAAGACCGGCGCCTGAAAGGGGCCGCCGATGACGGTGGGGCAGTGCTACTGGTAGCGGATGCGGCGCGGGACAGCGAGGTACTGACCGCATTCGCTGAGGTAGTCGTCGAGGAGTTCACGCAGTTTGCAGGCCTCCGCCGGGAGTTCCGCCGAGAAGGCGGCCCATCCGGTGAAGGTCAGTTCGTGCGGCAGGTCGACGAGGCCGGTGACTGCGTCCCCGAAGGCGTTCCAGTTCCGGCCGTAGAAGTCGGGGAAATCAGCTCCCGTTGGAGGAGCCGTTGGAGTTCCTCGGCGTCCCGTCCCCCGGCCAGGTCAATGACCAGTGAGTCGGGGACCGTGGGTTCCGCTTCGTTCGTTCCGTCTGTCTCGTCCGCCATCACGGCCAGGGTCTTTCAGTAGGTACCGACGAAATCGACGGTCTTGTAGTGGTCGGTGGTCACGTACAACAGGCCGTCGTCGAAGTAGAGCAGCCGCGGGCCCGGCTGCTTGAGTTTCGGAGTGGGCCGCCCCCTGGGAATCAGTGGTCACAGGCCGGGGTGCGTGACGTTCGCGGGCATTCCCGCTGGGCTCAGCGCCTGGATGATGCGGGCCAGGTCGGCCGGGGCGGCCGTAAGGCGGACCGGTCGGCCCGCGTCGTCGAGTTCGGCGATCTGCCAGCTTCTGGGCACGCCGTCACCGTCGCCGCCGCGGGGGCGCCGTATGTCCTTGACGGTGAGCCGCTCCACCGGGATCCGCTTCGCCGCGAACCGGCCCGGGCCGGGGTGGGGTGTGACGGCGGGCGGGCCGCCGCCGAGGACGATGTGGGTGCCGAAGTTGTTCGGGTTGTAGTCGGTGGACTCCAGGAAGCGGGCGGTCAGGAAGACCTCCTCGTCCTCGTCGGAGGGCTCCGGGGGAGTTCGGGGCGCCGCGGCCTTATGGGGCGTACGGATGCGAGTCGCGCGCCAGGCCCAGGTGAACAGGATCAGCGAGGCCAGGGAGCCCGCGACCGCCCAGGTGAAGGCCCCGGTAGAGGTCGGCGGGGTCGCGGGGTGGAGGTAGCAGAGCGGCAGCAGCCACAGTGCCGTACCGGCGAGCGCGCCCGCGAACGGGAGCACCGACGGCAGGACCTCGTCGGCGGGCAGCCGACGACCGCGTCGGCGCAGCAGCACCAAGGAGGCGGGGTAGCCCGCGACCAGGGCGCAGCCGGCCGCGATGACGGCGACCTCTCCGCCACTGGGGAAGTGTTCGCGCCAGACGTGGTGCTCGCCGGTGACCTGCCTCACCTCGCCGCGCCAGACGGTGAGTTCGACGCGGTCTCCGGGCCGGAATCCCCGGGCCCCCTCCTGCGAGACCGAGAGCCGCTCCAGCGGCCGGCTCTCGGCGAAGTACAGCCAGCTGCGCTGCTTCCCCGTGCCGACCTCGGCCCGCGTGATCACGGCCGACAGTGTGGTCAGGCACTCTCCGTCAGGCTCTCGGCTTCGCTCGGGCACGGGGGACCCCGGGCCTTCCGCGGCGGGCGCCTCGACGGTGCACGGGACAGCCGACGTCCACGCCTGTTTCACCGACTCCGTGGCCGGCACGAACCAGGCGGCCAGGCCGGCGCCCGCCAGCAGCAGCACGCACAGGGTCAGCGGCACGGCCGTGCCCCGACCGGCGGTGCGCTTCGAGATGACGGCGACGTGGCTCGACTCCGGGGTGCCGTACAAGCGGTGCAGCGCGCGGAGAGCGTCCAGCTTGGCGTCGAAGTCCGGCCGGTCGTCCGAGGACACGCTGGCCGGCAGGGGCAGGCGGCGCGTGGGTCCGCCGCGCAGCACCACCTCGACACGGTGGATCTCCTCGCCGTGGCGCCCGTACTGCACGTACACGCGCAGGTCGGCGATGTCGTGCCACGGCACGCTTCGGCGGCGCAGCAGCGTGCGGGAGTGCACTCCGTACGCGTCGGCGCTCACCTGGACGACGGCCCCGTGCAGGCACGCGACGCCCAGCAGCGCGGCGAACAGGCCCACATAGGCCCACACGTCCGCCGGCCCGTCCCCGTACGCCACGCGCACCACGGCCAGACCCGTCCCGGCCAGGCTCGCCCCGGCCGCCGCGAGGGCGACGAGCCGCCACACGGGGCGCTTCAGATGGGGACGACAGGTCACTTCCCGGACACCGCTCATGCTCGGGATCGTGCCATCGGCAGGGTTGCGCCTGCTTGTGCGGTGTACGGCAGTTTCCCGGCCCGCGACGCTGCCGGGTCGGCCCGTCGCGAGGAGCGCGGAGGAGCGGAGCGCACGCGTACAAGGAATCGAGACCATCCCGTAGCCCCCTCGCCCCGCAACCGCGGCGCTGCCCCGTGTGTCTAGCCGTAGCTTCAACGGTCGAGAACGAACAGTCGAGAACGGTCGAAGAGAGGACTCCCATGCCTGGTCTCAGAGGTACGTCGGTGGTAGCGGTGGTGGGCGGGATCCTGGCGTTGGCAGGGTGCCAGGAGGCGCCGAACTCCCCCACCGGCTCGGGCACACCCGTATCCGCCTCGGCCTCCTCCGCGCCCTCGTCCTCGCCTTCCGCACTGGCCCCGCCGCCGACCGGCCCCCCTACGACCAGCCCCCCGACGGCCGGCCCGGCCACCACCACGCCCACGCCGTCGGCCACCGCTGCCACCCCGGCCAAGTCCACAACGCCCACTCCCGCGGCGCCCCTCCCCCCGTCCGCGAACCATGCCGACTGCCGCAACCTGACCGCCGGCAGCCAGGTGAAGGCCGCCGTGACGGAGGCGTACCGGCGCAGCTTTCCCCGGTTCGTCCATATTCAGCCGGAGTCGGGGCAGTTCTTCTACGGCCAGTGCGGCGGCGTCCGCTACGCCGCCACCCGTTTCCAGGCCACCCCCAGTGCCACGCACGACGAACTGGTGAACATGCAGGACGAGGGCAGCGTCACCAAATACTTCCGCAGCACTTCCGCAGGCGGCTGGACCTACCTCACCAGCGACGGCTTTCCCCGTGGGCCACAGGGCTGCGGCGATGTCGCGCAGATTCCCGAAGCCCTCTCCGCACTCTGGGGGAACTGCTCGGTCGGGCGGTGAGCGTCGAACGCCCGCGACGTTCGCCAGGCAGTCGGGCCGGCCGGAGACTTCCGCAGTCCGGCAGTGACGGCGGACCGTGCGCGGGGACAGAATTCGCGTCAGGGAAGCGAGGAAAGGGGGCGGGACGTGGCGGTTTTCCTGTGGTGCTGGATCGGCCTGTTCACGGCGGTACTGCTGCCTTTCGGCATCGCCATGCTCCGCGGCTGGGCACCGAAGAGGGTGCGCGCGCGATACTCCCCGGCCCGGATCCGGGTGAACGGGGTCGCTGCGCTCGTGCTGTGCGTGGGTGGCCTGGTGCCCCCGGTCGCCGAGCTGGCCGGCCTGCCCCGTGAGGCCGCCGGAATCCTGCTGTCCGCGATCACGCCCCAGCTGGTGATTCTGAGCCTGGGACTGCAGGGCGGCGCGGCCCTCTCCGACTGGTTCACAAGGCGAGGACCCACGGTGTAGGACCCACGGGACGCAAGGGAGCCACAGTGCTCAAGAGCCGGGTGAAAGCGACTGGTCCATCTCGGCATACTCCCCGCCCCCGGCCGGCTCGCCCTGCACACCGTCACCGTCTGGCTCGCCACCGTGCTCGGACTCTGCGGTTACCTGTGCGCCGTGCTCGAACTCGCCACCTGAGCCCCGAACAGAAGGTCTGTTGTCAGGCGGTGCCGGGCGAACGTGCCGCACGCGCGCCCCGTGCCCTCTCATCAGCCGGCCCTCCCCCTCCGCGGCCGGCCCTCCCCCCTTCGGCCGACCGAACCCCGCCGTGCGCGTACGACGACGAAGCCCCCGTCGGCGATCGCGGCGATGGCCACTGCGGCGCCGGATCGGGGCGAGGCCCCGGACGGTGGGCGAGTACTTCACCACCGAACAGACGCTGTTCAACCGCTGCCGGAGGAGCCGTTCGAGACCGGCACCGACTCCTACCGCCTCACACCCGAGGTCTGAACCGAAGTCATAGGTGGTTCCAATGACCACTTGGGCCCGATGGGCCGCAGACCGCGCGCCCTCGGAGTCGTCCTGGGACAGCCTGGCGATGGTGGGTGAGCCCCTTCATCGAGGGTGAGGGCGAACTGGATTCCGTGACGGTTGAGGTGGCACCATCAGGGGCGCCGAAACCCGCGCGTTCGAGTCCGTGGCCGACGGCCCACAGCAGCAACTCCTCGAAGGGTGTGTCCATGCGGCTGGTCCTGAAGGCGTCGGACCCTGTGCGAACCCGGTCCCTGCGCAGGGTGCTCATCACCCTTCTGGCTGCCGCTGTCGCCGCCGCCCTGGCGATCGGCGCCATTGCGGTAGCCAACGCGGTGAACCAGCCGGAGCTCCGGATACGCGGCATCCCCAGCAGCGGCGTACTGAACGCCTCCGCGCTCTCCGAGGCCACGCTCACACTGGACGTGGTCGATCACAACGACGACGAGGCGCTGCGCAATGAGGCGCTGCGCAATATCGAGGTCAGACTGAACGGCGAGATCGTCCCCACCCTGTGGGTCGGAAGCCACCGGGTGCTCGATGTGGGGGCGTTGCGGGACGGGGAGTACGAACTGACGGTGACCACCGACCCGGGCCTGCTCTCGCGCGAGATCACTCTCGATCGCCGCTTCATCGTGGACACCACCCAGCCCTGACCTCAAGGCCCCAGGCGCGTGCCGGACTCGCCCACGAGCACGTCCCCGCCACCGACCCTGCGGTCCGAAAACTTCTGAAGCGGGTGTCACAGGTTCGAATCCTGCTGGGGGCACCACGCGTTACCGGCGCTGACCTGGGGTTTCTCCCCCAGAGAGGACTAATACCCTGCCTCGGACTCCTGGTCCGGGGCCGTTTGCGTGAGTGGACGGGCGCTTTTCCTGTCGCTCAGTCAGGTATCGCACGGTGGGCTCGCCGCCGGTGAACCCCATCAGCCCGGCTGCTCCTGACCGAGCGGTTCCTGCTGGGTTCGCACAGGGGATGTGGGCCCTCCCGAAAGCTCCGCACGGGGAAGGGCCCCCATCATCACGGGGACGGGGGCGTCACCGGTACCTGCTCTCGCTGTTCCTCACGGGCCGGCGCAGGACGTCCCTGATCCGCCACCACAGCTTCCGGGCGCGTGGTGTCTCGGTGGAGTAGCTGTGGCCGAACCAGATGCTTTCGGCGCTTCGGCCGAGCGGGATCCCCTCGCGCGGATACCGCTCTGGAGGGTTGTCGACCATACGGCCTCCTACGGCTCCCTGGTCCCGCATCCCTTGCGCAGCTCATTGTCGGAGCGGGTCGTCGGGCCCCAGCCGATACCGCTGGCGTAGCCCTTCATCACAGGGTAATAGGTGTAGGTCCCCCCACCGTCGTTACAGTCCGAGGACCATCCGTAGTCGATGAACTGATTCGTGGTCGAACGTGTGCCGCGCCAGTCGTGATAGCCGCGCGGCCCACTCCAGGAGCTGCGCCACATCTGGGTCTGGAGCTTCTGGGAGCCGAAGGAGCCGCTGCATGCCTGCGACGTCTCCCACTGGAACCACGCGTTCGCGCCGCCGCCGAGGAACTTGACGTCGGAGATGTAGACGGAGCACCGGGCGGCGGCCAGTGCGGCCGGGGCCGTGGTGGGCTTCGCCTCCCCGGCCTTGTAGGTGTACGAGAACAGTTCGCCGTCTTTCGTCTTCCCCCACTCACCGATCGTGGTTCCCTCCACGACGCGATGACCCTCGACCATCACGTAGCCGGGCGAGGGGTCCGACGTGCCGGTGGCGGGCCGTGCCGCTACGGCCGCGGACGTACTGAGAGCCACGACAGTGGCAGCGGTTAACCCAACAGCCGCCTTGGACAGGGTCTTTGTCGCACCCATAGGTGTGTTCCCTTCCGTTGCCTGCCAGGCCGGTCACGCCAGGCAGTAAGGGAACACTAGTTCGGCACTACTGGGCAGATGTTGCGCTCGCGCCGACATGGCGAGAACGCATCATGCTCACCTGCACCGGACACCGCCGAACGACTCAAAAGACCTGCACCGCCAAGGCGTTCCGGGCCACACGGCATCTTCCGCGGCCTGGAGTTCGGTTGGGCCTAAGGTGTCTACACCCTTACTCTGGCCACCACTTTCGCTTGCGGAACAGCGCACCGGGATCGGACTCGCACCTCTGCCCGAGGCGCCGCCGCTCACCGTCGACCACGGCGCCTCGCCGGGGCGGAGGTCCGCTGCGAACTCCCGTGCAGAGGCAGCGTCAGAGACGCCACCCCGCTGCGCGGGCAGCCGCTTCGCGCAGCACCAGCCTTTGACATCTACTTCTGACATCAACGGGGTCGGTCACTGGCGACCGGGCCGCCGCGAGCGGTAATGGCGCGGACCGGCCCCGAGGTCGCGTCTGAACGGGGCATGCAACCACGGGAG
The DNA here is from genome assembly GCF_043673425.1 of Streptomyces sp. M41. Lineage (NCBI taxonomy): Bacteria > Bacillati > Actinomycetota > Actinomycetes > Kitasatosporales > Streptomycetaceae > Streptomyces > Streptomyces sp. M41. The sequence goes on along the minus strand of NZ_JBIMKE010000027.1, from coordinate 92,465 downwards.
CTGTCCCGCCCGCTCGTCGTCAGTAGCGGTGGCCGGGCCAGTGCGGATCCGTCCAGCGGTCTTCGTCGGTGAGTCCGAGCAGCCGTATCCGGTGCTGCAGCTCCGCCGATGCGCCCGACTCGCGGAGCCGCACCGCGGCGTGGCCGAGGAGCCAGGCGACCAGTTCGGCGTGCATCTCCTCCTCGTCGTGCTCGTACCAGCCGACGCTCCACGGCAGGCTGTCTCCCAGGAGCTCGTACTCCCACTCCGCCGCCGCCTCGGCGAGACGCCGGTCGCTGAGGTGCCCGGCCTGCTTCTCCCATTCGGCAAGCCAGGGGCCGACCGATCCGGATGCCTCGGCACACATCACGAAGACCTGATGCGCCGGGACGACCGCATCCGGATCGGTGAGGCTGACCTCCCACCAGGCATGCAGAAACTCGCGTACCGAACCGGCGTAATGGTCGGGCCACTGCTGCCAACGGCCGCGGGCGAAGGAACAGCCGGCCTCTTCCAGGCCGCCGAACAGGGGCTCCGCGCGACCGGCGACCAGGACCTGGGCGAACTGCGGCAGGATGCGGCGCAGCACGGCCGCGTGATCGGTCCAGTCGGTGGCATGCCAAGTGCGGCGCAGGAGGTCGGGCTCCAGCTCCACGTCCGGCGTCTTCAGAAGGGCGAGCTCCTCCGGACTGCCCCAGTGGCATTCGCAGTTGTGCTCGTCCGGATGGGCGGTCATGCCGCGGAAAGTGACGGCGAGATCGCCCAGGGCGGCGCTGAGGCGTCGGCGTGCCGGATGGTCGGCGAGGTGCATGATGTGCCCGGCCTTCGAGGACTCCGTACGGCTTCCGCCGCCCGAAGATCGCCACCTTACCGGGTGAACGCGGGCCTGTGGACGGCCCCCCCCCGTGCAGGCATGCTGCCGTCCGGCACTGTTGATGTCACTCGTGGATGTCAGCCTGGGCTTCGCGCCTGGGCAGGCGGCAGGTGGATCTCGACCGCCCCGGGCACGGCCGGAGCCGGTGCTCCTCACCGTACGGCTGGAGCGACGCGTTTGACCTCGCGCAGGGTGGGCGCGGTCTGGATGTTCTGGATTCCGGGGAGCCGGCTGATCCGCTGATCGATGTAGTCGTACAGGTCGGCCGGGTCGCGGAAGATGCCGCTGGCTACGAGGTTCGAGTCGCCGGTGACGGCCGCGGCGAATGCGATCTGCGGGTGGGTGCCCAGTGCCTCTCCGACGATGCGCAGGTGTGCGGGGGTGACGTTCAGCCAGAGCCGGGTGGTCATGTGGTGGCCGAGCAGCTGGGGGTCGAAGTCGACGGCGAAGCTGAGGGCGCCTTCGCCTCGGAGGCGGTCAAGGTGGCGCTGGATGGTGGAGGGAGAGCGGCCGGCCGCTGCGGCGAGTTCGGGCAGGCTCGCGCGGCCGTCGCGGGCCAGTTCGGTGAACAGGGTGCGGTCGGTGGGGTCCAGGGACAGGGGTTCGGCTGTGGGGGCGCCGGAATCCACCGCGACGGGGGCGGCGCCCTCGGGCCGGAAGCGGGTGGCGTGCCATGTGCTGGTGGCTCCGACGAAGATGCGCAGCATGCAGTGGGCGCTCACGGACAGCACCTGCGGGGTGCGGGGGAGCTTCTGCAGCAGCAGGGCATCGCGCTGGTCGGACGTACGCACGTTGAAGGCGCAGTACACCTCGGTGCCGCCTGAGGCGAGCGTGACCCAGTAGGTGTCGGAACGGCGGGCGAGCGCCTCGGCGATGCTGCCGGCGGCGTCCGGTGTGCAGTGCAGTCGCAGCAGCCAGCGGGTCAGTCCGAGGCGCGAGGCCACGGGTTGACCGACGATGCGCAGGCCCAGGGTGCGCAGGCGCTGGTAGCGGCGGGTGATGATGCGTTCGGAGACGTCGAGGTCGCTCGCGATACGGCTGAAATGGAGGCATCGTCAGGACGCCCTGATCGTCGGTCGAAGACGGGCCCTCTCGGGCGGAGGTTGCCTGTCAGTGTGCTGGTGCAAGGAACCCGTTGACCACGCGGCGGACCTTGGAAACCGCGTCACCATCCCCCAGACGCAGTGAGGTGTTTGCGGCGTTGAACACTGCGTCGATCTGAAAGACCGTGAGGTCCACGTCCAGTTGGGCGATCTCGCCGGTGTCCATGGCGCGATCCAGTTCGCCGGCGAGAAGGTCGAGCCAGGTGCGGCGGTGAAGCAGCAGGGTGTCACGGACACTTCCGGGCCGACTGTCGAAGTCGGGGAGGCTGGCCGCCCAGAAACAGCCTCCGGCGAACAGCGGAGCTTCGATGTAGTAAATCCAGCGTTCCGTCAGTTCGCGGAGCCGGGCGATGCCCGACTGGGCGGTCTGAGCCGGGCGGATGACCGTTTCGGCGAACTCCTCGCGCGCCGACTCCGCGACCGCGAGCTGGAGGTTCTCCTTGGTCTTGAAAAGCGTCTGGATGCCGCTCTTGCTCAGTCCGAGGTCGGCGGCCAGGCGACCGATGCTGAGCCCGTTGAGCCCTTCCAGCGAGGCGATGTCGACGCCGTGGCGTGCGATCTTGCGGCGGGTTCGGGCACCGCGGACGAGGCGTTGGTCCGCCACGGTCGCGCCCGCCGGCTCCGCTGGGGACACGACCGCTTGTCGGCTCCGGCTCCGTGAGTACTCGTTCATCGACTCCACCCTGTCATGCGCTAGCCTCAAGCATACGACCGATCGTATGTTTTGTTTGCTCGGAGCACTGAAGGAGGCATCCATGCATCAACAACGCATGCTCGAACTGGCGTACGCGCTCGCCGTCGCCAAGAGTCGACAGGACATTCCCGCCGCCCTGCGGCTCTTCCACCCGGACATGGTTCTCGAGACCCCGGCCTTCGGTACGAGGGCTCGGGGCTTGGCCGAGAACGAGAAGGCGTTACAGCGGTTCTTCGCCTCGTTCCCTGACTACGGCGTCGCTCTGCGCGGCCACGCGAGCAATGGCGACACGCTCGTGTGCTGGGGTACGGCACGGCTGACCATGACCGGCAACCGGTTCGGCGTCGTCCCCAACGGCGAACCCGCCGAGATACCGGTGTTCATCCAATTCACTTTCAAAGACAACCTGATCGCAGGCGAACGCTTCTTCTTCGACCTGGCGACGCTGTGCGCCCGGTCGGGAGTCTCGACGGACGTGGTCCGAGAGATGCTGTTCCCCGCGCTCGCAGGAGGCGACGCGGTATGACGGCGGACCCGCGTGTGAAGGACGTCGGCGCGATCCGGACAGCGCACCTCTTCGACATGGTCGTCGACTTGAACCCCCGCCTGCCCATCGGCAGCGGCCCGTTCGGCCGGCGCGTCCTCTTCGGCGCCGCAGGCGGCACGTTTCACGGCCCCGGGCTGCACGGCGACGTGCTCCCCGGCGGGGGAGACTGGGCGCTGTTCGGCCCCGACGGGACGATGTCCCTGGACGTACGCCTGACGCTGCGCACCCACGACGGCGCCCTTCTGCACATGACCTACGGCGGCCGTTGGGTCACCCCACCAGAGGTACGCGACGTCCTGGCCGACCCCGACGAGCGGTGCCGCATCGACCCGGCCCACTACTACTTCCGGACCAACCCGCTTTTCGAGACGGGGGCCGAGCCTTACGCATGGCTCAACGGCACAGTCTGCGTCGGGTCGGGATACCTCGTCGAAGGAGGCATCGCCTACAAGGTCTCGCAGATCCTGTGACGAAGGTCATGGCACGTCTTGAGTCAGGGGCGACTTCCCGACTCGGCAACTTCAACGGCCTTACCACCGGCGGAGGACTCTCGAAGAACTGGACCGCCGTCGTCCCCGTCACGCATTAGTGGCGCCGCGAGCACACGGGCGAGGCCGAACCTCGGGCATCCCGCGTCCACATCAGCGGAACAGGCCGATGTGCTCACGGATCCAGTCGTCGTACGTGCGCAGCGGTCTGCCGATGATGTCCTGTACGGATGGCTTCTGGTCTCGGGTCCACTGGAGGAGTTCGGTGAAGTGGGTGCCGTACTCCTCCAAGGCGTACAGCGTCACGTCGATCGTGCCGTCGGGCCAGCCTCGGGCCTGCCAGACCGCCCGGCTTTCGTCGGCCGTGAGCTCGACCGTGTCGATGTCGCGCTTCAGTGCGGCGGCGATGCTGCGTACCCGGGACCGGGTGCTCAGGGGCGGGGCCACCGCCTCCAGAACCATGCCGGTGAAGTCGTCGCTGGTCAGGGCTGCCATTGCTACGGCGGCTAGGTCCTCCTCATGGATGAAGGGGTAGTGCCCCTGGTCCAGGAGGGCCTCTCGGACGACCCCGTCGGTGCGAACCGTGTCGGGCCAGTCCGAGCCCGTCGCAGGGTAGGTGCCCTCGAGTACGGCACCCATGACAGCCGAGGGCCGGATGTGGGTCCACGGGATGCCCGAGTGTTCCACCGCCTTCTCGATCGCCAGCCAGTACCAGGTCTCGGGGGGATATGCCTCCTCGTACTCCGGGCCGTGGGAGGAGAGGAGGACGATCTTCTCTACGGCTGCGCGTCGTGCTTCGGTCAACGCCTGCTGGACCGTCGAGGGGTGGGCGCCGGCGAGGAAGATGGCATCGACGCCTTCGAAAGCGTGGGCGCAGTCCGAGGGGCGGGTGATGGAGCCTTCGACGACCTTCACGCTGTCCGGCCAGCCGTCGCACTGGCCCGGCTCGGCGATCACCCGTACCTCTTGCCCCTTGGCGAGGAGCTGCCGGGCCAGGTGCCGGCCGACGATTCCGGTGGGGCTGGTGCCTTCGCCCCTGCGGGGGCTGACGACGGTCAGCAGGTGCACGCCCGCTACACCCGGTTCCAGTTCCGGTTCCATCTCGCTCTGCTCGGAGCAACGCACGTCGGAGCAATTCATGGCAAGACCTTTCAACGCGTACGCGGAGATCTTGCACCAGCCCAAGCACCGGACGGCTGCTGCCGTACCGATCGCCGTGGAACAGGCTGCGGATCAGAGTCGATCATTTTACCAGCACAGAGGCGTGGCGGGCGGGCCGTACGGGCGCCCGTACGGGTGACGAGCGTGTTCGAGGCCAGTGCCTCACTGGTCGTTCAGGGTGCTCCTCAGTGCGCGCAAGCGTTCGTCCCAGGTGCAGATCAGTCTGTGGAAGCTGCCCGCGCTTCGGCTGCGCGCCGACTGCAACAGGGACTCCGCGAGGTGCAGCCATCCGCGCTTCCGGCCGCTCTCCCCCGGGAACGGGGACGCGGAGGAGGTGAGCTCGGCGGCCCAGGTGATGGTCTGCCCCCGCAGGAAGGCCGTATCGACCTTCTCCTGATTGTTGAGGGCTATTTCCATCACCCTGCGCCCGTCGAAGCAGTTGTAGGCGCGCCAGGCGGCGGCCCGGGCCGCTTCCGGATCGTGGTCGGCGCTGAGGATGGAACGCCGCAGGTAGAGGCTTCCCAGGGATCGCAGGACGTCGACGTCCGTGAAGTGTTCCTCCAGGAGGTCGTCCACCGCGAACGGCTCCTGGGGCCGGGCGGCCTTCGCATCCTCGGCATCCGTATCCGCTTCGTCCCCGCCCTGGGTGTCCGCGTTTCCGCGTGGCTCCGTATCCGCTCGCAGTCGGCGTTCATTGAGGTAGCGGCCCACGTTGCCGACGTAGTTGTCGCCGATCAGCTCGTTGAACTTGGCGTCGGCCAGATCCCAGTCCACCGGCAGGTCCAGTTCCAGGGCGATACGCGCGGACAGCAGGGCGGCGCGATGGGTCTGTGAGTGGAGTCCGGCCACCTCTTGCAAGTACTCCGCGGCCGTCCGCAGCGCGGACTCGCGTTCCTGGGCCGTCGTCCCTTCCTGGTGGAGCGCGAGGCTCAGCAGGCACTCGGCGGCGTCGACGAGGCCGCGGCGGGAGCGGTCGCCGTCCCTCTCCCGCCGGGCCGTCTCGAAGTGCAGCCGGGCCGCTTCGCCGTACTCCCAGATGTAGCGGTGGTAGAACGCGCGAGCCCGCTTGACGTCCAGGTCCTGCTGGAACAGCCGCTCCGCCGTGTCCAGCAGGGCCCATACCGGCTTGTGGTCGACGTCCTGCGGGCGTCTGCCGTAGATCGCGCTCCAGCGCTGGTACTCACGCAGGATCCGGAAGCGGGCTTCGTACAGCGCCCATGTCGGGCCGAAGCCCCGCTCGTGTGCGTGCAGCGCGGCCCAGCGCGCTCGGTGGACCTGGTCCGCCCGCACTTGCTCCGGGGAGCGGCCGATGTTCCAGCTGCCCCTCGCGGCCAGCCCCTTCGCCGCGATCGGCAGGCTGCCCTCCCGTCGCCAGTCGCTGTCCAGGCACCACAGGTGCAGCAGGGCCATCGTCTGGTTGCCGTGTCGTGCCTCTCGGGCGTCGGCCAGCCAGCCGCGGATCTCCTCGACGGCCTTGGCGTGCTCCGGAAGCAGGGTCCGGCCACGGCCGCCCCCGAACCAGTCCTCCATGGTGCGCAGCAGTCGGAGCCATGCCTTGTACGTGTGCGCGGAGGGGAACTTCTTCGCCGCCTTCCGGGCGAGCTGGATGCCGTTGCGCAGGCTCTGCCGTGCCCCCGACTGCTCGTTGCGCTCGCGCAGTACATAGGCCAGGAACGCGTGGGCCTGCGCGAGTTCCGTCATGTGGTCCGCGGCCATGGCGGTGGCGGGCCCGCCGCCCGGCCCCGACTCCAGGTCCCGGTCCCGCAGGAGCGCCAGGACCTCCCGGGCACCCGCGTACTGCAACTCCGAGTCCGCGTGCCGTGCGTGCACTCTGCGCAGGAATCCGGCCGCCTCGGCGAGCAGGGGCATCGCCCACTCCTCCCTGGGCCCCCAGATCTCCTCGAGCGTGGACAGGGTCTCCTCGGCAAGGTTCAGCCGCGCCTGGTCCTCCCGGGTCTCCTGCACATACGCGAACCCGCTCGCCAGCAGGTTCTGTGTCCACTGCTGCACGCGCTCGGGCAGGTCGGCGGTCAAGAGGGCGTTCTCGCGGGCGAGTTCATACGCCGTACGGGCCGCGTCGAGCCGTTCCTCAGGCGCCACCGCGGTCGCCCGGCGCAGCCCCGCCAGGCGGTAGCTGAGCCAGTTGCGGGCCTGGCGGGCCCGGGAGTCCGGGGCCGGGGGCAGCGCTTCGAGGAACCGCTCGCTCAGCTGGAGTGTGGCCTCGGCGTCGGCTCTGTCGTCGGGGGTCGTCGCGGCGGCGATCTGGGCGGCGGCCGTGTTGAGGCACCAGGAGACCGACCAGAGCAGGCGGTCCACCCGCGGGACGGTCCGGTTCTCCGGCCCCCGGTTCTCCGGCCCCCGGTTCTCCGACCTCCGGTTCTCCAGCAGCACGGCCGCCAGGTGCCGCGTCAGCCTGACGCGCGCCGGCACGATCCCGGAGACCACGCGAAGCCGACGGCCCCCGTGGAAGCCGCACTGGTCGACCGCGCGCAGCATGTGCCAGGGCGGGGCATCACCGCATGCTTGCAGCAGGGATACGGCGTACTCGAACGCCTCGACGAACACCGCCCCCGCGTCGGCGTCCTGTGCCGATCCACGGGACGCCAGGTTGAGCCGGCCGGCTGCCGCATACAGCTCGTCGATCCGCGCCGGCGGCTGTGCGGGCCCGGCGCCGCCCCCGGCCTCATCGCCCGCGGCCTCATCGCCGTCGGCCGCGTCCGTCACGTCGGCCGCATCAGCCGCATCGACTGCCCCGACCGCATCGGCGGGCCCGCCGGGTGCCGTACCCGACTCGCTGCCGGCGTCCGCACCGGCCTGAGCACCGCCATCGCCCGCACCGGCCCGACCGCCGGGCGCGGCGGCGTCGATCGACTGGGCCACGGGGAGCAGGAAGGCGTCCGTGTACTGGCTGTTGACGTACAGGCCGAGCAGGTAGCGCAGGCCCGTCAGCCCCTCGGGGACATGGCGGTCGAGCCACCCCGTCGCCCGGCGCAGCGTCTCGATGACCTGGACGGCGTCCTCCGAGGCTCCTTCCGTCTGCCCGTCCGGGAGCACGGCGGACCCCAGCAGCCGGGCCGCGGCGGTGAGCCGCTGGTCGAGCCCGTCGAGATCGATGGGGTCGCCGGGGTCGCCGCCGGTGCCCGGAGTGCCAGGGGCGGCTGTACCCGCCGCCGCACGCACCCGCCGCTGCAGATCGGCCCTGAGCGCAGCCCTGCTGACCGGGCTGATCTCCAGACAGGGCGTGCGTGCGGCCGGGGTTGTCGTGGCCGCGGACGTCGTGGCCGCGGGTCGGCGGGCGGGGACGAGTACGCCCTCCTGGAAGAGCACCCCCAGCACGTCCTTCGGCAGCCCCAGCCGCTGCAGGACGTCCACGGGGACGGGGAGCTCGTCCATCACTCCCCATACGGTCAGAAGTGCCTGCCCCTTGATCCGCTCGTCGCTCCCCACGATGGACAAGGCCCTCTCCAGCGCACCCGCGATGGTCGGCTCCGCGGCCTCCATCAGAGCCTGGTCGAACTCCTCGGCCGCGATCTCCTGCGCCGCTCCGGAGCCGGTGTCGAGTCCGGCGAGGAAGTTGTCGAAGCTGCCGGTTCGGTGCTGTCGGGAGACCAGCCGGACGGCCCGCTCGATGATTCCCGGGCGGCGCACTATGTCGTCGTAGTCGACCAGTTGCAGCGACTCGACGTCCGTGACGAGGTTCTCGCCGGTGAGCCAGTCACGGATGAGCACGTGGGCGTCGGGGGTCGTCAGCGCCGGTACGTCGAACGGCCGCCAGAGTCCCCCGTCGATCTGATCGGAGTCGGTGGTCTCCACGATGACGGCGGCGCGTTTGAAAACGTCCCACTCGCGCAACTCCGCGAGCTCAGCCCGGAGTTCGGGACGCGTGAGGTCGATGTGGGACGCCTTGACGACGAGGATCAGGCTTCTGCCCTTGACCTGGCGGGGCAGTACGAGTCCGAGCAGGCTGTCCGTCCTGGGGGCGACCGTCGCCGACAGCTCACTGTCGTCGAGGGTCTGGTGCAGGGCTCTGGCGACCGCCTCCAGCAGCGGGCTCTCGGCCGCCGAGCTGGGTTCGATCTCCAGCACCACGGGGGGCAGAGGGAGCTGGTCGAACGAGTCGGCGTCGGCCACGAGGGCGGTGAGCAGCGCGGACTTGCCCACCTGCTCGCCTCCGGTCACGGGCAGGACCTTGCCCATGTGGACGCGTCGACGGGCCTTGTCCAGCAGGGTGTCCCGGCCGAGGAAGGGGATCGGGAGCGGCAGCGGGTCGGGGCCGAGGTACCGGACCGCCCCGGTCTGCGCCGGCAGCGGGGTGTCCTGGTCCGCCCCGGGACCCGCGTGGTCGGCGGCCTTGAAGTGCTTCCGCCAGTGGCGGTTCTTGACCCACGGACGCGTGCCGACCTGGGATCTGTTGCTGACCGGCAGCGGGTGCCCGTCGGCGGTCAGGACCGCGTCGATCCGCTCCAGGAGCTGTTCCGGTGTCCAGTACTGCTGTTCCGGTGGGCCGCCCTTCGCGAGGCAGCTGATCAGGGCCCCGCCGAACGCCGTGAACTCATGGTCCTCCGGCGACTTGGCGGTGCGGTTCGCCTCGCAGGCGGCGATGACATAGGACCCCTCGGGGTCCTCACCGGCCACATGCTGCTCCAGGGGCAGGTCGCCCATGGCCAGTCCGGCATGGCAGCAGTCGATGAGAACGATCTTGGTCTGGGCGCGCCCCTTGCCGACCTCTCTCATCAGGTCGCCGAATTCGAGCATGGTGCTCGGCATGCCGGCGGTGGAGTACTGCAAGGGCAGCAGGAGTTGGCCGCCGTCGGCCACGCCGTGGCCCGCGAAGTACAGCACGAAGCAGTCCTCCGCCGCCTCGGATTCGTTGGCGACCGCTCTGAGTATTTCCTCGCGGGTCCACTCGTGCGCCTTGATCACCCGGCAGTCCGCGTTGCTGATCCCCCAGACCGCGGGAACCCGCAGCTGGTCCTTGAGCGCCTCGGCCGTACGCCCCACCGCGTCGAGGTCGGTGAAGGCGCTGTCGTTGAACACGCCGGAGGTGATGAAGAGGGCTCGTGACCTCGACGGGTCCGGCGTCTGCGCGTTCATGGACTAGTCGAGGGAGTTGGGGAGTTCGCGAAGCACCGCCTCGGCGGTCTCGGCATCACGCGCCTCGACGGTGACCGTCCGGGTGCCGTCGGGGGCGTCGACGCGCTCGATACGGAGCGCGGGCCGGTCCTCCGCCGGGCGGGAGCCGACCTTCGTCTTCCAGAAGTCGATGAGGGACTGCGCCAGTACGGCGACCAGCCCCGCCTCGATCACGAATTGCAGGCCGTCCGTCAGCAGGCCCATGTCGCCCGGGCGGGTGGGCGCGTGCTCCCGTCGGATCGGTACGCGCCGCAGAGCGCGTTCGGACCTGAGCCAGTCCTCCAGCTCGCCCAACTCGTCCGCACCGGCGTCCACCAGACGAAGCGTGATGTGCACGTGTCCCCCCGAGCCGACAATCAGTCAATTGCCGCAGATTAGCAGGCAGATGGCACGGGGCGGGCTGCTTCTCGAGGTTCACCCGACCTGCCGGGGCCGGTCGATTCGTGCGCTTTGCGCAGCCCGGGCGGACCGCCCAGGGGCGGTGAGTCCAACCCCCGGGATCAGGCCCACGTAGGAGCGACATCGGAGCGACCTTGGAGCGACCTTGGACCGATAGGCGACCGAAAAAGACCCGTCCTGCCGGAGGGAATGACACCGCCCCGGACTCAGGACCGCGACCCACCCGGACTCAGGGCTTGCGCCCCACCCCGCAGTACGCGTCCACCGCCGCCGTCGCCGGGTCCGTCGCGGTGCGGGGGTCCGGGCGCCACTCCGGGACCTGGACGATGCCGGGGTCCAGCAGGTCGAGGCCGTCGAAGAAGGCGGCGATCTCGCCGATGCTGCGCACGTAGTACGGCACGGCGCCGCTGGCGTTGTAGGCCGCCGACGCGGCGATCATGCCCTCGCTGGTGGCCGTGCTGTCGCTGATGACCAGGTGGCTGCCGGAGGGGAGGCCGGCCATGAGACGGCGTACCAGGTCGCGGGCCTCGTCGTGGTCGGCGACGTGGCCGAGGGTGTTGAGGATCATCAGGGCGACCGGGCGGGACAGATCGAGCGTGTCCGCGGCGGCCTGAAGGACGGCCTCGGGGGCGTACATGTCGGCGTCCAGATACGTCGTGCGGCCCTCCGGGGTGCTGGTGAGCAGCGCGTTCGCGTGGGCGAGGACGATGGGGTCGTTGTCGACGTACACGATCCGGGCGTCCGGGGCGACGCGCTGGGCCACCTCGTGGGTGTTGTCGGCGGTCGGCAGACCGGTGCCGATGTCCAGGAACTGCCGTACCCCCGCCTCGCCGGCCAGGTGGCTCACGGCACGTCCCAGGAACTGGCGGCTGGTGACGGCCACGTCGACGAGGCCGGGGAAGATCTCCTTGATCTCGTCCCCGATCTGCCGGTCGACCTCGTAGTGGTCCTTGCCGCCGACGAAGTAGTTCCAGAAGCGTGCCGAGTGCGGCTTGGTGGTGTCGATACGGTCCCGTGTCCGGGCCGCGGCGCTGATGGGGTGTTCGGAGTCGGACACGGTGGGGCCTCCTGGAGTGGTGGGCACTGGTGATCAAAACAGCCACCAAGCTAGGTGAACCACGTGCGTGGGCCGAGGAGTTGGCGTAGATGCGGCTCGCTCGGGGCGACGTTTCGGCCATCTCGCTCGCGGCGGGCCGCGCTATGACGCCTTCTCGGCTCGCCCGCCCCTTGCTCACCCTGCCCCGGCAGACCGCTCGTCCGCCATCGCCCTGCCGTCCTCCGCCGCGTGCCGTCGGCCGGCTGCCGCCAGGGCGAGGGTCGCTGCGAGGGAAGCGGTGGCCATCGCTGTCATCGCCTTTGCCGGGGAGGTCAGTTGGGCCAGGCTGCCCGCCAGGACCGCGCTCACGCCCTGCGCGGCCACCATGCCGGTGCCGTGCAACCCCAGGGCCTGACCGGTGAGTTCGTCCGGGGTCAGGGACATCAGGCGTTCCTGGAGGACGAGGCTCGCGGCGAAGCCGACGGAGGCCACGGCGGCGGCGACGGCCGACAGCGCGACTCCCGGTCGTAGGACGAAGAACAGATAGGGCAGCGCCAGCAGCAGGCGCAGCGGGGTCCCGAGACGGGGGCGCAGCGCGGGCGGCACCAGGCGGCCCACCGCCAGGTCGCCCACGAACATGCCCAGCGCACCGCACGCGTACAGGGTGCCGGCGGCTTCGGGGGCGTAGGAGACGTAGAGGGAGTCGCCGCCGACCACCAGGCCGTTGGGCAGCCACAGGCCGAGGTACGTCAGGCGGCGGGGACGTGAGGACCACAGGAGGGCGTTGGTTCGCCAGGTCGCGGCGACGGACGGGCGGCCCGCGGAGCGCGGCGGGCGGCGGGTGAGGCCCAGGCGGGTGAGGAGGGCCGCCGGCACGTACAGCGCCGCCGCAAGGAGCAGGCAGTCCCGCGGGGACAGGACCGTCAGCAGTGCGCCGCCCGTCGCGAACCCGGTCACCTGGATCAGACCCCAGAGCATGTTGTAGACGGAACGGCCGAGGACGTAGCCGTCCTTGGCGAGGATCTCGTTCAGCAGTCCCCCGCGCACACCGCCGCCCAGCGACGCGACCAGGCCCTTCAGCAGCAGCACGACGAAGACCGCCCAGATCGGCAGGCCGGGCAGCGCGAGGACCGCCGTGCCCGCCGCGAACGCGAGGGACATGAAGGTCAGGGTCGCGCGCGGGGGCAGCCGGTCGGCGCCCGAGAGCAGCAAGCCGGCCCCGAGCAGCTGCGCCAGCTGCGGTCCGAACATGCTCAACGCCGACAGCAGCGGGGAGCCGGTGGCCCGGAAGACCAGCGTGCCCAGGGCCAGGCAGCCGATCGTCTCGGCGGCGGAGGAGGCGGCGAAGGAGAGGAGGAACGGGGTGAACTCCGGGGTGCGGAACAGGGTGCGGTAGCTGCGCATACGTCGGAGTGTCGGAGCGGGCCGGGCGCCGTGGTTATTGTTTCGCGGGCCTGCGAAACGTCGTGCGCACCGGCTCCTGGCAGCTTGGCAGCTTGGCATCAGGGCGAGGCCCATGGGGGGGGGCCGGGGCGGAAGGGCATGTGCATGGGCTTGTGGCAGATCGGCACCGACACCCTCGCCCGCAGCCGGTTCGTGGTCTCGCCGTTCGTCGAGACCTTCGCGAGCCTGAAGCTGCTGCACACCGGGGCCGGGGCGCATCCGGGCGAGGATGCCTGGCTGCGGGCCCACATGCCCGGCTACCGCGCGCTGCTCGCGGCCGACCCGGTCACCGCCCTGCTCGTCGGCGCGGGGCTCGGCAGGTCGTGGCTCGCCGACTACTTCACCCCCACGCCCGGCGAGGACGAGCGCTTCGAGGACGTCGTGGCCCGGGTGCGGGCGACCGACCCCGCCCAGGCCCGCGCCGACCTTCGTGTCTCCCTCGCCGGACCGCTGCCCGCCGCCCTCGAGCGCGACGACCTGCCGGAGCGGTCGGCGGCGCTCCTGACGCACGTCTGGGAGGAGACGGTACGTCCGTACTGGGAGCGTCGGCGGCGCGTCCTGGAGGCGGACGTGGTCGCGCGGACCGCGCAGGTCGGCCAGGGCGGCTGGGCGGCGGTGCTGGACTCGCTGCGGCCGGGGACGCGCTGGCTCGGCCGGAGCCGGTTCCAGGTCAACCTGAACGCGTATCCGCCCCGGGAGGTCGCCTCCGGGGCCGAGCTGATGTTCATGCCGGTGACGCCGAGGACCGGGTGGGTGTCGTGGGAGGGGCGGCAGCGGTACGCCGTCGTCTATCCGTGTGCCGGAGTGCTCGCCGAGGATCACGACCGGCGGCCCGTCCCGGCCGGCCTCGGCGTGCTGCTGGGCGGCGCGCGCGCCGGGGTCCTGGTCCTGCTGGGCTCGCCCATGAGCACGACCCAGCTGGTCGCCGTCACCGGGCAGGCCCTGGGCTCGGTCGGCCGGCATCTGCGGGTGCTGCTGGACGCGGGGCTGGTGGAGCGACGGCGGGCGGGGCGGTCGGTGCTGTATTCGCGGACGGCGGCCGGAGAGGTCCTCGTAAAAGCGGCGGGAGGGGACCAGTGGGCGGCGGGGCCGGAGCACCGGGTGGCGGGACCGGACCACCGGCCCCGCCGCCACCGGAGCTAGCATCCGTTTCATGACTGCTGACACCAACGCGTCCCCCCTCGACGTCGAGATCGGCGCCCTCACCGGCGGCGCCGCAGACCTCTCCCAGTACTCCGGTCGGGCCGTGCTCGTCGTGAACGTGGCCTCCAAGTGCGGCCTGACCCCGCAGTACACCGGCCTGGAGAAGCTCCAGGAGCAGTACGCGCAGCGCGGCTTCACCGTGCTCGGCGTGCCCTGCAACCAGTTCCTCGGGCAGGAGCCCGGCAGCGCCGAGGAGATCGCCGAGTTCTGCTCGGCGACGTACGGCGTGAGCTTCCCGATGACCGAGAAGGTCGAGGTGAACGGGGCGGGCCGGCACGCGCTGTACGAGCGTCTGGTCGGCTTCGCCGACGCCGAGGGGCACAGCGGCGACATCCGCTGGAACTTCGAGAAGTTCCTGATCGGCCGGGACGGCCATGTCGTCGCCCGGTTCTCCCCGCAGACCGAGCCGGAGGACGCGGAGCTCGTGGCGGCCATCGAGGGCCAGCTGGCCTGACCGGTTGACCTTGCCCCTGGGTCAGGGCCGAGCGTCGTCCTCGCCGGGCGGAACAGGCCGCCCGGCGACGGAGGATGAGGCCGTGGACGACGAACTGCTCACCATCGGCGCGTTCGCCGCACGGGCCAGGCTCTCGGCCAAGGCCCTGCGGCTGTACGACCGCCTCGGACTGCTGGCCCCGGCGCATGTCGACGACGCCAGCGGCTACCGCTACTACCGCGCCGACCAGGTGGCACGCGCCCGTACGGTGGCGCTGCTGCGGCAGCTGGACATGCCGCTCGCGCGGATCGCGGAGGTCGTCGAGGCACCGGACGGGGCCACGGCCGCCGACCGGCTCGACGCCTACTGGGCGGACGTGGAGACGCGGGTGGCGGGGCAGCGGACGCTCGCCGAGTACCTCCGTGGACGACTGTCGGGGAGGAGCTCCGAGATGTACGGAAAGTTCGCGGTCGAGACGGTGGACGTGCCCGAACAGGTGTTGATCACCGAGACCCGCCATGTGCTGGCGGGCGAACTGCCGGCGTGGATCGGTGCGTCGCTGGGCCGTCTGGAGGCGGCGGCACGGGAGTGCGGCGGCGGCACGGCGGCACCGTTCGTGGTGTACCACTCCGAGGTGTCGATGGAGAGCGACGGGCCGGCCGAGTCCTGCATGCCGGTGGCCGACGAGGCGGCGGCCCGGGCGTGGGTGGAGAAGCACGGCCGGACCTGGGAGACGAAGGTGCGGGTGGAACCGGCCCACCGGCTCGCCTACACCCGCATCAGCAAGGCCCAGGTGGCTCATCCGCAGATCCTGGCCGCCTTCGAGGCGGTGGAGCAGTGGATCCCGAAGCAGGGGCTGTGGCAGGCGGGACCGTGCCGCGAGGTGTACTTCGCGGACTGGGACGCCGCTGGGCCCGATGACCCGGTGTGCGACGTGGCGTTCCCGGTCAGGTGAGCTGAGCGGACGGATGTCCGCCGGGCGCCGCGGCGGAACTCGGCCGCGGCGCCGACCACGTCACTGCTGTGGCCACCACTCATCCGGGCAGGCCGTGCCGCGCTGCACGGCGTACGGCGCCGCCAGCCGGTACGTCCCAGCCTTCGGGGCCACCAGCATCGTCCACTGGTCGCCGAGCGCGTCCTGCGCCGTCTCCATCAGACAGCCGTTGACGTTGTCGTACGACTTCGGCTCGTCGTCGGGGCGGCTGCGGGACGCCTCCGTCTCCGCGGGCGGGTCGAGTTTCTTGCCCTCGGCGTCGACGACGCTCAGCCAGGGCGAGTACGGGATGCGGATGAGGACGCGGCCCGGCTTGCTCACCCGCATCGTCATCTCGCCCTGCTCGGCCCGCTCCACGACGGCGTTCGGCTCGGCGAGCGGCGCCGGGTCGATCACCTTGAACAGCTGCCAGTTGGCGTCGCCCCACACCTGCTCGAGGTAGGGCATGCCGCGCTGGATCAGCTCCCGCTCCCGCTGGGCCGCCGAGGGATCCGGCTCGTCCTTGGGCAGGACCACGTAGTGCACGGCCCAGCGTTTGAGCCACTGGTGGTAGTTCGCGGAGTTGAGCGTGTCGTCGTAGAACAGCGGGTTGCGCTCCATGTCGGCCTGGCGCGTCCAGCCGCGGGCCAGATTGAAGTACGGCGCGAGCGCGGAGGCCTCGCGGTGGGAGCGGGCCGGGACCACCTCGACGCGGCCCTTCTCGGCGCCGACCTCCTGGAGCTCGTTGACCAGCGGCGCCAGCTCGCGCGCCCAGAACGCGGCCGGGGCGGCGTGGATGATGTCGTCGACCGTCTTGTAGCCGATCCAGCCCGTGAACGTGAGCAGGGCCAGCACGCCCGTGTACCACTTGCGCGAGCGCGGCACGGTGAAGGGCAACGCGGCGACCAGGATCATCCCGCCGAAGAGCATCGCCAGACGCGTGATGTTGGAGCCGATCTGCGAGCTGAACACCCAGACCAGGACGACCGCGAGCGCGTAGACGGCGGACACCAGCCGGACCGTCTTCCACTCCTCGGGGACGACCACGTAGACGACGACGGCGATCAGCAGCGGCAGCAGCATCGAGCCGATGACCATGGGCTGGGTGCCGGAGAACGGGAACAGCCAGGCGGACAGGGCCACCACGACGGTCGGCGCGATGCCCAGCGCCCAGGCACCCGGGCGCCGCTTCTGCAGAAACATCGCGACGGCCACGAAGCCGACGAACAGTCCCGCGACCGGCGAGGCCATGGTGGCGAGCGCGGCGAGCGGGGCCGCGCACAGCGCCTTGGCCCACCGCTTGTAGCGCCAGCGGTGCGGCCAGCAGAACGTGACGGCGACCGCGCCCAGGGCGAACATGGTGCCCAGGCCGAAGGTCACCCGGCCGGAGATCGCGTTGCAGATCAGCCCGAAGACCCCGGCGAGCGCCGCCCACAGCGGGTTCCTCACCACGCGGCTGCGCAGCAGGATCAGCGTCAGCAGGCCCGCGGAGAGGGTTCCCGCGATCATCATCGTCGTACGGACGCCGAGGACCGACATCAGATACGGCGACACGACGCTGTACGACACCGGGTGCATGCCGCCGTACCAGGCGAGGTTGTACGCCGAGTCCGGGTGCCGGCCGACGAACTCGGCCCAGGCGTCCTGGGCGGCGAGGTCGCCGCCGCTGCTTGCGAACGTGAAGAACCAGATGATGTGCAGGAGTCCGGCGAGGGCCGTGACGGAGAGCACCGGATGTCGCAGGGCGCGCTCACGCAGGGCGAGGACGGCGGCGGTCAGCCGCGACGGCGGTCGTTCCTCCGGGCGCGGTTCATCGTCGCCCTGGCGCGGCGCGGGTACGCGTATTCGCGGACCGGCTCCTCGTCCCGGATCGGCGTCGTCGGCGCGTGTCGGCTCCGCAGTGGCCACCTTTGAGGCACTCCCCGTACTGTCCCGTCTTCTGTTTAGGCCGCGTCCCGTTCCCCCGGTGTTGCCGGCCCTGTCGCGAAGGGTTCTTCGGCCGTGCCTCGTCGGCGGCGACCTGCCCGTTTCGTGACGCTAGCACGCACCCCGCCGGGGCGGCTCCCTCGACGGGGTGCGTGCCGGGTGTGGTTGGGCTGCCCGTGGGTCAGCCCAGGCGGGTCAGCTTGTCGGTGAAGCCGGGTTCCGCCAGGTCGCTCTGGAGGGCCACCGGCGCCTTGACGGCGCCGCTCGTGCCGTCGCCGACGGTGAGCGTGCCCACCTTCGTACCGGCCTTCGCGGTGTGAGGTACGTCATCGGCGTCGAAGGAGAGCTTCACCTCATGGCCGGACCAGCCGACGGCCGCGACGTCCTGGGTGAGGACGACGGGGGTGTGGCCGCCGAGACCGTCGTCCACGTATCCGACGACGTCGCCCTTCTTCAGGATCTTCGCCGAGGTCAGTTCGTCCTGGGCGGCGAGCATCGCCGTCTTGCTGACGTCGTTGACGGTCTGGATGATCGGCGCCTTGTGCTGGCCGAGGACCGCGCCCACGAGGGTGACGGTCTCGCCGTCGACCTCCTTGCGGGCGGCGAAGAGGAGATTGCCGCCGGCCGCGGTGGTCGTGCCCGTCTTGATGCCGATGGCACCGTTGTAGGGGACGAGATAGTTGTAGTTGTACCACTTCTTCCCGGACGGATCGATCCACTGCCCCATGGCCGTGATCTCCGTGAGCGCCGGGATCTCGACGATCTCGTTGCCGAGCTTCACCTGGTCCTCGGCGGTGGAGACGGTGGTCTCCTTCAGCCCCGAGGCGTCGGTGTACGTCGTGTTCTTCATGCCGAGTTCCTTGGCGGTGTCGTTCATCTTCTGGATGAACGCCTTCTCGGAACCGGCGTCCCAACGGGCCAGCAGACGGGCGATGTTGTTCGCGGACGGGATCATGATGGCCGCGATCGCCTCGCGCTGGGTGAGGGTGTCGCCCTCCTTGACGGTGTTGAGGGTGGACTCACCGTCCTTGTCGTAGCCGCCCTCCTTCTCGGCGAGGGCGTCCACCTTGATGTTCTTGCCGTCCTGACCCGGCTTCATCGGATGGTCCCTCAGGATGATGTACGCCGTCATGGCCTTGGCGACGGAGCCGATGGCGACGGGGGTCTGCTCGCCGAAGTTCCCCATCGTGCCGATGCCGTTGACGTCCATCCAGCCCTGGCCCTCACCGGGCCACGGGAGGGACACCTTGCCGCCCTCGAAGGCGTACGACTCCTTGGCGGTGAGGGCGAGGGTGGGGGCGGGCAGGGGGCGGACGGCCTGCGCGATCGCAAAGATGATCACGAGGAGCAGGACCAGCGGGGTCCAGATCTTGATACGCCGGACGAGCGTACGGACCGGGGTGTCCGGAGGCGGCGGGGTGTTGGTCAGCTCGGCCAGCAGATCGAGCGGCGGCTTGGGCGGCAGCGGCTGCTGAGTGGTCCGCTCGGGACCGACCTGGGGCACGGCGGCGGTGACGTCTGCCGGCGGCGCTTTGGGGGGTTGTGCGGCGGCTGGCGTCTTGGGGGGTTGTGCGGCGGGCGGTGTCTTGGGGGGCTCAGGCTTGATGTCCGGCTTGAGCGCGACGAACTTGCTGGTGCGCTCGGCGGGGGACTCGGGCCGTGGGGCCTTCAGCATGGTGGTGGGCTGGTCCACCTGGGGCTTGCGGTCCTCGGGCCGGGGCGCCTTGAAGACGGCGGTCGGCTGATCGACGGCCTCGACCTCGGCCTCGCCTTCGTCCTCGCCGTCCTTCCCACCCGCACCACCCGTGCGGCTCTCGTCGCCGGCTGCGGGTGGCCCCTGCGGGGGGTTCTCGCCGTCGGCGGGTGCGGGGGTGCCGGTGGGGGCGGCTGCGCCCCGGCCCTGTGGGGCGTCACCGTCGACCCCGGCGGAGTTGTCGCCATCGCCGGCCGCGGGGGTGCCGGTGGCGGCGGCTGCGCCCCGGCCCCGAGGGGCGTCGCCGTCGGCCCTGGCGGCTGCGCGTGGGTCGGTGGGGCGATCTTGTCGCTGGTCCTCGCTGTCAGCGGGCTCGTCGGACGCGGAGGGGTCGCCCTGCGCGCCATCGTCGCCGTCCACCGACTCCGAGTCGCGAGCAGGTGCCCCTCGACGGGGGTCCTCGCCTGCTTCGGCTACGGGCTCGGCATCCTCGGGAGCCGTGGAGGGCTCAGCGGGCTCGGTGGCGGACTCCTCGCCCTCGGTCTCCGCAACCCGTGCCGCATCGTCGGAATCGGTGCCCTCGGCCCGATTGCTCGCGTCGGCCTTCCCAGAGCCCGTGGCCGCGTCGGGAGTGTCCTCGCCCTTGGCGTCCTCGGTGTCGGTGGCGTCCGCCGAGGCGACCCAAGCCGCCACGGCCGCCCTCAGCCGGTCGTCACCCGCATCGGCACCCTCGTCCTCGGAGCCCTGCGAACTCCCGGCATCCGTCCCTCGGGCGTCCTCGGAGCTCCCGGAGTCGACGTCACCGGCTTCGGCATCCGCCACCACACCGTCCGCACCCCCGGCCGCCGCCCCAACGGCAGCGTCACCGGCATCAGTGCCCTCGGCCTGGGCGTCCCGAACCTCCGCGTCCACCTCAGCGGCACGAACCCCGGCACCCTCGGCCTCCGGGCCACCCGAGCGCCCGGCATCCCGAACCCCGGCACCCTCAGCCTCCGCGCCCCCCGAGCCCCCGGCGGACCTCGCCTCCGGCACCCCGGCGATACGTGAGCCCTTGATGTCCTCGGCATCACGCGAGCCCTTGACGCCCCCGGCGTCACCCGAGCCCGTGACGTCGTCGGCGTCGCCCGAGCCCGTGACGGCCCCGCCCTCACCAGAGCTCTTGATGTCTCCGCCATCGCGCGAGCCCTCGGCGCCCCCGGCGCCATGCGGGTCCCCCGCGCCCCCGGCCTCCGACGCGTCCGTCTTCGCCACGTCCGTCTCCGACGCGCCCGTCCCCGACGCGCCCGCGCTCGCCGTCCCGGGCTTCGCCGTGGCCGGCTCCGTGGCCGGCTCCGTGGCCGGCTCCGTGGCCGGCTCCAGGTCCTGTCGGGTCAGGATCCTCGTCGCCGTGTCCGGCTTGACGCGGGGTGTGGGGGTGCCGTCGCGGGTCATGGCCAGGCGGGGGTCCCGGCGTTCAGCGGCGTCCGTGGGGTCTGGAACCGGACCCGCGCTCCCCGACGTCGGTTCTGCCGACGACTCGCGCTTCTTCGACCTGTCGGGGGACTCGCCCGCCACCGATGCCTCCTCCGTGTGCCTCGCACGTCCCGCGTGCGCCCATCGAACCGTGAACCGTCGCCCGGACACCGCGCCCGTACGACCCCCGTGCCACTGTCCGAACCATGTACCAGTGTCCTGTGCGTGACCCCCGGTCCACCCGGTAGACGAGAACGACATACCTACCGGTTCCCTCACGAACCGGTCACGCACTCTCGACAGACCAATGTGAGAGGGGTCACCCTGTCATTCATCCACGCGGGGAGGCATGGATGGGCAGGAGCCGCAGAACAATTCCGGAGGAGCTTCTGCTGCTGGCGTTGGACCCGGCCACGGGAACCACCGCACAGCCGCAGTCGCTCGACCTCGGTCTGGCCGGAGCACAGCTAGTGGAGCTGGCGCTGGCCGGACGGATAGCCCCAGACGGGGATCGTATCGCCGTGGTCGTACCACGGCCGACTGGAGATCCGACACTGGACTGCGCGTTGGAGTTGCTGCGAAGGCGCGGCGCTCCCGTACGGGCCGTCCACTGGATCGGCGGGCCCCGGCTGGGGCTGCGCCAGACCTACCTCTCGCATCTCGAGCGGTGCGGCATGGTGCATGCCGTCGCCGGTCAGATGTGCGGGGTGTTGCCGACCACCCGTTACCAGGCGACGGACAACGCCATCAGCCGGGAGATCAGGGCCCGGCTGGATTCAGCGATCCGTACCGGCGTGCCGCCGGACCCACGGACAGCGGCGCTCGCCGCCCTGGCACACGCGGTCGGCCTCGGCAAGCACCTGTATCCGGGGAACGAGGGACGGTCCTCTCGTTCTCGGCTGCGGGATCTGATCAGGCACGACCCCATGGGCGGTCTCGTCGCGCACGCCGTGATGGACGTCCAGAACGGCGCGGCTGCCCAGCCGCGTCGCAGCCCGGCCCCGGCCGGCCGTCAGGCCGCCCCCGGAGCAAGGCCCGCAGCGGAACCCGCCCGTGGTGTTCCGGTGCAGCCGCGCCGCGGAGCCATGGCGCGCGTCGTGGCCCACTGAGCCCCGGTCCCACGACCGCACCACCGGGGCCGCAGTCCCACGACCCGCACCACCGGGCCGGAGAGCAGTGCCACGACCCTCAGCACAAGGGCCGCTGCACCGGGGCCCGGACCACGGGGCCGCACCGCCTGTTCGAGCACGCACCACATGCCCCATACGCACACCCAGCGCCGCGCCGCAGTCCCCACGACCCGGTTCGGGAGCCGCTGGTCCGCGCGGGGCGACGGGACCCTGCGTCCGCAGCCGCGGACGTACGCCGAGGTCTCGTCGCCCCGCGCGACCGCATGTCCCGGCAAGGGCAGCCGGTGCCGGGAAAGCCGGCGAACTGGCGTGTATCCAGCGCATATCCACTGTTTCCCAGCGGTAGTAAGCACCTTGGTGGCAGTCTGCTCAACAGCAGATACGCAAAGTGGCAATCACAAGGCAGGCAGCCGGAGGTGCACGTCCCGTGGCGTCCAATGTCAATCCCACCGTCAGGCGACGCCGGCTGGGCCAGGAGCTGCGCCGGCTCCGCGAGCTCAAGGGCATGACGGCCGAAGAGGTGGCCGAACGGCTGCTGGTGTCGCAGTCGAAGATCAGCCGGCTGGAGAACGGACGGCGCAGTATCAGCCAGCGCGACGTCCGCGACCTGTGCGGAGTCTATGAGGTGGAGGACCACCGGATCGTCGACTCCCTGATGCAGATGGCCAAGGATTCGCGGCAGCAAGGGTGGTGGCATTCGTTCGGCGACATCCCGTACAGCGTCTACATCGGGCTGGAGACGGATGCGGCGAGCCTCAGGGTGTACGACCCGCAGGTCGTCCCGGGGCTGTTGCAGACCAAGCAGTACGCGGAGGCCCTGATCGCCGGGGCGCTGCCGGAGACGGCGTCGGCCGAGATCGAGAAGCGGGTCCAGGTGCGGATGCGCCGACAGGAACGAATCTCCACCGAGGAGAACCCGCTGCGCCTGTGGACCGTCCTGGACGAGGCCGCCCTGCGCCGGGTCGTCGGCAACCGCTCCCTGATGCGCGACCAGCTGGAGCAGCTCGTCGAGCAGTCCCAGCTGCCGCATGTCACCGTGCAGGTCATCCCGTTCGACATGGGAGCGCATCCGGGCCTCAACGGGCAGTACGCGATCCTGGAGTTCCCGGACGCGGCCGACTCCAGCGTCGTCTACATCGAGGGTGTCACCAGTGACCTGTACCTGGAGAAGGCGAACGACGTCCAGAAGTACAGCGTGATGTACGAGCACCTGCGCGCGCAGGCTCTGAACGTGGACCAGTCCCGTCAGTTCATCGCCGACATCGCCAAGGAGTACGCGCGCTAGAACCCGGAGGGGCCCTTCCGGGCGGAAAAGCGCCGTACCGTACACCGTCTCCAGGTCGGGTGGAAGACTCCAATGGAATATGCCACCCGGCCGAGTGAATAGTCGCTTCGTCAGCCGATGTTGGCGAGTAGCGTCGATCACGCCACCGAGCAACAACGTTGGCGTGAATCGTCCCGCGGGTCCCGGTCCGGAGACCGCGTGGGGCGGTGACAGCAACTCAACATCTGGCAATTCGGAGCAAACATGGCAATTCGTCAGGGTGCCACGGACACGTGGACCAAGTCCTCGTACTCCACAGGAAACGGCGCGTGCGTCGAGGTCAAGTCGCCGATCACAGCGGCCATGGCGGTGCGGGACTCCAAGGTTCCCGAGGGCCCGGTCCTGGCGTTCCCCGCGAGTGCGTGGAACACCTTCGTGGCGTCGGTCAAGGCGTAAGGGGCGGGTCTGTCCGGATCCTCACCCCTCGACCGACCTCACGATCAACAACCGCACAAGCAGTACAGGCAGAGCCCTCTCGACCAGCCCGCCGTCCTTGCCGAGGGGGCTCGGCCGTGCCCGGGACGCCTCCCCGCCTCAGCGCAGCTCGGTCACATACCGGTCCGTCCCCGGCACCGTCGGGACGAACGGCGCCACCAGTTCCACCCGTCCGAGGCCCGTCTCACCGACCGCGGTGTCCAGGTCGGTGAAGCGGCCCTCCCAGCACTCCCTCGGGTCCGCCTCCAGGAACCACAGGAGCGTCAGACGGGTGTCGACACCCTCGACCTGCTTGACGTACGACATGCGGTCGAGCGGGAGGGGGGTGGGCCGGAAGACCGTCACCGTCGCGGCCGGAGAGCCGGACAGGCGGCCGGGGAGGTGGCGGGTGCGCAGCCACTCCAGCAGTTCGGCGCGCTGCCCGGGTGAGTCCGCGTCGAGGACCTCGACCACCAGGCCCGCGTAGGGGTGGTCGAGGGCGTGGAAGTCGCGGGGGCCGGCCGCGCCGTCGCGGTACACCGTCGCCTCGTGGTCCTGGAACGACGTAAAGACATGGGTGCGGTCCCGGTAGACGCGGGCGTCCCGGTTGAGGCGCTTGTTGATGCCGACGGTCCAGCGCATGTGGTCGTCGTAGCGGCCGGCGGTGATCCAGTACGTGGAGATGTAGCAGCCGGCGGTGACCGGCTGGGCGACGGCCGACTTCTCGGGGTAGCGCAGGAGTTGCAGGTCCCGGGTGGCGACCCAGCGGCGGCCCGCGTACATCCAGGGCATCGCCATCGCGCCGGCGTAGTAGTGGTCGTCCTCGTACCAGCGGTTGTAGGCGTACTCATGGCCCGGGTGCGGTTCGACCATGGTGATCAGGGCGTGGCCGGGGCGGACTCCGTACGGGCCCACGGCGGCCAGTTCGGCGTACACCTCGCTGCGGGTGTCCTCGCTCATGGCGTTCCCTTCCTCTCTCTTCCTCCCGGTGGCTTCCGTCCTCCCTCGGACGCCCATACTCTGACGGGCCGTCAGATAATCCGCCAGAGCCCGGGAGGCCCTGATGTCACTGCTCAACGGCAAGACCGTCGTCGTCTCGGGAGTGGGCGCCGGGCTCGGGCACCAGGTCGCGGCGGCGGTCGTACGGGACGGCGGGAACGCCGTGCTGGGGGCGCGCACGGAGGCGAACCTCGCCAAATGCGCCGCCGAGATCGACCCCGAGGGGGCGCACACCGCCTACCGCGCGACCGACATCGCCGACGAGGGGCAGTGCGGGGCCCTGGCCGCGCTGGCGCGGGAGCGGTTCGGCGGGATCGACGCGCTGGTGCAGGTGGCGGCCTGGGACTCCTACTTCGGGGGGCTCCAGGACGCCGACTTCACCACCTGGCAGTCGGTGCTGGACGTCAATCTGCTGGGCTCGCTGCGGATGGCCCGGGCCTGTCTGCCGGCGCTGAAGAGGCGCGGCGGCTCGGTGGTGTTCATCGGCACCCAGTCCGCCGTGGCCGCCCCGTCCCAGGTGAAGCAGGCCGCGTACGCCGCTTCCAAGGGCGCGCTCACCAGTGCCATGTACTCCCTGGCCCGGGAGCTCGGCCCGCATCGCATCCGGGTCAACACCGTGCTGCCGGGCTGGATGTGGGGGCCGCCGGTGCAGGCGTTCGTCCGGTTCACGGCGGAGACGGAAGGCGTCCCCGAACCGGAGGTACTGGCCCGGCTCACCGACCGTATGGCCCTACCCCAACTGGCCACGGACGCGGATGTCGCCGACGCCGCCGTGTTCCTCGCATCCGACCGGGCACGGGCGATCACCGGACAGTCCCTGTTGGTCAACGCGGGGGAATTGATGCGCTGATCGCACCCTTTGGGTCGTTCAGGTAAGTGAACACAAGTCATCACCCAGAACCTTTTTACCTTCTGTTGACCCTACGTGCGCTTGTCGTGCCCGCGCCACCGCACACACCATGGGCAAGCCGTTCACAGGGCGGAACCCTGGAAGGGGTCACATGAACAGTCTCGACTGGGCCGTGCTCATCGGCTACTTCGGCGTGATGGTGGCGATCGGCATCTGGTCGCACAAGCGGGTGGACAACGTCAGCGACTTCTTCACCGCGGGCGGCAAGATGCCGTGGTGGCTCTCCGGCATCTCGCACCACATGTCCGGATACAGCGCGGTGATGTTCACGGGGTACGCGGGCATCGCCTACACCTACGGCGTCACGTCGTTCGTCACCTGGTCCTTCCCCATCGCACTCGGCATCGCCATCGGGTCGAAGCTGTTCGCGCCGCGCATCAACCGGCTGCGGTCACGCCTGCATGTGGCCTCGCCGCTGGAGTATCTGAAGAACCGGTACGACCTGAAGACCCAGCAGGCGCTGGCCTGGTCCGGCATGCTGCTGAAGATCGTGGACGTGGGCGCGAAGTGGGCCGCGATCGCGACGCTGCTGTCGGTGTTCACGGGTGTGTCGCTGAACCAGGGCATCCTCATCACCGGCGGCATCACCGCCGTCTACTGCACCATCGGCGGGCTCTGGGCGGACGCGCTGACCGAACTCGGGCAGTTCGTCATCCAGTTGCTGGCCGGTGTCGCGATGTTCGTGGCCGTCGTCATGGAACTGAACGACAAGGGCATCGGCTTCCTCGAAGCCTGGGACCGGCCCGAGCTCCAGGGCCACGGTGAGCCCCTGGTCGGGCCGTACGGCACGGTCTTCCTGCTCGCGTTCCTCTTCATCAAGCTCTTCGAGTACAACGGCGGCATGCTCAACCAGGCCCAGCGCTACATGGCCACGGCCACCCCGTACGAGGCCGAGCGCTCCGCGCGGCTGTCGGCGCTGCTGTGGCTGGTCTGGCCGGTGGTGCTGTTCTTCCCGATGTGGATGTCGCCGCTGCTGGTGGAGTCCCAGAAGGCCGACGGCTCGGACTCCTACGGCCTGATGACCGAACAGCTGCTGCCGCACGGGCTGTTGGGCCTGGTCATCGTCGGTTTCTTCTCGCACACCATGGCCATGTGCTCCTCCGACGCCAACGCCATCGCCGCGGTGTTCACCCGGGACTGCGCGCCGGTGATCTGGCGCCGGGCGCGGGCCTGGAGCGAGGGGCAGGGGCTGCGGGTCGCCCGGATCACGACGGTCGTCTTCCTCGGGCTGTCCATGGCGGCGGCGACACAGGTCAACTCCCCCACGTTCAAGGACATCATCACGGTCGTGATCAAGTGGGTCGCCGGTCTGATGGGCCCGATGGCGATCCCGATGATGCTGGGCCTGCTGCGGCCGTTCCGCCGCTCCGGCCCCACGGCCGCGCTCACCAGCTGGGCGCTGGGCCTGTTCGCCTTCTGGCTGGTCAACTATCCGATCAGCTGGCAGATCAAGGGCGGGGTGCCGCTGCAGTACCAGGTCTCCATCCCGCTGGCGGTGTCCCTGGTCCTGTACGTCCTCATCGGCTTCGTCAAGCCGGAGGACACCCCGGAGCGGCTCGCCGTCGTCGAGCGGATCAACACGGACGGCGACGGCGGCACGGCCGCCGCGGTGCCGGCGCCGGCGGGACCGGTGGAGGACGTGGTGCGCGCGAAGGACTGAGGCGGGTGCCGGGGAGAGGGCTCAGGCTCGCGGGTACCGTGCCAGCCAGCCCGGCGAGGAGCCGGCGGGGCCGTGCAGTGCGGGGCCCTGGGTCATCTCCATGGCGAAGTCGTCGGCGAGTTCGAGCATCGTGGGGCGGCCCTCCAGTTCGGCCAGCCAGGCCGGGGGCAGTGCCGTCTCGC
This sequence comes from Streptomyces sp. M41, assembly GCF_043673425.1. Lineage (NCBI taxonomy): Bacteria > Bacillati > Actinomycetota > Actinomycetes > Kitasatosporales > Streptomycetaceae > Streptomyces > Streptomyces sp. M41. Next base: position 65,309 of record NZ_JBIMKE010000027.1, on the reverse strand, counting down.
CGTGCAGGGCGCCCAGCAGGCCACCGGTGAGGGCAGCCGCGGCGGCGGAGGGGCCGTCGTGGTTCACGGCCAGGCACAGACCGTGCCGTACGTCCTCGCCGACCAGGGCGCAGTACACGGCGGCGGCGAGCAGCCCGTCCGCCGAGCCGTCGGCCGCCAGCTCCTCCACCCGCGCCGGGGTGGGCATGCCCTGCCGTACGGCGCCCAGCGCATGCTGCAACGCGTCCGACACGGGCTCGTGCCCGGGCCGCACGGCGAGCAGCCCGAGCGCCCGCTGCACGGCCCCGTCGAGGCTCTCCCCGCAGGCGAGCCCGTGCACGATCACCGCGTACGCGCCCGCCGAGAGATAGGCGACGGGGTGGCCGTGGGTCTGTGTCGCGCACTCCACGGCCAGCTGCACGACGAGCTGGGGCTCCCAGCCGACGAGCAGGCCGAAGGGCGCGGAGCGGGCGGTGGCCTCGGGCCCGAGCTCGGCGATGTTCTTGGGCGCCTCCAGGGTGCCCATGGCCCCGTCGCCGAGGCCGAGCAGGAGTGCGCGGCTCGGGTCCCGGCGGGCGTACAGCCACTCCTCGCGGGCCAGCCAGCCGTCGTCCTTGCGGCGCTCGTCCGGCCCCCAGTCCCGCTGTGTGGCCGCCCAGCGCAGATACGCCCGGTGCAGGTCGGTCGGCGGATGCCAGGCGCCGGTGTCCCGTCGCACCTGGGCTCTTATCAGCCCGTCCACGGAGAACAGGGTCAGCTGGGTGAGATGGGTGACGGCGCCACGCCGCCCGTAGCCGAGCCCGAGGTCGACGAGGCCCTCGGCGCCGTACTGCTCCTTGATCTCCTCCAGCGTGAGCCCGTCGACCGGGGCGCCGAGGGCGTCCCCGACGGCCACGCCGAGCAGCGTGCCACGCACCCGGCTGCGGAAGTCCTGCTGTTCGGTACGGCCCCAGACGGCGCCGGCTGTCACACCCACCAAGACCTCCCCCTGGCACTCATCCGTCCGCACGACAGTTCGCCACTGTAATCGACCGTGGACGATCGGTTCAGGGCCCGGAACGGTATGCGAGGTGTGCCCGAAGTGAACGGGAGTGGTCAGTTGCCACCAGTACCGGGTGACATGGCGGACGTCGCCGCACTCGGTCGTGGCAGGGCCGAAAAGAGGGAAGCCCTGCTGTAGGGCCGTCGGCAGGACACCACCGGCCTTCGTCGAGAACGTACGGGAGTGGGAGACATGACCGCCGTCGAGGGGTTCGGTAGCAGCGAGAGCGACAGCGACGACGGGCAGGCCCGGCGGGCCGCCGCCGTGTTCGACGTGCTGGGGTCCGCCTACGAGAAGGCGTTCGCGCACTCGGAGACGCACCGGGCGTCGCTGGAGTGGCTGGTGGAGCGGCTCGGGCCGGGCAGCCGGGTGCTGGACGTCGGGAGCGGGACGGGGCGGCCGACGGCCGAGACGCTCGCGGCGGCGGGCCACGAGGTGCTGGGGATCGACGCGTCGCCCGTCATGGTGGAGCTCGCCGCCCGGCAGGTGCCCGGCGCCACCTTCCGGCACGCCGACATCCACGACGTCCCGCTCGAGGACGGCGAGTACGACGCGGTCTGCGTGTACTTCTCGCTGCTTCAGATGTCCCGTGCCACGCAGACTGCGCTGCTGCGGCGGCTGGTGCGGGCGCTGCGACCGGGCGGCAGCATGGTGCTCGCGACCGTGCCGGCGGACGTGGAGGACGTCGAGGTGGTCTTCATGGGGCAGCCGGTGCGGGCCACCAGCTTCGGGCCCGAGGGCTTCGCGGGCATCGTCGGCGCGGCGGGGCTGACGGTGCTGTCCGCGCAGAACGTGCTGTTCACTCCCGATCATCCGGGTGCCGGGCCGGAACCGCAGCTGTTCCTGCGGTGTGTGCGGGAGTAGGCGGTCCCCGGCCTGGCGATCAACTGCCGTGTCCAGGCCGTCGCGTTCCCGGCACCGGCATCCGGCACCGGCATTGTGGCTCAATGCCTATGGACCGGACCGGCGCCCCGGGGAAGATGACCACCATGTCAACGACACCCCCACGCAGCGCACTTCATCTCGCCGCCACCCTCCTCACCGGCAGTGTGGCCCTCTACATCGCCCTCGTGGCGTTCGGGAACATCACCGACTTCGGCACGAACCAGCAGTTCGTGCGGCACGTCCTGGCGATGGATACGACTTTCAAGGACGAGGATCTGATGTGGAGAGCCGTCACCAGCAAGGGACTTCAGGACGCCGCCTACGTCGCCATCATCGTCTGGGAGACCGTCGCCGCCCTGGTCCTGATATTCGGGACGTGGCTGTGGTTCCGGCGCGACGACCAGCGCGCCCGTCGCGTCTCCACCTACGGCCTGCTGATGCTGATGCTGCTGTTCGGCGCCGGGTTCATCGCCATCGGCGGTGAGTGGTTCGCCATGTGGCAGTCGGGCGACTGGAACGGCCTGGACGCGGCGACCCGGGTGTTCCTGTTCAGCGGCATCGTGCTGATCGCCATCCATCTGCCCCTCCCGCAGGCTCGGGCGGGCGACGCCTGAGACGCGTGTCAGTGGCGCAGGGCCCGCTTCTGGAGCGCCTCCAGGGGCCCTGCGGCAAAGCGCCGCAGCCACAGCGTGGCACCCACCATCAGCACCGCGCAGACCGCGGCCCACAGTCCCACCACCCACCACGGGCCGGTGCCGCCGAGCCGCTCGGCAAGGCCCAGGCCGATGCCGTAGGAGACGAGCACGCACAGCACGTTCTGCAGGACGTAGCCGGACAGGGCGGTGCGGCCGACGGAGGTCAGGCCCGTCATCAGCGGACCCGGGCGGCGGACCCGGTCCACGATCGCGCCGATCAGGCCGATGTACCCGAGGGCCAGCAGCGGGGCGGTGCCGTACCTGGCCAGGAGGAAGAGGTCCGGGCCGGCCAGGGTCGCCGCCACGTTGAGGGGCAGCCCGAGGCCCAGCCCCCACACCAGCAGCCGGGAGCGCAGCCGGCGCCCCGTCCCGTCGGCGCCGAACGCACCCGCCCGGAACAGCCGTACGCCCAGCAGGAAGAGGAAGAGCAGCAGGAAGAAGGTGAGCACGGGCTCCATGCGCAGCGCGAGCGCGTTCTCCAGGCGGAAGGCGATCTGCTCCGGGTAGCTGCCGTGCGCGTAGAGGTCGACGACCTCACCGGACACCGGGTCGTCCGCGTTGTCGCCGCTCAGGATCAGGACCGCCGACAGCAGGGCCATCAGCGTCAGATGGATGCCGGCGGCCCACCACATGACCCGTCGCCGGGCCCGCTCGGAGCGGGTCAGCAACCAGGCCACCAGGAGGGCGGTGACCGCGTATCCCATCAGTACGTCCCAGGCGAAGACCAGCACGAAATGCACCGTGCCCTCGGCGAAGAGAAACAGCGCCCGCCATCGGTAGCGCCCCGGCCAGGGCTGTCCGCGCCGCTCGGCCGAGCGGTACTGGATGGCCAGTCCGACGCCGAACAGGATCGTCAGCAGCGACAGGAACTTGCCGTTCGCCAGCACGCTGAACACGCCGCCCACGACGCCGGTGGAGGGTTCCGATTGCAGGGCTCCCCACTCCGCGCCGGGACCGGTGAAGATCCACACGTTCGTCATGAGGGTGCCCAGAATGGCCACGCCGCGCAGTACGTCGAGGAGGGGGAGCCGCCGGGCGGCGGCCGGCGTGGACCGAGATTCCTGCGGGATCGTCGCGTCCGTGTGCGTCATGCGTCCATGGTCACGGCGGCGTCGGGCCTAATCATCGTGAGCGAAGTCGATCCTGGCGTACATCGAAGGATGTAGCGGTCGCCCTGCGCGACGTCGCCCTACTCGACCACGACCACCGTGGTGCCCTTCTCCCCGAAGGTCCACAGCGCCGCCCCGTCGGCGGCGCGCATCCGCACCCCGCCGGTCTGCTTGCCGTCGGCGGGCGGGGGCGAGGAGCCGTCCACGGCGTTCGAGAAGGCTATGGAGATGCCGGACTTCGCGGTGAAGTAGAGGATGTTCTCGATCTCCACGCCGTCCGATCCGGTGGTCGCCTCGTTGCGGGAGGACACCGCGTAGCTGCCGGGGTCCGGGTTCACCGTGCCCGGCCAGACGGCGAAGGAACGGCGGGTCGCGTCGCTCGCGTCGACCAGCCAGACCCGCTTGTGGCGCAGGGAGTAGACGATCCGGCGTCCGGTGCCCGAGTCGTCGGGCACCGCGGCGGGCGCGGCGGACTTGGGCGGGGACGGGGTCGCGCCGGCCGGCGCCGACGCGCTCGGCCGGGCTGCTCTCGCCGGGGCCTTCGGGTGCGGGCCCTTGTCGGCCTGCACGGCCAGGACGGCGACGGCGGATATCGCTCCCACCGTCAGACCGGTCACCCAGACCTTGGGAGCAGGCACGGGCACGCATCTCCTCGGCTACGGAAAGCTATGGAACCCCTCCGGCAGGGGTCGGATCATCGTACCGACCCCTGCGCGGCGGACTTCCTCAGCCGGTCAGCTGCTGATGCACCCGGTCCGGGCCGGACTGGGCCGGCCCGGACCGCTCAGTCCAGTACCGGCAGCAGCTCCGGCAGATGCCCGTCCGAGGCCGCCGCCGCGCGCTGCCGCTCCTCGGGAACCTCGCCGTACAGCGTGGTGCGGGGCTTGGCGGGGCGCCCGGCCGCCTCGGCGACGGCCACCAGGTCCCGCACCGACTTGTACGAGCCGTACGACGACCCCGCCATCCGCGAGATCGTCTCCTCCATCAGGGTGCCGCCCAGGTCGTTGGCGCCGGAGCGGAGCATCTCGGCCGCGCCCTGTGTGCCCAGTTTGACCCAGCTGGTCTGGATGTTGGGGATGTGCGGGTGCAGCAGCAGCCGGGCCATCGCCGTGACCGCCCGGTTGTCGCGGATCGTCGGGCCGGGGCGCGCGATGCCCGCCAGGTACACCGGTGCGTTGGTGTGGATGAACGGCAGCGTCACGAACTCCGTGAAGCCGCCCGTGCGTTGCTGGATGCCGGCCAGGGTGCGCAGATGGCCGAGCCAGTGGCGGGGCTGGTCGACATGGCCGTACATCATCGTCGAGGAGGAACGGATGCCGAGTTCGTGCGCCGTCGTGATCACCTCGATCCAGGTGGCCGTCGGCAGCTTGCCCTTGGTCAGGATCCAGCGGACCTCGTCGTCGAGGATCTCGGCGGCGGTGCCGGGGAGGGAGTCCAGGCCCGCCTCCTTCGCCGCCGTCAGCCACTCGCGGATCGAAAGGCCCGTCCTGGTGGCGCCGTTGACGACCTCCATCGGTGAGAAGGCGTGCACATGCATGCCGGGGACGCGCGCCTTCACCGCCTTCGCGATGTCGAAGTACGCCGTGCCGGGCAGGTCCGGGTGGATGCCGCCCTGCATGCAGACCTCCACCGCGCCCACGTCCCATGCCTGCTGGGCGCGGTCGGCGACCTGGTCCAGGGACAGGGTGTAGGCGTCGGCGTCGGTGCGGCGCTGGGCGAAGGCGCAGAACCGGCAGCCGGTGTAGCAGACGTTGGTGAAGTTGATGTTCCGGGTGACGATGTACGTGACGTCGTCGCCGACCACCGATGCCCGGACGTCGTCGGCGATCTTGCACAACGCGTCCAGCGCCGGGCCGTCCGCGTGCAGCAGTGCCAGCGCCTCCGCGTCGGTCAGCCGGGTCGGGTCGTCGGCCGCGGTCGCCAGTGCCTGGCGTACGTCGGTGTCGATGCGCTCCGGCGCCATCCCGGGCGCCGCCGCCTCGCGCAGGGCGCCCCAGTCGCCGTACACCTCGTCGAAGTCGTCCCGGCGGTCGGAGGTACGGCCCTCGGTGTCGATCGTGGAGTGCAGATCCGTCCGTCCGGAGGCGACGAACGCCTCCTCCGGCTCCTGCCACGGATGCCCCTCGACCACGGCGTCCGGACGCGCCAGGCCGGTCTCCGGGTCGGCGAGTGCCCGTACGTGCGGGCGCAGTCGCGGGTCCAGCCAGGGCTCGCCGCGCTGGACGAACTCCGGGTAGACGCAGAGGCGTTCGCGCAGCTCGAAGCCGGCCGTCGCCGAGCGTTCGGCGAGCTCCTCGATCTGCGGCCAGGGGCGCTCGGGGTTGACGTGGTCGATGGTCAGCGGGGAGACGCCGCCCCAGTCGTCGATGCCGGCGTGGATGAGCCGCTCGTACTCGGAGTCGACCAGGTTCGGCGGGGCCTGGAGGCAGGCGCTCGGGCCCATGATGTGCCGGGCGACGGCGACCGTGGCGACCAGTTCGTCGAGTTCCGCGTCCGGCATGCCGCGCATCGCGGTGTCCGGCTTGGCGCGGAAGTTCTGGATGATCAGTTCCTGGATGCCGTGGTAGGCCCGGGAGATCTTCCGCAGCGCGAACAGCGACTCGGCGCGCTCCTCGTACGTCTCGCCGATCCCGATGAGGATCCCGGAGGTGAAGGGCACGGAGGAGCGGCCCGCGTCCTCCAGGACGCGCAGGCGCACGGCCGGTTCCTTGTCCGGGGAGCCGTGGTGCGGGCCGCCGGGCTCGGACCACAGCCGGGTCGCCGTCGTCTCCAGCATCATGCCCATGGACGGGGCGACCGGCTTCAGACGCTGGAAGTCGGTCCAGGTCATGACGCCCGGGTTGAGGTGCGGCAGCAGGCCGGTCTCCTCCAGGATGCGGATGGAGATGGCGCGGACGTAGGCGATGGTGTCGTCGTAGCCGTGCGCGTCCAGCCATTCGCGCGCCTCGGGCCAGCGGTCCTCGGGTTTGTCGCCGAGGGTGATGAGGGCTTCCTTGCAGCCGAGCGCGGCGCCCCTGCGGGCGATGTCGAGGACCTCGTCCGGCGACATGAACATCCCGTGCCCGGCGCGGCGCAGCTTGCCGGGGACGGTGACGAAGGTGCAGTAGTGGCACTTGTCGCGGCACAGCCGGGTCAGCGGGATGAAGACGCTCTTGGAGTAGGTGATGACGCCGGGGCGGCCGGCGGCCTCCAGGCCCGCGTCCCGCACCCGCGCGGCGGACGCGGCGAGGTCGTCGAGTGCCTCGCCGCGGGCCTGGAGCAGTACGGCCGCCTCGGAGACGTCGAGCGCTACGCCGTCCCGGGCGCGTTTGAGGGCACGGCGCAGGGAGTTCTCGGTCGGGCCGGTTCCGGGGGACGCGGGAGTCGTCATTCCTTGAGCATACGTTCGAGATTCGTGGGGTCGGGGACGGTCCCGGGAGGTGCCGCGCATGGCCGGGCGCGGGCGCGTCGCAGCTGGTCGCGCCCCGTGGCGGAGCCGCACATCGACACGGCCCCGCGCCCCCGGGGCGGCTGTCCGCCCGCCCGGCTACAGGTACGCGGCATACTCGTCCAGCGCCCGCAGCACCCCTGCCTCCCCGTCCGGCGGCAACTGCACCACCACCTCCTCGATCCCCAGGTCCGCGTAGTGCGCGAGCTTCCCGGCGTTGGGAAACACGGCGTACGGCACGACCTGGAGCGCGCCGGGGTCCCGCCCAGCGTCCGCCCAGACCTGCCGTAGCCGGGGAACACTTTCGGACAGTCCGCGCCCTCCGATGGGCAGCCATCCGTCGGCGTACTCGCTGATGTGCGCGAACAGCTTCGGCCCGGCGGCTCCGCCGACGAGCGTCCGCGGCCCGACGACCTTCGGCCCACGAGGCTTCTGTGCGGGTTTGGGGTAGGCGAAACTGGCGCGGACCGCACCGAACTCCCCTTCGTACGAGGTCGGTTCGTCCGCCCACAGCGCCCGCATCAGGGCCATCCGGTCGCGGACGAGTTCGCGGCGCGAGGCCCAGTGGACGCCGTGGTCGGCGGCCTCCTCCACGTTCCAGCCGAAGCCGAGGCCGAGGGTGAAGCGCCCGCCCGACAGGTGGTCCAGGGTGGCGATCTGCTTGGCCAGGTCGATCGGGTCGTGCTGGGCGACCAGCGTGATGCCGGTGCCGAGGCCGAGCCGTTCGGTGACGGCGGCCGCCTGGCCGAGCGCGACGAAGGGGTCGAGGGTGCGGCCGTACTCGGGCGGCAGGTCGCCGCCGGCCGGGTATGGGGTGGTCCGCTCGACGGGGATGTGGGTGTGCTCGGGCAGATACAGCCCGGCGAATCCCCGCTGCTCCAGCTCACGGGCGAGCCGGGTCGGGGTGATCGTCTCGTCGGTGAGGAAGATCGTGACGGAGATGCGCATGACTGCATCTGTACCGCGCTCACGACCCGATGTCCATACCGACCGGTCGGCACATTTGAGCCACTGCGGCGACCGTCGCACCCCGGCCCAGCCGCCCCCGCCCAGCCGCCGCCCAGTCGCCCTCGCCCAGCCGCCCCCGCCCGTCGCCCTCCGCTCGGCTGCCCTCCGCTCGGCTGCCGCTCAGCGGCCCCTCGCCTGCCGATTGTCTGCCGATTCCCTTCCCTTGCACGGCAGTTCACGGCTGAATACCAGGGTTGCACGCACCACCACTGCACCACCCACGCCATGTCATCCACGACGACCTGGGGAGCAGCAGCATGTGCGAGAACGACCACGCGGGCCTGGGAAGACGCGCTCTGTTCGTGACGGGCGCCGCCGCCGCGCTTACGTTGGGAAGCGTGACCTTCGCGTCAGGCGCCGACAGCAGCCGGGGCACGCAGACCCGCACCGTGCGGGGCACCCTGCCGCCCGGGTCCCCCGACTTCGTGTACGTACCGGTCGAAGTGCCCTCCGGGGTACGGGAGATCAAGGTCTCCTACACCTACGACAAGCCCTCCGTGCCGGCCGGCACCCCGGGCAACGCGCTGGACATCGGCATCTTCGACCAGCGCGGCACAGAGCTCGGCGGGCGTGGTTTCCGGGGCTGGTCGGGCGGGGCGCGCACGGAGTTCTTCATCCGGGCGGACGAGGCGACGCCGGGGTATCTCCCGGGCCCGGTCCGGGAGGGCACCTGGTCCGTAGCGCTAGGCCCCTACACGGTGGCGCCGCAGGGCCTGTCGTACGAGCTCACGATCACGCTGACCTACGGCGAGCCCGGTGAGGCCGCCGCGCCGGTGTATCCGCCGGAACGGGCGAAGGGCCGGGGCCGGGCCTGGTACCGGGGCGACTGCCATCTGCACTCCTGGCACTCCGACGGCCGCCGTACGCCCGCCGAGATCGCGGCGCTGGCCCGGGCGGCGGGCCTGGACTTCATCAACAGCTCGGAGCACAACACGCACTCCGCGCACCCGCACTGGGCGGCCGAGGCGGGCGACGACCTGCTGATCATGCTGGGTGAGGAGGTCACGACACGCAACGGCCATGTGGTGGCGCTCGGCATCGATCCCGGCACCTTCGTCGACTGGCGCTACCGGGCCCGGGACAACCGCTTCGGCCGTTTCGCCCGCCGGATCCGGGAGGCCGGCGGCCTTGTCGTCCCCGCCCACCCGCACGCCACCTGCGTGGGCTGCAACTGGAAGTTCGGCTTCGGTGAGGCCGACGCCATCGAGGTCTGGAACGGCCCCTACACCCCCGACGACGAGATGGCCCTGGCCGACTGGGACAGCATGCTGGTCGCGTCCGTGCGCTCGGCCACCCGCTCGTGGATCCCGGCGATGGGCAACAGCGACGCCCACCGTGACCCCGATCCGGTCGGCGGCCCGCAGACGGTCGTCCTCGCCGACGATCTCACCCGCGAGGCGATCCAGGAGGGCATCAGGGCGGGACGTTCGTACGTGGCCGAGTCGAAGAATGTCTCGCTGGCGTTCACGGTGGCGGGCGGACGCGGCCGGCACGCCGGTATCGGCGAGCGGCTGGAGGTGGGCCGGGACACCCCGGTGACGGTCCGTCTGGAGGCGTCCGGCGCCCCCCGCTGCACGGTCCGCTTCGTCACCGACCAGGGTGTGCTCTTCACCAGCCCGCCGCTGCCGGTGTCGGGGGCGGGGGTCGTGGAGTGGCGTACGACGCCGTCGTACGCGGCCTATGTGCGGGCGGAGCTGCGGCACGAGACGGCGGTGGGGCCACTGCCGGGGGCGCTGGCGGCCTTCACGAACCCGATCTTCCTCGGGCGTTCGTAGGGCCGGTCCTTCAGGGCGCCGGCTCGTCCGCCAGGTCGGCCAGCACCGCCGCGTGGTCCGAGGGCCAGACCCCGTCGACCGGGCCCGCGCACACCCGCCGTACGTCGCGCACATGGCCGAGACCGGCGGGGCCGGGCGGCTCCACGTGGATGTAGTCGATCCGCGCGCTCGGCTCCCGCCCGGGGGCGACGTACGGGTTCTCGCGGTCCCAGGTGACCGAGGGCGCGGCCGGGTCGGCGTACTGCCAGGCGTCGAAGAAGACCTGCCCGGGCACGACCGGCGCGGTGCGGTAGCCACCGAAGAGACGGATCTCGTCGGAGTCCGGCCAGGCGTTGAAGTCCCCGGTGACGACCGTCGGAAAGGGCGTGTCGACGCGGTTTTCGGCGATGAACTCGGCGAGCGCGGCGACCTGGCGGCAGCGTACGGCCGAGCCGTGCAGCGCGGAGGTGAGGTGGGTGGTGACGAAGGAGATGTCGTACGCGGGCGTGGCCAGCCGGGTGTACAGGGCGAGGCGGCCGTCGTCGACCTCGGCGGGGGCCGGCAGCCGCAGGGTGCGCTGGTCGACAACTGGCCAGCGGCTCAGCACGGCGTTCCCGATGTCCACCGTGTGGTCGCCTATCCGCCGGCGCCAGCGGTCGGGGGCGGGCGAGGGGGCCCAGGCCCAGTGCATGCCGAGTTCACCGGCCAGCCATTCGGCCTGGTTCTCCGCGCCGGTGGCCCACACCTCCTGAAGGCCGACGACGTCGGGGCGCAGTTCGCGCAGCCCGGCGAGGATCGCCTTCTGCCGGCCCTCCCAGGGCCCGAAGCGCCACCAGAGGTTCCAGGTCACGACCCGCATCCGCAGCCACCCGCTCTCGTCCTGCCGCGTGGGGGACCATTGAAGCAACAGTTCGACCTTCGCACGGCGACACCCGGCAGGAAACCCGGCAGGAAACCCGGCAGGAAATAAGGAGAACCTCACACATGTCCCGCCTGGCCGACCTCAGATTCCGCGCCGCCACCACCTTCCAGCGGCGCGTCGGCAACCCGGTGCTGCGCCGGCTGCCCTTCCAGACGGTCCTGGAGACCACGGGCCGGGTCTCCGGGCTGCCCCGGCAGACGCCGGTGGGCGGACGGCGGGTCGCCGACTCCTTCTGGCTGGTCTCGGAGTTCGGCGAGAAGTCGCAGTACATCCGCAACATCAAGGCGGACCCACGGGTGCGGGTGCGGATCAGGGGGCGGTGGTACACGGGCACGGCCCGACTGCTGCCGGACGACGATCCGGTCGCCCGGCTGCGCGGCCTGCCCCGCGTCAACAGCGCGGGTGTCAGGGCCCTGGGGACGAATTTGCTGACGGTGCGGGTGGATCTGACGGACTGAGGCCGGCTCGGAGGGCCGAGGCTTCCCTGATCCCGCTCGCCCTCCGCAGCCGCCCGCTCGCCCCGGCCGCTTGCTCACGGCTGCCCGCTCACCCCGGCCACACGAGCGCCTGCACCTCGCTGTAGGCGTGCAGGGCGTACGAGCCGACGTCCCGGCCGACTCCGCTCTTCTTGAACCCGCCGAACGGTGCCTCCATGTTGCGGCCGACGGTGTTGATCCCGACACCGCCGGCCCGCAGCCGCCGCGCGACGCGGAACGCGCGGGCGACGTCACCGGAGAAGACGTAGTCGATCAGGCCGTAGTCCGTGTCGTCGGCGAGGGCGATGCCCTCTTCCTCCTCGTCGAAGGGGATCACGCACACGACCGGCCCGAAGATCTCCTCCCGGACCACCCGCATGTCGTTCGTGCAGTCCGCGAGCAAGGTGGGTGCGACGTAGAAACCCCGCTCGTGCGGCGGCCGTTCACCGCCCGCCACCACCACGGCACCCTCCTTGCGGCCCGTCTCCACGTACGACTCCACCCGGTCCCGGTGCTCGGCCGAGATCACCGGGCCCACGACCGTGGACGCCGCACGCGGGTCCCCGACCGGCAACCGACCCGCGTACGCCGCCAGTTGCTCCACCAGCCGCTCGTACACGCCGCGCTGGGCCAGCACCCGGGTCGGTGCCGTGCAGATCTGTCCGCTGTAGAAGGAGAACGTGGTGCCGATCCCGGCGACCGCCGAGCCCAGGTCCGCGTCGTCGAACACGAGGGCCGCGCCCTTTCCGCCGAGCTCCATCAACTGGCGTTTCATGTCCCGCCCGCACACCTCGGCGATGCGCTGCCCGACCGCCGTGGAGCCGGTGAAGCTCACCATGTCCACATCGCCGGCGACGGCCGCCTCGCCGACCTCCACCGAGCGCCCGGAGACGACGTTCACCACACCCGCCGGTGCCCCGGCCGCCTCCAGCGCCTCGGCCATCCGGTAGACCGACAGCGGATCCTGCGGGGCGGGCTTCACCACGACCGTGTTGCCCATGGCCAGCGCGGGCGCGATCTTGCCCGCGGGGTTGGCCCAGGGGTTGTTGTACGAGGTGATGCAGGTGACGACCCCGACCGGCTGCCGCACGGCCAGCGCCCCCATCACACCGGCCTTGCCGAAGGGGCCGGCCTCGTTGATCTGCGGCGGGATCGCCCACTCGGCGCTCTCCACGCGCGCGTAGCGCCGGAATCGGGCCGCCCCGACACCCACCTGCATGCCCCGGGCGGTCCCCGTGGTCGCGCCGGTCTCGGCCTGGGCGAGATCGGCGTACGGCACGAGGTGCGCGCGGATGATGTCCGCCGCCCGCCCCAGTACGGCCGCCCGCTCCTCGGGCGCCGTACGCGACCACGGCCCGAAGGCCGCGCGGGCCGCGGCGCAGGCCGCGTGCACCTGATCCCGCGCGGCCTCCGGAGCCCACCCGACGGTCTCCTCGGTGGCCGGATCGATCACGGCGTAGTGCCCGCCGTCCGGCTCCACCCAGCTCCCGCCGAGAAACAACCGCTGCCGTTCCTGGCCCTGATGGCTCACCGCGTGGCCACCGTCGTGGTGTCGCGGCCCGAGCGCAGCACCCGCCCCGGCACGGCCCCGGTCACGACGTCGTCCCGGATCGCCTCGACCCCGTTGACCCACACGGCCCGCACCCCGATGGCCTTGGAGTCCAGCCGCGGGCTGTCACCCGGCAGGTCGTGCACCAGGGTGGCCGGGCCCGCGTCGATCCGCTCCGGGTCGAAGAGCACCAGATCGGCATGGAAGCCCTCCTGGATCCGGCCGCGTTCCCTGAGCCCGAACAGCCGCGCGGGATCGTCCGTCAGCATCTTCACGGCCTGCTCCAGGCTCGTCAGCCTCCGCCCGCGCAGACAGTCCCCGAGGAACCGGGTCGTGTACGGCGCCCCGCACATCCGGTCCAGATGCGCCCCGGCGTCCGAGCCGCCCAGCATGACGTCCTCGTGCCGCCAGGTCTCGGCGCGCAGTGCCCAGGAGTCGGGGTCGTTGTCGGTGGGCATCGGCCACAGGACCGTGCGCAGATCGTCCGCCGCGCAGATCTCGACCAGACACTCGAAGGGTTCCTGCCCGCGTTCGGCCGCGATGTCCTGCACGACCCGCCCGGACAGCCCGCGGTTCGCCTCGCTGTAGGTGTCCCCGATGACGTACCGACCGAAGTGGGTGAGCCGCCGGAAGACCCCCGCCTCCTTGGACCGGGCCCGCGCCAGCATCTCGGCCCGCACGTCCGGGTCACGGAGCCTGGCGATTCTCTCCTTGACGGGCAGTCCCAGGACCGGCCCCCATCCGGGGATCAGGTTCAGGGCGCAGAAGGTGCCCAGCGACATGTTCATCGGCGTGAGGATCGGCATGGTCAGCGCCACGATCCGGCCACCGGCCTTGCGGGCGCGTTCACTTGCCTCCAGCTGCCTGGGCACCCGCTCGGGGACCGCCGCGTCGATCGTGAGCACGTTCCAGTTCAGGGGGCGGCCCGCGGCGGCGGTCATCTCCACGAAGAGGTCGATCTCGTCGTCGCTGAACTGGTCCAGGCAGCCCGCCACGATGGCCTCGATCTGCGTGCCCTCGTGCTCCCCGACGGCTTGTGACAGGGCCAGCAGCTCGGCCGGTCCGGCGTGCCGGGAGGCGACCGGCTTCCCGTCGCCGTCGGAGTGCGAGCTCGACTGGGTGGTGGACAGCCCCCAGGCTCCCGCCTCCATGGCCTCCCGCAGCAACCTCACCATGGCGGCGAGCTGCTCCGAGGTGGGCTGCCCGCCCACCGCGTCCGCCCCCATGACGTACCGGCGCAGCGCGCAGTGCCCGACCATGAACCCCGCGTTGACCGCGATCCGCCCTTCCAGAGCGTCCAGATACTCCCCGAAACTGTGCCAGCTCCAGGGCGCCCCTTCCTCCAGCGCCACCAGCGACATGCCCTCGACCTTGGACATCATCCGCCGCGTGTAGTCGGCGTCCTCGGGCCGCGCGGGGTTGAGGGGCGCCAGCGTGAACCCGCAGTTCCCGCCGGCGACCGTGGTCACCCCGTGGTTCAGGGACGGGGTGGCGTACGGGTCCCAGAAGAGCTGGGCGTCGTAGTGGGTGTGGGGATCGACGAAACCGGGGGCGAGGATCAGCCCGGCGGCGTCCTCGCTGGTGCGGGATTCGTCAGTGATCGTACCGATGACGGCGATACGACCGTCGCGTATGCCGACGTCGGCGGTGTACGCGGGTTTGCCCGTCCCGTCCACGACGGACGCACCCTTGATGACGTGATCGAGCATGTGGCTCGCCTCCTGGGTTTGCGGTGGGCCGGCCTACCTGGGGGCGCGGGGCTGTATCGATATGCGGCTCCGCCGCGTGTGCGCGACCAGCCACAGACCCGCACCCCGCCAACGGCGATCAGACACCCCTCCGGAACCGCGAAGTCCGATGAACAGGATCCGTGTCGATCTTCGGAATCACGTGCTCCCCGATCAACCGAATCGTCCGCAACGTCTCCTCCTTCGGTACCCCCACCGGCAACCCGAAGCTCAACTGATCGGCCCCGGCCTGTTCCCACCGCTTGCACTGCGTGAGCACCTCGTCCGGATCCCCGCAGATCAGCAGCTCCTCCTCGATCAGCAGCTCCACGAACTCCGGTGTGTACTCCGGCAGCGTCTCCGGCCACACCGGGAACCCCTCGGGGCGGGGGAACGTGTCGTGGTAGCGGAAGACCAGCGACGGCAGATAGTGCAGCCCGCCGTTCACGGCGGTCTCGATCGCCTCGGCGTGCGTCGGCGCGCAGATCGCCGTCGTCGTCACCATCACGTTGTCGTTGACGAAGTCCCCGATCGGCTCGGCGTTCACGATGGCCGTCTTGTACTGCTCGAGGACCCACTCCATGTCGGAGACCTTCTGCACACTGAACCCGAGTACGCCCAGGCCCTTCCTCGCCGCCATGGCGTACGACGGCGGCGACCCGGCCGCGTACCACATCGCGGGGTGGGACTTGCCGTACGGCTTGGGCAGCACCTTGCGCGGCGGCAGCTGCCAGTGCTTGCCCTGGAAGCCGGCGTACTCGTCCTGGAGCCACATCTTGGGGAACTCGGCGATGGTCTCTTCCCAGATCTCCTTGGTGTAGTTCATATCGGTCACGCCGGGGATGAACCCCAGGATCTCGTGCGACCCGGCGCCGCGCCCGCTGCCGAACTCGAAGCGGTTCTCGCTGAGATGGTCGAGCATGGCGACCTTCTCGGCGACCTTGACGGGGTGGTTGACCTGCGCGAGCGGATTGAAGATCCCGGATCCGAGATGGATCCGCTCGGTGGCGTGGGCCAGATAGCCGAGGTAGACGTCGTTCGCCGAGAGGTGCGAGTACTCCTCCAGGAAGTGGTGCTCGGACGCCCACGCGTACTTGAAGCCGGACCGGTCCGCCTGGATGACGTACTCGGTCTCCTCCATCAGCGCCTTGTGCTCGGCGAGCGGGTCGGTCTCGGCGCGCTTGCCCACGTATCCCTGTACAAAGAGCCCGAATTCCAAGGAGGTTCACCGTCCCCAGTAGTTTCTGACGGTACGTCAGATAGGCGATCTGCCGCCGACTGTCGCACCGGGTGCGCGGATGGTCAATAGCCGGCCGTTGGTCAGATGGCGGTGGTCCGACCGTCAGATGACCGAGACGCCGGCCAGCCAGCCCCCGTCGATCACGAACGGCTGCCCGGTGATGTACGAGGAGTCGTCCGACGTCAGGAACAGCGCCAGCCGCGCCACCTCCTCCGGACGCCCGATCCGGCCGAGCGGCACCAGCTTGCGGTACAGGCCGTCGAGCGCCTTCGAGGTCTCCTCGGGGTCCGCGTCCGGGTCCAGCAGCGCCGGATTGGACATCGCGGTGTCGATGGCTCCCGGGCAGATCGCGTTGACGCGTATGTTCCTGGGCGCCAGCTCCAGCGCGGCGACGCGGGTGAGGCCGAGGACGGCGTGCTTGGTGGCCGCGTACGTACCCACGGCCGCCATACCGGTCATGGCGGTGTAGGAGGCGGTGTTCACGATCGTGCCGCCGTCCGCCATCTCGGGCGCCACGGTCTTGATACCCAGGAAGCAGCCGACCTGGTTGACCCGCACGACCTGCATGAACTCATCGAGGGGCGTGTCGACGAGGGAGTGGAAGCGCAGGATGCCGGCGTTGTTGACGAGCCCGTCGACCCGGCCGTACGCCGCCCTGGTGGCCGTCACCGCGTCCCGCCAGTCCTGCTCCTGGCCGACGTCCAGATGGACGTAGCGCGCGCCCAGCTCCTTCGCCAGCTCCTCCCCCTGGTCGTCCAGCACGTCCGCCACGACCACTTCGGCGCCCTCCGCCCGCAGCAGTCGCGCTTCCTGCTCCCCCTGCCCGCGTGCCGCGCCCGTAACGATCACGACCCGGCCGTCCAGCTTGCCCATGGCACTCCTCAGTCGAGACACGGGGCGACCTCGGCCCCGAAGGCGGTCATCTGGTCCACGAGTTCGGTACGGCTACGGCTACGGAACCGTACCTGGATCTGGTGCACGCCCATCGCGCGATAGGCCCGCAAGGATTCGGCGAGCGCCTCCGGCGGTCCGCTGATCGTCCGGCGCCCGACGTGCCAGGCGGGTGTGCCGACGTAGAGGGGCTCGGGGATGGCACCGACGACGAACGGCTCTTGGCGTCCCGCCTGTTCGCGCAGCTCCCGGATCCGGGCGATCTGTGCGGGCAGCCGGTCGCGCGGGTCCCCCTGCGGCAGCCAGCCGTCGCCCTTGAGCGCGGCCCGGCGCACGGCGGCCGGGGACGATCCGCCGACCCAGACCGGGACCCGCTGCTGGGCGGGGCGCGGCTGCTGGCCGAGGCCCTCGAAGTCGTAGAGCTTGCCGTGGTGTTCGGGGAACTCCTCGGGTCCGAGCGCTGCCCGCAGAGCGTCGATCGACTCGTCGAGGACCTGCCCGCGCCGCTCGAAGTCGACCCCCAGCGCCTCGAACTCCTCGCGCACATGACCGGCCCCGACCCCGAGGATCAGCCGGCCGCCCGACAGATGGTCGACGGTGGCGTACTGCTTGGCGCTGAGCAGCGGATGCCGAAGGCCCACGACGGCGACGTGGCTGAGCAGCCGGATGCGCTCGGTGACCGCCGCGAGATGGGCGAGGGTGGCGACGGGGTCGTACCAGACCGTGCTCATCGCGGGCGCGAGGCGACGGGGGACGCCGACATGGTCGCAGCAGGCCAGGTAGGCGAAACCGGCGCGGTCGGCGGCACGGGCGAGCGCGACGAGGTCCTCGGGTCCGGCGGCGGCCTCCCACGGCTCGGCGTAAAGGGTGCTCTGCGACTGGACCGGGAGCTGGATGCCGTACGACAGGCTCATCGCGAGCCCTCCCACAGCCCGTCGTCGGTCAGCCCCAGCAGCTCGATCGCGTTGCGCCGCACGATCCGCTCGACGGTCTCGGCGTCCAGGTGCCCCATCTGGGCCTCGCCGACCTCGCGGGACTTCGGCCAGGTGGAGTCGGAGTGGGGGTAGTCGGTCTCGTACAGGACGTTGTCCAGGCCGATCGCGTCCAGGTTGCGCAGCCCGAAGGCGTCGTCGAAGAAGCAGCCGTAGACATGGCCGGCGAACAGCTCGGACGGCGGCCGGTGCACCTTGTCGGCGACCCCGCCCCAGCCCCGGTTCTCCTCCCACACCACGTCGGCGCGCTCCAGGATGTACGGAATCCAGCCGATCTGGCCCTCGGCGTACATGACCTTGAGGTTCGGGAAGCGCTCGAACTTGCCGCTCATCAGCCAGTCGACCATCGAGAAGCAGCAGTTGGCGAAGGTGATGGTGGAACCGACGGCGGGCGGCGCGTCGGCGGAGGTGGAGGGCATCCGGCTGCTGGAGCCGATGTGCATGGCGACGACCGTGCCGGTCTCGTCGCAGGCGGCGAGGAAGGGGTCCCAGTCGTCGGTGTGCACGGAGGGCAGGCCCAGGTGCGGGGGTATCTCGGAGAAGGCGACGGCCCGTACGCCCCGGGCGGCGTTGCGGCGGACCTCGGCGGCGGCCAGTTCGGCGTCCCAGAGCGGGATCAGGGTGAGCGGGATGAGCCGCCCCCGCGCGTCCGGGCCGCACCACTCCTCCACCATCCAGTCGTTGTAGGCCCGGATGCACAGCATGCCCAGCTCGTGGTCCGCGGCTTCGGTGAAGGTCTGGCCGCAGAAGCGGGGGAAGGTCGGGAAGCAGAGGGCGGACTGGACGTGGTTGACGTCCATGTCGGCGAGGCGGGCGGGCACGTCGTAGGAGCCGGGGCGCATCTGCTCGTAGGTGATGACCTCGAGCCTGATCTCGTCCCTGCTGTAGCCGACGGCCGTGTCCAGGCGGGTCAGGGGCCGTTGCAGATCCTCGTACACCCACCAGTCGCCGACCGGGCCGTCCTCGCCCGGGTGGCCCATGACCGGCTTGAACCGGCCGCCCAGGAAGGTCATTTCCCGCAGCGGGGCACGCACGATGCGCGGGCCGGTGTCCAGGTACTTCTTCGGCAGCCGGTCCTGCCAGACGGTGGGGGGTTCGACGGTGTGGTCGTCGACGGAGATGATCAGCGGAAACGTCGTCTCGGTGTCCATGCCGTTCACGGTAGCGCTGATCTGACGGACCGTCAGCTAGGCGGGTGGGGGGCCTGCCGTGCGAAGGGCACGTGAGGGCCTTGTGATATCCAGCGCGCCTGTCCGTGATCGACCTCTCCACAGCTGACGCATCTGCCGGAACAAGGCAAACTGGCGGGGATGTAGACGGGTCCTAGGGGGACTGCGATGGACGGGGTACCGCGAGTGCCGGAGCAAAGGCGTCCCGGCTCCTCGGCAGCTGCGGCGGAACCGGGGGTGCCGTTGCGCTTCGCCGTGCTCGGCCCGGTACGCGCTTGGCGCGGCCAGGAACAACTCCCCACCGGCTCCCCCCAGCAGCGCGCCCTGCTCGCGGCCCTGTTGCTGCGCGAGGGCCGTACGGCGACCGCGGCGGAGCTGATCGACGCCCTGTGGGGCGAGGAGCCGCCCTCGCAGGCGCTGGCGGCGGTGCGCACGTACGCCTCCCGGCTGCGCAAGGTGCTGGACCCCGGGGTCCTGGTGAGCGAGTCGGGCGGATACGCGGTGCGGGGCCTGGCGGAGGGCGCGCTGGATCTCGCCGTGGCCCAGGACCTGGCGGCGGAGGCGGAGAAGGCGCGCGGCTCCGGGGACCTGTGCCATGCGCGCGGCGTCCTGGACCAGGCCCTGGCCCTGTGGGACGGCGAGGTGCTGGCCGGGGTCCCCGGGGCGTACGCGGAGGCCCAGCGGGTCCGGCTGGAGGAGTGGCGCCTGCAACTCCTGGAATCCCGGCTGGACATGGACCTGGAGCAGGGCTGCCACGCGGAGGCGGTCTCGGAGCTTACGGCCCTGACGGCGGCGCATCCGCTGCGGGAGCGGCTGCGGGAACTGCTGATGCTCGCCCTGTACCGCAGCGGGCGGCAGGCGGAGGCGCTGGCGGTGTACGCGGACACGCGGCGCCTGCTGGCGGACGAACTCGGCGTGGACCCGCGTCCGGACCTCAAGGAACTCCAGCAGCGGATCCTCCAGGCGGACCCCGCCCTCGCGGAGCCCTCGGCCCCGGTCGCCGAACCGACCCTCGTCCCCGTCCGCCCCGCCCAACTCCCCGCCACCGTCCCTGACTTCACGGGCCGCGCCGCCTTCGTCTCGGAGCTGAGCGACGTCCTCGCCTCCGCGGAGGGCCGGGTGATGGCCGTATCCGCCCTGGCGGGCATCGGCGGGGTCGGCAAGACGACCCTCGCGGTCCACGTGGCCCACCAGGCACGCTCCGCGTTTCCCGACGGCCAGCTGTATGTCGACCTGCAGGGGGCGGGGCCGCGGGCGGCTGATCCGGAGACGGTACTGGGTTCCTTCCTGCGGGCGCTGGGGACGGCGGACTCGGCGATCCCGGACTCGCTGGAGGAGCGGGCGGCGCTGTACCGGTCGGTCCTGGACGGCCGACGGGTGCTCGTCCTCCTCGACAACGCCAAGGACGCGGCCCAGGTACGTCCGCTGCTGCCGGGAATGGAGGGCTGTGCGGCGCTGGTGACGTCCCGGGTGCGCATGGTGGACCTGGCGGGTGCCCATCTCGTCGACCTGGACGTGATGTCCCCGGAGGAGGCGCTGTCCCTGTTCACGAAGATCGTGGGCGAGGAGCGGGTGGCGTCCGAGCGGGAGGCCGCGCTGGACGTGGTCGCGGCGTGCGGCTTCCTCCCGTTGGCCATCCGCATCGCGGCCTCGCGCCTGGCGGCGCGGCGTACCTGGACGGTCTCGGTGCTGGCCGCCAAGCTCGCGGACGAGCGGCGTCGCCTGGACGAACTCCAGGCCGGGGACCTCGCGGTGAAGGCGACCTTCGAGCTCGGGTACGGCGCCCTGGAGCCCGCCCAGGCCCGCGCCTTCCGGCTGCTGGGCCTGCCCGACGGCCCGGACATCTCCCTGGCAGCGGCGGCTGCGGTGCTGAACCTGCCGGTGGAGGACACCGAGGACCTGCTGGAGTCCCTCGTCGACACGTCCCTGCTGGAGTCGGCGGCGCCGGGACGATATCGGTTCCATGACCTGGTCCGGCTCTACGCGCGTGCGTGCGCGGCACGGGACGAGCGGCCGCCGAGCGAGCGGGACGCGGCGTTGTCACGGTTGCTGGACTTCTATCTGGCCACGGCCGCGACGGTCTACGCGATCGAGCGGCCGGGGGACCGGCTGGTGGATCATCGTGCCCCCACCGAGTACCCGGGATCGGCCTTCGAGGACCGGCATCAGGCGCGCGACTGGCTGTACGCGGAGGCGATCTGCCTGCTCGCGTGCGTACGGCAGTCGACCGCACCGCACCACCTCAGGCGTGCCGTGGATCTGCTGTGGACTGCGATCGATCTGACGGAGTCGGGGGCCAACTCCAAGGAGTACGAGGCCACCGCGACCGCCATGCGCAAGGCGGCCTTCGAGGCGGGAGACCGGCGGGCGGAGGCACGCGCGCTGCTGACGCTGGCCAACGGCCACCATATTTCCGGCCGTTTCGCGCTCGCGGAGCAGGAGGCCGCCGACGCTCTGCGCCTGGCGGAGACGGCAGGGGACCCCCTTCCGACCTGCTGGGCGTCAAACATGCTCGGCGTCCTCGCGCTCTACCAGAGCCGGCACGACGACGGGGAGACACACCTGAGCCGTGCCATCGAGAGTTTCCGCTCCTGTGCCGACCGTCCCGGCGAGGCGAGCGCGTTGTGCAACCTGTCACGGATCCACCTCGCGATGGGCCGGACCGCCAGCGCCGTGACCCTGGCCGAGCAGGGCACCGGCATGTACGACGACATGGGCAACACGCTCAAGGGGGCCAACGGCCGGTACGCGCTGGGTCTGGCGCTCACCCAGAGCGGGCAGTTGTCGCAGGCGACCGAATGCCTCGAAGGGGCGCTCGAAGTCTTCCGCGACAGCCGGCAGCGGCTGTGGGAGGGCATGACGCTCTTCCGCCTCGCCGAGGTTGACTTGGCCGCCCGCCGCCCGGCACAGGCCGCCGCGTCCGCGGAGTTGGCCCTGACGGTTCTGCGTGGCATCGGTGGCGAGTGGCGGCGCGGAAACGTACTCACGGTGCTGGGCCGGGCCTTGAGCGGCATCGGGCAGACCGGGCGCGCCCAGGTCTGCTGGCGCGAAGCCCTCGAGATCTTCGACTCGCTCGGCGTCCCCGAGGCCGGTCAGGTCCGGTCCCTCCTCAATCCGCTCGCCGTCGCCTGAACTGGTACGCCTGGCACGTTCATCGTTCGTTTATCGCCCTGAGGCACTCTCGTCGTGTCGTTCCGTCGCGTCGGGGGGCAGGCGGGGCGGCCAGTGGCCGCACCTCTAAGGTGTACCGGCCCAGGAAGCGCCGCCCGGCAGCCCGCGGGGGAGTTGCCGGGCGGCCTTTCGACCACTACATCGAACTCTCAGGGGAGCAACGCCAACCATGAGCGACGACAAGAAGACCACCGAGGCAGCGGCGCCGGCGACGGAGGCCACCGAGGTGACCACGCTCAACACCCACGCCACCAGCGAACCGCTCAAGAAGGGCGCGCTGAAGGCCGACGAGGGCACCGGCGGCGCCAGCACGGAGAACACGCACGCCACCGGCGAGCCGATCGACTGACACCTCTCTCCCCTCACGGGGATCGACCGCGGCGGCACGGAGGGGAGCCGCCGCGGTCGGGTGTGTCAGGCGGGAGCGGGGCCCCTGCCCCGCAGCTCGCCTTTCACCACCTTGCCGCTCGCGTTCCGTGGCAGCTCGGCCAGGAACTCCACCGAGCGCGGCACCTTGTAGTTGGCCATCTCGCGGCGGGACCAGGCCGTCAGGTCGTCGGCGGTGAGGGTCGCTCCGGGGCGGCGTACCACGTAGGCCTTGCCGACCTCGCCCAGGCGGGTGTCCGGGACGCCGATCACCGCGACGTCCGCCACATCGGGATGCAGGCCGAGGAGCTGTTCGATCTCCGCGGGGTAGGCGTTGAAGCCGCCGACGATGAACATGTCCTTGATGCGGTCGGTGATCCGCAGGTTGCCCGCCTCGTCCAGGACGCCCACGTCACCGGTGCGCAGCCAGCCGTCGGCCGTCAGCACCTCCGCCGTCGCCGCCGCGTCCTGCCAGTAACCCCGCATCACGTTGAAGCCCCGCACCAGGACCTCTCCGGGCTCGCCGGCCGGGGCCTCGACCCGGACCTCGGTGCCCGGTATCGCGCGGCCCGAGGTCGAGGCGATGACCGACGGGTCGTCTCCGCGGCGGCACATCGTCACGATGCCGCTGGCCTCCGACAGGCCGTACGCCGTCAGGACCGTCTCCACGCCCAGCTCCCCCCGCAGGCGTTCCACCAGCCGTAGCGGCACGACGGCCGCGCCGGTCACCACCAGCCGCAGCGCAGAGAGGTCATGGGCGTCACGCGCCGGATGGTCCAGCAGCGACTGGTGCAGGGTCGGCGGGCCCGGCAGCACCGACACCCGTTCCGCCGCGATGTTGGCGAGGGCGGTGTCGATGTTGAAGACCGGCTGGGGGATCATCGTCGCGCCCCGCATCAGACAGGCGATGACGCCGGCCTTGTAGCCGAAGGTGTGGAAGAAGGGGTTCACGATGAGGTAGCGGTCGCCGTGGCGCAGCCCGGCCAGGTCGCTCCACGCCTCGTACGCCCGCAGGGTCTGGGCGTGTGTGATCACCGCGCCCTTCGGGCGGCCCGTGGTGCCGGACGTGAAGACGATGTCCGAGGGGCAGTGGCCCACAACGGCCCGCGCGCGAGCCCGTACCGCCGCCTCCCCGACCCCGTCCCCGCCCGCCAGGAAGTCCTTCCAGGTACGGAAGTCCGCGGGCGCGTCGTCCGACAGCACCACCACCTGCCGCAGTTCCGGCAGGCCCGGCCCCTCCGCGACCGCCCTGCGCAGCGAGGCCACGTACGAGGTGCCGAGGAAGGTGCCGGTCACGAAGAGCAGCCGGGCACCGCTGCGGCGCAGCACGTCCGCGGCCTCCGTGCCCTTGAAGCGCGTGTTCACCGGCACCAGCACCGCGCCCGCCGACACCGCGCCGAGCGCCGCCACGATCCAGTCGAGGGTGTTCGGCGCCCAGATGGCGACCCGGTCGCCCGGCTCGATGCCCTCCGCGAGGCAGGCCGCCGCCGACCGTTCGACGCGGGCGCCGAGTTCACCGTACGAGATCCGGGTCCGGCCCTCGACGACCGCCTCGGTGTCCGCGTACCGCTCGGCCGCTTCGCGGACCAGCTCCGGGATGCTCTGCCACTGCACGATCGGCCTCCCCGAACTCCGTAGCTGACTGTCCGTCAGATTAGCGGTAACCTGACGCCCTGTCAGCAGCTCGTCCGCGGCGCGGAGGTGTGCACATGGCCGGACTCAAGGACGCGACCGCCATCGTCGGCATAGGTCAGACGCCGTTCGCCAGGCACCTCCCGGAGGACGAGAGGACCCTCGCCTGCCGGGCCGTCCTCGCCGCCCTCGACGACGCCGGGATCGCGCCCGGCGAGGTCGACGCGCTCGCCTCGTACACCATGGAGGAGACCGACGAGGTGGAGCTGGCGAAGGCCGTCGGGTTCGGGGACCTGACCTTCTTCAGCAAGGTCGGCTACGGCGGCGGCGGTTCGTGCGCCACCGTCGCGCATCTGGCCGCCGCCATCGCCACCGGGCAGGCGACCGTCGGGGTGGCGTGGCGGTCCCGGAAGCGGGGCAGCGGGCCCCGGCCCTGGCGCAACACCAGCGTCCAACTGCCCACCCCCGCCCAGTGGACCCGGCCCTACGGCCTGCTGCGCCCCGTCGACGAGATCGCGATGCTCGCCCGCCGCTATATGCACGAGTACGGGGCGAGTCGGGATCACCTCTTCAACGTCGCCCTCGCCTGCCGCAACCGGGCCAATCAGAACCCGGACGCGATCATGTACGAACGCCCCCTGACCCGCGAGATGTACATGACCTCCCGCTGGATCAGCGAGCCCCTGTGCCTCTTCGACAACTGCCTGGAGACCGACGGCGCGCTTGCCTGCGTGATCGTCAGCCGGGACCGCGCCCGCGACTGCCGGCACACCCCCGTCTACGTCCACTCCGCCGCCCAGGGCCTGCCCGCCCAGCACCACGGGATGGTCAACTACTGGAACGACGACCCGCTCACCGGCCCCGCCTGGACCGCCGCCCGGCATCTGTGGAAGCACGCCGACCTCACGCCCCAGGACGTGGACGTCGCCCAGATCTACGACGCGTTCACCGCGCTCATACCGCTGTCCCTGGAGGGCTACGGCTTCTGCGGGCGCGGGGAGGGTGGGGCGTTCACGGAAGGGGGCGCGCTGGAGATCGGCGGGCTGCTGCCGATCAACACCGCGGGCGGCGGACTGAGCGAGGCGTACGTCCACGGCTTCAACCTCATCAACGAGGGCGTCAAACAGCTGCGCGGCACCAGCACCGCACAGGTCCCCGGCGCCGTCTCCTGTCTCGTCACCGCCGGCGAAGGCGTCCCCACCTCCGCGCTGCTCCTGAGGAGTTGATCGAAGGATGCTCTCCCCCGTCACCGACCCCGACGGCGCCCCCTTCTGGCAGTACGCCGCCCAGGGCGAGCTGCGTGTCCAGACCTGCGCCGACTGCGCCGAACCCCGCTTCCCGCCCCGCCCGTGCTGCCCGCACTGCCAGTCCTTCGCGAGCGAATGGCGGCCGGTGTCGGGACAGGGCCGCATCTGGTCCTACGTCGTCCCGCACCCGCCCCTGCTGCCCGACTACGCCGAGCAGGCCCCGTACAACGTGATCGTGGTCGAGCTCACCGACGCGCCCCGGATCCGGCTGGTCGGCAACCTCGTCACCGGCCCGGACGCGCCGCTCGGCTCCTTCGCCCCGGAACAGGTCCGCATCGGCGCCCGGGTCCGGGCCGTCTTCGGCGACTGCGGGCTACCCCAGTGGGTCCTGGAGCGGTCGTGAGCGTCGATGTCACGACCGACGAGGACGCGGGCGTCGCCGTGGTCACGCTCGACCGGCCCGAGCGCCTCAACGCCATCGACCTGGCGATGCGCGACGAACTCGTGGCCGCCTGGCAGGCGTTGCGGTTCGACGACACCGTGCGGGCCGTCGTGCTCACCGGGGCCGGGGAGCGGGCGTTCTGCACCGGGCTGGACCGGGACGCCGTGGTGCCGCAGCCGAACTCGCCGTACATGATGGACGATCCGCTGCTGCGGGCCGGGCCCAAAGCCAACGACCTGTGGAAGCCGGTCGTCGCCGCCGTGCGGGGCATGGCCTGCGGCGGCGCCTTCTATCTGCTGGGCGAGGCGGACTTCCTCGTCGCGGACCCGAGCGCCGCCTTCTTCGACCCGCACACCACCTACGGCATGGTCAGCGCCTACGAGTCGATGCTCATGACGCTGCGCATGCCGTACGGGGAGGCCGCACGCATGGCGCTGATGGGGAGCGCGGAACGGCTCTCGGCGCGGCGGGCCCATGAGATCGGGCTGGTGTCCGAACTCACGGAAGCGGGCCGGGCCCTGGCTGCCGCGGTCGATTGCGCGACCGTCATCGCCGGGTATCCGGCAGCGGCGGTCCAGGGCACCGTACGGGCGCTGTGGGCGGCCAAGGAGGCCGCCCTGGCCCAGGCGTTCGCGCAGGCGCCGCACCTGATCTCGCTGGGAAGTCTGCCGGCCGAGCGGCAGGCCGAGCTGTTCCGGGCGCGGCGCCCCGGCCACCGGCTGCGGTGAGCCAGGGCCAGGGCCTGTCGCTTGGATCATGCCGGCGTCGCGGGGCTCCAGTCGGCTGGAAGGCGCAGTACCTCCCAGCCGACCTGATCCGAACGACAGGCCCTACTGCGCCGTCCGCGTCACGTCGTCCAGCACGCAGGTGACGGTTCCGCCGCTCGCGCCGGGCTGCGGGACGTAGACGGCGGTCACGTCGAGGGTGTCGGTGGAGCTCGGCGACACATACGGGATGGTGGAGTCGCTGGTGCGCACGGGCGTGCCGGCGGGGTCCTTGAAGGTCACGCCGAACTCGTAGGTGTAGGTGGTGCTCACGCTGCTGTTGGTGGCCTTCACCCGGGCGACGATGCCGCGGCTCTCGTCGTAGGTGCAGCTCTCCAGCGTGACGTCGGCCGTGGGCTGGGCGGACTCGGTCGGGCCGCTGCCGCCCGTGCCGCCCGAGGTGCCGTAGTCGTCATCGTCGTCGTCGTAGTGGGTGCTGCCGCCACCCGAGTAGCCACCCGAACTGCTCGACGAGCTGCTGGAGTTCGAGTTGCTGTCGCAGCCTCCGCCGCCGGAGTGCCGGGCACCGGTCAGGGCGACCACCACACCGACGGCGACGGCCACAGCGCGGACATGGCGAAGCTTCATCTGGTTCAACCCCCGAATTTGTGGTGCAGACCCCGTTGTACTGATCGTGAGCACGTCACGCTAGCAGTGCTCGCACGGCAGGGAGCGCTTACTGGGCGTAACGTCTCGTGCAGGAGCGGTGAAGATGACGCTCCTTGCGGGACGCCGCCGTCCGGATCCCTTCCGTGCGCCGGTACGACGGCGTCACGGGCGCCCGGCCGAACCCTTCGGGCACCCCCTCAGGCGCTTCGGGCCGTGCCGGTGCCCTTCTCCGCGTCCAGCGCGTACACACAGCGGTCCTTGCTGCACGCGTACACGACCCCGTCCTGCACCACCGGGGAGCCGGTGATCTCGCCGCCGGTCGCCAGCTTCCAGCGCAGCCGGCCGTCGTCGGCCTTCAGGGTGTAGAGCAGATGGTCGCTGGAGCCGAAGTGGATCCGGCCCTCCGCGACCGCCGGGGCGCCCACGATGTCGCCGCCCGCCTGGAACCGCCACTTCGGCGTCCCGGTGACCGCGTCCAGCGTGTACAGGCCCTTGCCGCTGCCGACGTGCACATGGCCCGCGGCCACCAGCACCGGGTCGGTCGAGGAACGGGACTCGGTCGCGATCCGCCAGCGGTCGCGGCCGTCGGTGGCGTCCAGGGCGTAGACGGTGCCGAGGTAGTCGGCGAGGTACACGCCGCCGCCGGTCACCGCGGGGCCGGGCACGAAGGCGGGCGGGCTCAGGAAGACCGCCGGGGCCTCGAAGTGCCAGCGGACATGGCCGCTCGCCACGTCCAGCGCGAGCACCCGCGTCCCGGCGGAGACGTACACGAACCCGTCCGGCGCCTGCGCCACCCGCACCGGGACCCCGCCGCAGGAGGCGGCGTCGCCGATCGGGTACGACCAGCGCTCGTCGCCGGTGCGGGCGTCCAGGGCGCGCAGCCGGGCGTCCTGCCAGACGTAGACCGTGCCGTCGTGCAGCGCCGGCCCGGCCTCGGGCGACTCGAAGTCGGTCTGCGCTCCGGTGATCTCCCAGAGTTTCTGCCCGCTGGAGGCCTCCCACGCCTGGACGCCGCCGCCGCGGGTGCCGGTGACGACCGTGCCCCGCTCGGCCTTGAGGGTGTACACCCAGGCGTCCGTCTGGAGCCGCCACAGGTCGGCGCCCTCGCGGCAGTCCAGGGCGAACAGGGTCGGGCCGTCGGAGGCGTGGATACGGCCGTCCGCGACCGCCATGGACCAGGCCACGTCCCGTGTCTTGAAGCGGCGCCGGCCGGTGGCCACGTCCAGGGCGTGCACCTCGAAGGAGGTGACGTAGACCAGGTCGTCGGCGACGGAGGGGGTGCCCCACACATCGTTCGACATGCGGAATCGCCAGGGGCGCCAGCCGGCCGCCGCCTCCGGGGGCGGGGGCGGCGGGGCGGGCACGGCGGGGTCGGCGCCGTTGACGCCGGGGCGGGGCTTGGACCAGGAGGCGACCAGGCCGGCCTCCGGCGGGGGCGCCTGCATGGCTGCGGCGCGCACATCGGCGACGCGGGGGCCGGGACCGATCGGCACGGCGGCGCCGGCCAGCCGTACGGGGCCGGTGTCGGGGGCGCCGACCGGGACGGGGGCGGGCTGCGGGCCGGGGACCACCGGGTCGTGCGGGGGCGGGGGCGGCACCGGGGCGGGAATCCTGCCGCCGCTGCGCCCGCCGGCCGGGGGCTTCACCGCCGGGCGCCCGCCTCTGCGGGCCTCGATCAGGCTCGTCGCCCGCTCGGGCAGCCAGGCCGAGGCGGTGCCGCTGTCGTCGGAGCCGGAGCCGAAGAGGTGCGGTGCCAGCTGGGACTGGAGGTCGGCCGGGTTGGGGCGGGCGGTCGGGTCCATCTGCATACAGGACTCGATCAGCGGGCGCAGCTCGTCCGGGAGGCCCTCGAGGTCGGGGCCCTCGCGCAGCAGCATGAAGACCGTCTCGACCGGGTTGGCGCCATGGAAGGGCGGGTGCCCGGTGGCGGCGAAGACCAGCATCGAGCCGAGCGAGAACACATCGCTCGCGCCGGTCACGCTCCGCGAGTCCTTCGCCTGCTCCGGCGACATGTAGGCGGGCGTGCCGACGGCGACATTCGTCATCGTCAAACGCGTGTTCGATACGCCGGACGCGATACCGAAGTCGATGACGCGGGGCCCGTCCTCGACGACGAGCACGTTGGACGGCTTGAGATCGCGGTGGACGAGTCCGGCGCCGTGGATGGACTGCAACGCCTCGGCCACACCCGCCGCCAGCCAGCGCACCGCCTGGGCCGGGAGCGGCCCGCACTCGTTCACTATCTCTTCGAGGGAGGGCGCGGGGACGTAGGCGGTGGCCAGCCACGGCACGGCGGCGCGCGGGTCGGCGTCGACGACGGCCGCCGTGTAGAAGCCGGAGACCGCGCGGGCCGCCTCCACCTCGCGCGTGAAGCGGACCCGGAACAGCTGGTCCTCGGCGAGTTCCGTACGGACCGTCTTGATCGCCACCCGCCGGCCCGAAGCCGAGCGCGCGAGATAGACCAGCCCCATGCCGCCGGCACCCAGCCGCCCGAGCACCTCGAACGGCCCGATCCTGCGCGGATCGTGCTGCG
Organism: Streptomyces sp. M41; assembly: GCF_043673425.1. Lineage (NCBI taxonomy): Bacteria > Bacillati > Actinomycetota > Actinomycetes > Kitasatosporales > Streptomycetaceae > Streptomyces > Streptomyces sp. M41. Next base: position 35,680 of record NZ_JBIMKE010000027.1, on the reverse strand, counting down.
TCAGCTGATCCACCACTCTGCCTGCCACCTCCCCGTACAAGCCGCGTCACCCACATATGTACGCGACCCCGTGCAGCGTCTCACCACCGCACCGCCTTGGCGGCACGCACCCCGATTCTTCCTGTCCGAGGGCGTGGTTGCGAACCCAAGGGCGGAACGGGGTGTCTTGGGACAAAACCACACCCGACCCCGGACGGAAAGCACCGGTTCGCATGCTGGGACGCCCCCAGGGGTGTCCGACACGCCCTGGACGGGAGTGCGGTCAGGCTTCGGGCGCCGTCGCGCGCTCCAGAAGCGCGAAGGACGCGCCCTGGTCGTCGGTGACCACGGCGACCGTCCCGTACGACGTTTCGAAGGGCGCAACCTGGACCCGCCCGCCGAGCCGGTTCACCGTCTCGAGGACCTCCCGGCAGTCCGCCACCTGGAAGTGGACGACGAAATGCGGCGGCATCATCGCGGAGAAGACGTCCCCGACGGCCGCGCGCCCGAAGTCCGGCTCGGCGTCCGGTCCGAACAGGGCGTCGTGGAAGAGTTCGCCGTAGAAACCGTTGGCCACCTCGACGTCACGGGCGTACAGCTCGGCCCAGCCGAAGGTGCCGGTCTCGTGTCTGCGGCCGAAGCCCGGGTGCTCACCCGCCTGCCAGAGCCCGAAAACGGCCCCCTCCGGGTCGGTGACCAGCGCTGCCGTCCCGAGGTCCGGCCCGATCTCCACGGGCGCGGTCACCACCTGCCCCCCGGCCTCCCGGATCCGCCGGCCCAGCGCGGCCACGTCCGGGGTGGCGAAGAACACGGTCCACACCGTGGGCATCCGCCCGTCCGTCTTGCGGGAGAGGGTGGCGACCCGGTCACCGTCGAGCAGCGCCCATACGGTGGAGCCGTACGCCTCCTCGAAGGTCCACCCGAAGAGCTCACCGTAGAACCGCTTGCCCGCCTCCACGTCGGCGAGCTGCGCGTCCACCCAGCACGGGACGCCCTGCGCGTATCCCGTTCCGTTCACGGATGTGCTGTTTTCGGCCATGCGGCCAAAGTAACGGCCACCCGCGCAACCCGCAGACCAGGCACACCAGCCTCCAGGTCCCCGTGCACCCCATTTGCAGTCGGCCGAATCGCGCCCCGATCACGCCTCGGTAAGCTGACGGCATGACAGGACAAGTGCGTACCGTCGACGGCCGCGTGGCCGGCCGACGTGGGCAGGCGACCCGGCAGAAGCTGCTCGACTGCCTCAGCGAGATGCTCAGCTCCTCCCCCTACCGGGACGTCAAAGTCATCGATGTCGCCCGGAAGGCGGGCACTTCGCCCGCGACCTTCTACCAGTACTTCCCGGACGTCGAGGGCGCCGTCCTGGAGATCGCCGAGCAAATGGCCGCCGAGGGAGCCGGGTTGACCGAGCTCGTCGAGGGCCGTAGCTGGGTCGGCAAGGCGGGCTGGCAGACGGCGCAGGAACTCGTGGACGGCTTCCTGGAGTTCTGGCGCAAGAACGACGCGATCCTCAGGGTCGTCGATCTCGGCGCGTCCGAGGGCGACAAGCGGTTCTACAAGATCCGCATGAAGATCCTGAACTCCGTCAACAACTCCCTGGCGGACGCCGTCGCGCAGTTGCAGTCCAAGGGCAGGGTCGACAAGGACGTCAACCCGGCCGCGGTCGCGGGGTCGATCGTCGCGATGCTCGCGGCGGTGGCCTCGCACCAGAAGGGCTTCCAGACGTGGGGCGTCAAGCAGGCCGAACTCAAGCCCAATCTGGCGCTGTTGGTGCATCTGGGAGTGACCGGCAAGAAGCCGACCAAGTAGCGCCCGGGAGGCCGGCAGACGACCCTCAAGACTCAGAAGTCCTGTCTCGCGGGCGGTGGTTCCCCCATGGGGGCCACCGCCCGCCACGCGTTCCGGCTCCGTCGGTTCAGCCGGGCAGCGGCCGGTCCTTGACCACGTGCTTCATCACCAGCGTCGACGTCAGCCGCTGCACCCCCGGCAGCGTCGCCAGCCGCTCGTCGTACAGCCGTTGATAGGCGGCGAGGTCGGCGGCGACCACCCGCAGCAGGTAGTCCGGCTCGCCGAACAGCCGCTGCGCCTCCAGCACCTCCACCACATCGCCGAGCGCCCGCTCGAACTCGGCGACCGTGTCCCGGTCCTCCTGCCGCATGGAGACGAAGACCAGCGCCTCGAAGTTCAGGCCGACGGCGGCCGGGTCCACCATCGCCCGGTATCCGCTGATGGCGCCGGCCCGCTCCAGCTCCCGCAGCCGCCGATGGCAGGGCGAGACGCTGAGCCGTACCCGCGCGGCCAGCTCGGTCACGGTCAGCCGCCCGTCCTGCTGGAGCTCGGCAAGAATCTTTCGGTCCACGTCATCCATGTGGAAGATCTTCCCTCATCAGACCCCTGACTCGGCAAACTTCGACAACACTTTCGGGCCATTCCCGCCTAATGTCCCTAGCATGGACTCCGGACTGCTCATTTCCTTTCTCGCCATCGACCTGCTGCTCATCTGCGTGCCGGGCGCCGACTGGGCCTATGCGATCTCCGCCGGGCTGCGCGACCGCTCGCCGGTGACGGCGGTGGCGGGGCTGGTCACCGGGTACGCGCTGCACACGGTCCTCGCGGTGGCCGGTCTGGCGGTGCTGGTGGCGAGCGAGCCGGGGCTGCTTACCGCGCTGACGGTGGCCGGGGCGGGCTACCTGGTGTGGCTGGGCTGGAGTGTGCTGCGCCGGCCCGGCACGCCGGGCGCGACCGAGGAGACGGTCGCCGCGAGCCCGGCCCGTGCCTTTCTGCGGGGTGCCACGATCAGCGGCCTCAACCCCAAGGGGCTGCTGCTCTACCTGTCGGTGCTGCCGCAGTTCCTGGTGACGAAGGGCGCCCACCTGCCGGTCCCCGCCCAGACGGCCGCACTCGGCCTGCTCCACATGGCGTGCTGCGCCGCCGTCTACCTGGCCGTGGGCCTCGCGGCCCGCGCGGTCCTCGGCGCCCGCCCGGCCGCGGCACGGGCGGTCACCCGCACCTCGGGGGCGGCCATGCTGGGAATCGGCGCGTTCCTGCTCATCCAGCGCCTGGCGACACTGTGACCCGCTGAACGGGCAACCCGCGCCCCACCACCCCGGCGAATCACCACCCCGGCGACCCGGTCACCCGCTGTCACCGCGGCCTGCGGACGATCCTGAAGAGGCGTATCTCCCGCTCCACCCGCGCCTGATAGGAGGCGTACGGCGGCCAGAACCGCAGCACCGCCTGCCACGCCGCCGCCCGCTCCTCCCCCGCCAGCAGCCGGGCCGTGACCGGGATGTCCCGGCCCTTCCAGCTGACCTCGGCGTCGGGGTGGGCGAGGAGGTTGTGGGTCCAGGCGGGGTGGCCGGTGCGGCCGAAGTTGGAGCCGACGAGGATCCAGGTGCGGCCCTCGTCCTCGGGCATGCAGGCGAGCGGCGTCCGCCGGGGCAGTCCGCTGCGGGCGCCGGTCGAGGTCAGGATCACCCCGGGCAGCATCTGGGCGCTGAGCAGTACCTTTCCCCGGGTGAGCCGGTGCACGGCACGGTCGAGCGCGGGGATGACGTACGGGGCGACCTTGGCGAAGCCCCGTGTGGAGGACACCTTCTGCACCACGCGCACGCCGATCACACCGCCACCTCCCGCGCGCCGACGCCGCCCTCGGCCGCCGTGAAGAGCCGGGCCGCGTCGGCGGCGTGCGCCCGCAGCCGGTGCACCGGGCCGAAGAGCAGCTCGTCCCCGGCGGCCCGCTTGAAGTACAGGTGCGCCTCGTGCTCCCAGGTGAAACCGATGCCGCCGTGCAGCTGGATGCCCTCCGCGGACGCGATCCGCAGCGCCTCCAGGGCCTGCGCGAGGGCGAGCCCGCCGACCCGCTCCCCGTGGGCCGTCGCCCATGCCCCGTAGTAGGCGGCCGAGCGCGCCGCCTGCACCGCCACATACACATCCGCCAGCCGGTGCTTCACCGCCTGGAAGGAGCCGATCGCCCGCCCGAACTGCTCCCGCTGTCCGACGTACTCCACGGTCCGCTCCAGGGCCCGGTCCGCGGCTCCCACGGCCTCGCAGGCGAGGACGGCGGCGACCCGGTCCCCGGCATCGGCGAGGGCGCTCAGCGCGTCCGCGCTCTCCTCCCCCAGCAACTCGGCTGTCACATCCCGCAGTTGCAGCCTCCCTCGCGGCCGGGTGGCGTCCAGCGCGGTCTGCCGGGTCCGTACGACCCCCGCCGCGTCCCCCGGCACCAGGAACAGCCGTGTCCGCGAGCGGGCGAAGCCCCCGGTGTGGGCGGCGACCAGCAGCAGCCCCGCGCTGTGTCCGTCCAGCACCTGGTCCACCTGCCCGTACAGCCGCCAGCCGCCGTCCGCCCGCCGCGCCTGCACGCCCCCGGCGCGTCCGCCACCGGCCCACTCCCCGCCGCTCGTGCCGGTGAGGGCGAGGGCGGTGGCGAGCGCGGTGCCGGGGACGGCGAGGGCGGCGGTGAGGGTGCCGTCGGCGAGCCGGGGCAGCAGGTCGGCCCGCTGGGCCTCGGTGCCCAGGGTGGTGATCAGCGGGGCGGCCAGTACGGCGGTGGCCAGCAGCGGGGAGGGGAGGAGCACCCGTCCGGTCTCCTCGCAGGCGAGGGCGAGTTCGGTGGCCGAGCAGCCGACACCGCCGTACGCCTCGGGAAGGGCGAGCCCGGGCAGACCGAGCCGGCCGGCGAGGGCCCGCCACAGGGTGGGGTCGTGTCCGGCGGGGGTGTCGAGGGCCGCGCGCAGCTCACGGGGGCCGCAGCGGCTGTCGAGCAGCTCGCGGAGGGTGCGGCGGATCTCGTCCTGTTCGGGGGTGAAGCGGGCGTCCATGGCTCTTCCCTCCGTATCTGACGGCCCGTCATATTAGGAGGGCCGCAGCGATATGCCCAGGGGTTGGAGGCCGCTCATGACTGCCCGGAGCCGGAAAGTCGCCGTCGTCGGGGTGTCCCTGGCCGACTGCGGTCGCGTCGACGACATGACGCCGTACGCCCTGCACGCCCAGGCGGCCCGGCGTGCCCTGGCCGACGCCGGGCTGGGCCGGGAGGTGGTGGACGGCTTCGCCTCGGCCGGTCTCGGCACCCTCGCCCCCGTCGAGGTGGCCGAGTATCTGGGCCTGCGCCCCACCTGGGTCGACTCCACCTCCGTAGGCGGTTCCACCTGGGAGGTCATGGCGGCCCACGCGGCGGACGCGATAGCGAGCGGGCATGCGAACGCCGTGCTCCTCGTCTACGGTTCGACGGCCCGCGCGGACGTCCGGGACGGCCGGCGCACCGCAAACCTCTCCTTCGGCTCCCGGGGGCCCTTGCAGTTCGAGGTCCCCTACGGCCACACCCTCATCGCCAAGTACGCCATGGCGGCCCGGCGCCACATGATCGAACACGGCACCACGATCGAGCAGTTGGCGCAGGTCGCCGTCCAGACGAGGGCGAACGCGGCACTGAACCCCGAGGCCATGTACCGCGACCCCGTCACCGTGGACGATGTCCTCGCGGGCCCGATGATCGCGGACCCCTTCACCAAGCTGCACTGCTGCATCCGCTCCGACGGCGGGGCGGCGGTGCTGCTGGCCGCCGAGGAGTTCGTACGGGACTGCCGTACGGCACCGGTGTGGATCCTCGGCACCGGGGAGCACATCTCGCACGCCGCGATGTCCGAGTGGCCCGACTTCACGACGGGCCCGGCGGCGGTGAGCGGGCGGCTCGCCTTCGAGCGGGCCGGAATCCGCCCGCAGGAGGTCGACTTCGCGGAGATCTACGACGCCTTCACGTACATGACCCTGGTGACGCTGGAGGACCTCGGCTTCTGCGGGAAGGGCGAGGGCGGGGCGTTCGTGGAGAAGGGGCGGCTGCTGGTGCGGGGCGGGGAACTGCCGGTGAACACGGACGGGGGCGGGCTGTCGGCCCAGCACCCCGGGATGCGCGGGCTGTTCCTCCTGGTGGAGGCGGTGCGTCAGCTGCGGGGCGAGGGCGGGGAGCGGCAGGTGCGGGCGCGCGACGGCCAGCTTCCGCGGCTGGGGGTCGCCTCGGCGACCGGGGGATGGTTCTGCTCGTCGGGGACGTTGGTACTGGGCAGGGAATGAACCGATCGAGAGGACACAGGCATGGCCCTGACCCGTGAAGAGCGTGAGAAGTTCCTCGCCGAGCCCCATATCGCCGCGCTGGCGGTCGACGCGGGCACCGGACGCGCCCCGCTGACCGTGCCCATCTGGTACCAGTACGAGCCCGGCGGTGACATCTGGATCATGACCGGCCTCGACTCCCGCAAGAACCGGCTGATCCAGGAGGCGGGCCGCTTCTCCCTGATGGTCGACCGCCTCGAGCCCACCATCCGGTACGTGTCGGTCGAGGGACCGGTCGTCGCGACGATCCCCGCCACCCTCGACCAGCTCCGGGAGATCTCGGCCCGCTACCTGGCCGCCGGGAAGGTCGACGGCTATGTCGACTTCGCCTGGAAGAACCACGGCGAGCAGGTCGTGCTGCACATGCGGCCCGAGCGCTGGGTGTCGTCCGACCTCGGTGAGGTGTGAGCCCCTGGGGGGTGTCTGGCAATTCCCGCCTGCGGGCGGACGACGGGAATTGTCAGACACCCCCTGGCCGCACGGCAGGGGCCCGCGCGGGACAATCGGCCCATGGGAAAGGATCTGCATGAGCTGCTGAGGTCGCTGCGGGTGTGGGACGTCGACCTGCCCGCCTTCGACCCGGCCACCGCGCCCGCCGAACCGCTCGCCCTGTTCACGGACTGGTTCGCGCAGGCCGTGGCGGCGGGACAGGTGGAGCCCCACACGATGTCCCTCGCCACGGCCGACGAGGAGGGCCTGCCGGACGTACGGACGGTGATGCTGCACGGCGCCGACGCGTCCGGCTGGTCCTTCGCGACACACGTCGACAGCCGCAAGGGCCGCCAGCTCACCGCCCGTCCGCATGCGGCGCTCGGCTTCTACTGGCCGGCCCAGGGGCGTCAGGTGCGCCTGCGGGGGCCGGTGACGGCGGCCCCGTCCACCGAGTCGCAGGCCGATCTGCACGCCCGCTCGACCGGCGCGCTGGCGGCGGCCCTCACCGGCCGTCAGAGCCAGGTCCTGGGCTCCCTGGAGGAGTTGGCGCGCACCTCGGAGGCCGCCTGGGAACGCGCCCGGCACGAGCCCGGCACCCCGGTGCCGACCTGGACGCTGTACCACCTGCACGCCGAAGAGGTGGAGTTCTTCCAGGGCGACGCCCAGCGGCGTCACGTACGGCTCCGCTACCGCCGCACCGAGGGGGGCTGGGCCAGGGAGCTGCTCTGGCCCTGAGGGCGCCCGGCCGCTCAGTAGGCGCGGTTGCCCCGGAAGTCGTACGCCGTGAAGTCGGCCACCGCGCGGTAGCCGATGCGCTGGTAGAGGCCGTTGCTCGTCTGGTTGGTCAGGTCGGTGAAGAGCAGGATCTCGCGCACGCCGGAGGTGAGCACGGCGCGGCTGACCTGCGCGGTGACCGCGCCCGCGTAGCCGCGCCCGCGCAGCGGGGCCGGCGTGTAGACGGGGGCGACCCGGACCTGTCCGGCGACCACCGGCGTCACGCCGGCCATGGAGAGCGGCGTGCCGTCCTCGTCCTCCCAGAGGGTGATGCCGCCGTAGGCGATGCGCGAGTCGGCCCATGCCTCGGCGTCCCGGGTGGTGACATGGCCCGCGTCCTCGACGAACTCGGCGTACCAGCACGCCAGTTGCTGCCGGTCCTCCTCGCCGGCGATCCTGGCCCGGCCCGCCGGGAGCGGCTGCGGGGCGGTCAGGTTGCCGAGCCGGTACAGGCGTTGGCGCTGGGTGACCGCGGCCCGGGCGCCTGCGTGCCGGCGCCACGCGGCGACGAAGGCTTCGGCGGTCTCGCGGGCGGCTATGACACCGGGGACCGTCAGGCCGAGGCCCACCAGATGGGCGGCGAGGGCGTCGGCCTCCTCGGGGGTGAGGGGGGTGACGTTCAGCCGGTAGGGCGGGGTGCAGAAGTAGGCGGCGCGCACCTGGTCGTCCAGTTCCAGCACCCCGAACACGGGCGCCTCGTCGCCGTACGCGCGCAGCCCGTTGGTGCGCAGCGCTTCGGTCACCGTCAGGGCGACGGTGTGCAGATCGGGGCGTGAGCGCAGGAAGCCACCGGCGTGGGCGAGAAAGCCGGTGAGGTCCTGGGTGCAGTACCAGTCGTCCGGGCGCATACCTCATGATCCCGCGCTCGGGCGGCCGTTGTGCACGCTTTTCCGCGGCGGACACCAAGCCGACACAAGACCCCACTCCCAGGCGGGGGTCGAGGGGCCCCGTGTTCACGGTCGCGCGGGGCTACAGGTTGACGTCCGGGTCCGCCGCCGGCCGCGCGTGCAGATGCATGTCCCGGTAGGCGTCGCACCGCCCGGCCTCCCCTGCGGGTCAGCGGGCAGGCCGGAACACCGGCTCCTCGCCTCCGTCAGCCCGTGGGCCGGAACACCGGCGCCCCGTCCCGGAAGGCGACCGCCAGCTCCATCCCGGCCCTCAACAGGCCGGCGTCCGCGCAGTCCACGACCTCGGTCATCATCCGCGGCCCCTCGGCGAGATCGATGACCGCGGCGACGTAGGGCGTCCGCTCCCCGAAGGGCGGCAGGTCGTTGCGGTGGACGACGGACCAGGTGTAGAGGGTGGCCCGCCCGCTCGCGGCCGTCCAGTCGACGTCCTCGCTCCAGCAGTGCGGGCAGAACTCGCGAGGATAGTGATGGCAGCGTCCGCAGGTCCGGCACGTCCGGACGAGCAGCCGACCGTCCGCCGCCGCGTCCCAGTAGGTGCGGGTGAAGGCGTCTGCCTCCGGGAGGTCGTGGCGCTGCCCGCTCATGAGAACAACCCCAGCGCGCTGTCCACCGACCACGACTGCCAGGACATCCCGAACAGGGCGACGAGCGAGATCAGCGCCATCATCGAGTTCTGCCCCTGCTCGGCCCAGTCGTGGATCATCAGGGCGAAGTAGATGCCGTTGAGCAGCAGCGCGCCGACGAGGGCGATCGGCGTCAGGAACCCGAGGACGAGTCCGAGCCCCAGGGCGAGTTCCGCGTACAGGACGACGTACGCCATGGTCCGCGGCCGGGGTGCCACGACGACGTCGAATCCGGACCGTACGGCGTTCCAGCGGTGCTTGGCCGCCACGTCCGCCGCCCATTTGATCCCGCCGCCCTCGAACCAGCTTTTCTTGTCCTTGTGCCGCCAGCTCTCCAGCCACCACAGCCCGAGACCTATGCGGAGCACGGCCAGCCATTCCGCACCTGTGAGCCAGATCGCGTCCATGGATCTGACGGTACGTCAGATGAGTGAGACCTGACAATCGCCCGGGGCGCCCTCGGAGAAGTCCGAAGAAAGTCGGGAACAGCTCGCCGGGATGGTGGCAACGTCGCCGAACGAGTGAATCCTGAAGCTCGGCGCGCTGCGGCCGACGTGGCAGCGGGAAGGCCATCTCGCGTACCCGACCAGCGCTGGGCAGACGGGCAGGGAGCGTCCTCATGCCGAAGTTCCTCATCCAGGCGACCTACACGGCCGAAGGCACCCAAGGGCTGCTCAGGGAAGGGGCGAGCGGTCGCCGGGCCGCCGTCGAGCGGGTCGTCACCGGCCTCGGCGGCACGGTCGAGGCCATGTACTTCGCCTTCGGCGAGGACGACCTGGTGCTCATCGTCGACTTCCCCGACCCGGTCTCCATGGCTGCCGCCAGCCTCACCGTGAAGGCCAGCGGCGCCTTGCACACCCGCGCCACCCCTCTCCTCACCCTCACCGAGATCGACGACGCCACCAACCGCCAGGTCGACTTCCGCGCCCCGGGCGCCTGAGGCACACACCGGCCTGTCGCGTAGGACCGGCCCCTGCCCACCGGGGCACTGGGCGGCTCAGGGCTTGTGGGGAGGACTCCGCCTCCTCCCCGTCATCGATCCCCGTGGCCTGCGCCCCCGGTCGTCGGCGACATGCCGGCGGGAGGGCCCCCGGCCTCCTCTCCGTCACCGATCACCGCGACCCGCTCCCCCGTGACCGGCGGCAGGCGACAGGCGACAGGCGACAGGCGACAGGCGACAGGCGACAGGCGACAGGCGACAGGCGACAGGCGACAGGCCAACGGGAGGGTCGTCCGCCTCCTCCCCGTCACCCATGTCCGGACTCACCCCAAGTCCACGCCGACCCCACAACCAGGAGACCTACGCCACAGGCCCCACCCATTCCTCCTACAGCCGTGATCGATCCGCAACCAATTCCGGTCTTGACCGAGACCCATCAAGCAGCAGCCTGATTACGCTCCGGAGCATGGCCGACTCCACAGCGTCCCCGACCCCCACGGACCGCCCCGTCTATGTCATCGGCGGCGGCCCCGGCGGACTCTCCGTCGCACACGCGCTGCGCGCCCAGGGACTGCGCGCCGTCGTGCTGGAGAAGTCGGACCGGGTCGGCGCCTCCTGGCGGCGCCACTACGACCGGCTCCATCTGCACACCGTCCGACGGCTGTCGGGCCTGCCCGGGCTGCCGATGCCTCGTCGCTTCGGGCGCTGGGTGTCCCGGGACGATGTCGTGCGCTACCTGGAAAAGTACGCCGAGCACCACGATCTGGAGATCGTCACCGGTGTGGAGGTCTCCCGCGTGGAACCCTCCCCGGACGGCTCCGGCTGGCTGCTGCGCGCCACCGGCGGTCGCGAACTGACCGGCGCCGCGGTCGTCGTGGCCACCGGCCACAACCACACCCCCCGCATCCCGGCCTGGCCCGGAAGGGACACCTATGGCGGCGACTTCCGCCACGCCGGCGAGTACCGCGACCCCGCTCCCTACGCCGGCCGCGACGTCCTGGTCGTCGGCGCCGGCAACACGGGGGCCGAGATCGCCGTGGACCTGGTGGAGGGCGGGGCCTCGCGGGTGCGGCTCGCGGTGCGGACGGTGCCGCACATCGTGCGCCGCTCGACCGCCGGCTGGCCCGCCCAGTTCACCAGCATCCTCGTACGGCGGCTGCCGGTCGGGCTCGTCGACCGGCTCGCCCGGCCCATGGCGAAGTTCAGCGTGCCGGATCTGTCCGCCCAAGGGCTGCCCCGTCCCGACACGGGCCTGTACAGCCGGGTCCAGCAGGGCGCCATCCCCGTCCTCGACGTCGGCCTCGTCGACGCCGTGCGCAAGGGCAAGGTCGAGGTCGTGGCCGCCGTCGACGCCTTCGAGGACGACAAGGTGGTCCTCGCCGACGGCAGCCGGGTCTCACCGGACGCCGTCATCGCCGCCACGGGGTACAGCCGCGCGCTGGAGGACCTCGTCGGACACCTCGACGTGCTGGACCCGCGCGGCCGACCGCTCGTCCGGGGCGCCCGCACCCCCGCGCACGCGCCCGGCCTCTACTTCACCGGCTTCACCAACCCCATCAGCGGCAACCTCAGGGAGATGGCGATCGACGCCGGAAAGATCGCCAAGGCCATCGCCCGCGAACGTGCCCTCCGGATCTCGCGACTGCCGGTGTCGTGATCACGCTCGGCTCCACGCCTTCCGCCCCCTCTCCGCGCCCCCCACCTCGCCTCTCCGTACCTCTCCGAACCCGTCCGCTCCCAACTTTGCGTGCACAGCCGTTCCTGACTTGACGTCAGTTCCTTTAATCTGACACTGCGTCAGTTAATCGCTGTCACACAGGAGCGGGCGGACCGATGCTTGGATCAACCCACGGCACCCTCACCACCGACTCCCGCCGGACCCGGGTCATCGCCTGTGGCGAGCAGCCCGGGCCCGCCGTCCACGGCCGGCCCGCCGAGGTCGACGATCTCGACGTCAGCGGCCGTCCGCTGTACTGCGACGTACCCGATCTGGACCGCTTCTTCCGGCCGGAGTCGGTCGCGGTGATCGGCGCCTCGGACACCGAGGGCCGGCCCAACACCGGGATCACCCGGCAACTGATCACCTGGTCCGAACGCGTCGGCGCCCGGCTCCACCCGGTGCACCCCAGCCGCCCGTCCGTCTTCGGCATACCCTGCGCTCCCTCCGTCGCCGACCTGCCCGAACAGGTCGATCTCGCCGTACTGCTGGTCGCCGACCCCCTCCCGGTCATCGAGGAACTGGCCGCCACCAAGGTGAAGTTCGCCGTCGTCTTCGCGTCCGGGTTCGCGGAGACCGGCGAGGAGGGCGCGGCAGCCCAGGAGCGCCTCACCGCCGCCGTCGAGCGGTCAGGGATGCGGCTGCTGGGGCCCAACACCAACCTGAACGCCTTCGAGCGGTTCCGCGCCGATCTGGACGGCCCCGGGATCGCCCTGATCACCCAGTCCGGCCACCAGGGCCGCCCCGTCTTCGCCCTCCAGGAGCTCGGCGTCCGGCTGACGCACTGGGCGCCCACCGGCAACGAGGCCGATCTGGAGACGGCCGACTTCATCTCCTACTTCGCCGAGCGGCCCGAGGTCGGCGCCATCGCCGCTTACGTCGAGGGCCTCAAGGACGGTCGCTCCTTCCTGCTCGCCGCCGACCGCGCCGCCCGCCGCAAAGTGCCCGTCGTCGCCGTCAAGGTGGGCCGCACCGAGACCGGCGCCCGCACGGCCGCCTCACACACCGGCAAGCTGACCGGCACCGACACGGTGGTGGACGCGGCGATGCGGCAGTACGGGGTGATCCGGGTGGACGGCCTGGACGAGCTCCAGGACACCGCCACCCTGCTGGCCCGCGCCCGGCCGCCGCGCGCCGACGGCGTCGTCGTCTATTCGATCTCGGGCGGCACGGGCGCGCACTTCGCCGACCTGGCGACCGAGGCGGGGCTGCGGCTGCCGGCGCTGTCGGAGGCCAAGCAGGCCGAGCTGCACCAGTGGATACCGGAGTATCTGAGCGTGGCCAACCCCGTGGACAACGGCGGGCATCCGGTGGGCGACCGACGCGGGCGGAAGATCATCGACGCGATCCTCGACGACCCCGCGGTCGGGGTGCTGATCTGCCCGGTCACCGGCCCTTTCCCACCGCTCAGCGACCGGCTCGTGCGGGACCTGGTGGACGCGGCCGAGCGGACGGACAAGCTGGTGTGCGTGGTGTGGGGGTCGCCGGTCGGCACCGAGGCGGCCTATCGCGAGGTCCTGCTCGGCTCCTCGCGCGTGGCCACCTTCCGCACCGTGGCGAACTGCATCACGGCCGTCCGCGCCTACCTCGACCACCATCGCTTCGTCAGCAGCTACCGCTCCCCCTTCGACCGGGCGCCCCGCACCCCGTCCCCCTCCTTCCGCAAGACGCGGGAGCTGATGCGGCCGGGACAGCAGCTGAGCGAACACGCGGCCAAGCAGCTGCTGCGGGCGTACGGCATCCGGGTCCCGCGCGAGCAGTTGGTGGCCAGCGCGGCGGCGGCCGTGCGGGCGGCGGCCCAGGTCGGCTACCCCGTGGTGATGAAGGCGTCCGGGGCGCGGATCGCCCACAAGACCGAGCTGGGCCTGGTCAAGATCGGTCTGACCTCCGCGAGCCAGGTCCGGGACGCCTACCGGGAGTTGACCGACATCGCGCGCTACGAGGGTGTCGCCCTGGACGGCATCCTGGTCTGCCAGATGGTCGAGCGGGGCGTCGAGATGGTCGTCGGCGCCACCCACGACCCGCTCTTCGGACCGACCGTGACGGTCGGGCTGGGCGGGGTCCTGGTGGAGGTGCTGCACGACACCGCCGTACGCGTGCCGCCCTTCGGTGAGGAGCAGGCGCGGGGCATGCTCGCCGAGCTGCGCGGGCGGGCCCTGCTGGACGGGGTCCGGGGGCGTCCCCCGGCGGATGTCGACGCGCTCGTCGAAGTCGTCCTGCGGGTGCAGCGGATGGCTCTGGAGCTCGAGGAGGACCTCGCGGAACTCGACATCAATCCGCTCATGGTGCTGCCCAGGGGACAGGGCGCGGTGGCGCTGGACGCGCTGGTGGTGTGCCGCTGAGATGAGGGCCACTGAGACGAATACCGCTGAGATGAGTGCCGCTGAGACGAATGGCGCCGAGATGAATGCCGACAGCAAAATGGACATGACCGGTTCCCCCCGTGTGCCCGTGCCCAAAAACTCCGTTGAGTCATTGGTACTGCACGCCACTGACAATCAGGTCTGCCGCATCACCCTCAACCGCCCGGAAGCGCTCAATGCCATCACCCCTGACCAGCGCGAACGCCTGATCCGGCTGCTCGACGACGCCTCCGCCGACCCCGGAGTACGGGCCGTCGTACTGACCGGGACGGGCCGCGGTTTCTGCGCGGGGGCGGATCTGCGGGGCGGGTCGGGCGCCGGTGAGCGGGTGCCCGGCGATGTCGCGCGCACTATCCGTCTCGGCGCCCAGCGCCTGGTCGCCGCCGTCCTCGACTGCGAGAAGCCGGTGATCGCGGCGGTGAACGGAACCGCGGCCGGCCTCGGCGCGCATCTCGCGTTCGCCTGCGATCTCGTACTGGCCGCCGAATCGGCGAAGTTCATCGAGGCGTTCGTACGCCGCGGACTGGTCCCGGACGGCGGCGGCGCCTACCTCCTGCCCCGCCTCGTCGGGCCGCAGCGGGCGAAGGAGCTGATGTTCTTCGGCGACGCGCTCACCGCCGCGGACGCGGAGCGGCTCGGGCTGGTCAATCGCGTGGTGCCGGACGGGGAGTTGGACAAGACGGCCCATGAGTGGGCCGACCGCCTCGCCACCGGGCCGACCCGCGCCCTCGCCCTCACCAAGCACCTCGTCAACGCCTCCCTCGACACCGACCGCGGTGCCGCTTTCGCGGCGGAGGCGGCGGCGCAGGAGATCAACATGACCACGGCGGACGCCCGCGAGGGCGTGGCGAGCTTCGTGCAGCGACGCGGTCCCGAGTTCCGGGGGCGGTGACGCTCACCGGGCACGGTGACGCCACCTGGCATGGTGACGCGCCGTGTCCGGGACAGGGGCGTGTTCCGGCCCTCCGCGCGACTTCCGCGCGACCCTTCCGATCTGACGCTCTGTCAGCTTCAATGGTTGGTGTGATGGGACACGCAGGGATGGCGGCAGCCGCCGTCCGATACCTCAGGTCGGTCGAGACAGCCCCCGCCCGGGAGCGCGTCGAAGTGCTGCCCCGGCCCGAGCTGCGGTGTGTCGGCGAGGACGAGCGGGCGCCGGTCGGACGGGCCGATTTCCGGCGGGTGCTGGGGAACTTCGCGACGGGAGTGGTCGTTGTCACCGCACCGGCAGCCGCCGGGCCCGAAGACCCAGCCTCCGCCGACGATCCCCGATCCGCCGCCCCGGCCGGATTCGCCTGCCAGTCCTTCTCCTCCCTCTCCCTCGACCCGCCTCTGGTCGCCTTCATGGTCGGCCGTACGTCGACGACCTGGCCCCGGATCGCGCGCGCGGGCGTCTTCTGCGTGAACGTCCTGAGCGCCGGCCAGGGCGAGCTGTGCCGTGCCTTCGCGGTGAGCGGCGCGGACAAGTTCGCGGGGGTCGCCTACGACGCGGCACCGGCAACCGGCTCCCCGCGCCTCGCAGGCACGCTCGCGTGGATCGACTGCACGATCCACGCGGTGCACACGGGCGGTGACCATCTCATCGTCGTAGGACGGGTGGACGCGCTGGGAGCCACCGCCGGGGAGGAGCCACCGCTGCTGTTCCACAAGGGGCGCTTCCTCTAGGCACCCGATCTCCGACGGGTGCGGCGGATCAGCCGGGACGCGGCGAGATACAGCGCGGTGACGGCGGCCCAGACCCCCAGGAACTGAAGCGCGAGGCGCTTGTCACCGCCGCTCCACACGATGGCGGTCACCGCCGGACCGCCGACCCACCAGACGATCAGCAGGATGACGAGGATCCCCCAGAGCACGTGATCGAGGGCCTCCTTGACCAGGTCCAGCACTGCGACACTCCCGCCCGTACGAGACGCCCACTCGGACGTCCACTTGATCGACTCCCTCAGCCTGAGAAGCCCCCGGGCGGCCGACGCGAGCCGCCCCTAGGCCGTCACCGCCACCGTCGGCCGACGGATCACCAGGGCCATCAGCGCCGCCGCCGCGCACAGCGCCCCCGACGCCAGCCACACCACGTCGTACGAGCCGAAGACGTCTCGCGCGACACCGCCGAGGAAGGCCACCAGTGCGGCGCCGACCTGGTGGGAGGCGAGGACCCAGCCGAAGACGATCGCGCTGTCCTCGCCGTAGTGCTCCCGGCACAGGGCGACGGTGGGCGGGACGGTGGCGACCCAGTCGAGGCCGTAGAAGACGATGAAGAACAGCATCGGCGGGTGGACGCTGGGCGCGAGCAGCATCGGCAGGAACAGCAGCGAGATCCCGCGCAGGGCGTAGTAGACCGCGAGGAGCCGGCGCGACTCGAAACGGTCGGTGAGCCAGCCGGAGGCGATGGTGCCGACGACGTCGAACAAGCCGATGACGGCGAGCAGCGAGGCGGCGGCCGGGACCGGCATGCCGTGGTCGTGGGCGGCGGGCACGAAGTGGGTCTGGATGAGGCCGTTGGTGGAAGCGCCGCAGATCGCGAAGGTGCCGGCGAGCAGCCAGAAGGGGCCGGTGCGGGCAGCCGAGAAGAGGACCTTCACCGCCCTGCGCGCGGCACCCGGCGTGGGGGGCGGCTTGGGCACGAACTCCTTCGCGCCGTACGGCTTTTGACCCACGTCGGCGGGGTGGTCGCGCAGCAGCAGCCAGACGAAGGGCACGACGGCGAGGGCCGCGAGGGCGACGGTGACCGCGGCCGGCCGCCAGTCGCCCGCCTCGACCATCAGGGCGAGCACGGGCAGGAAGATCAGCTGGCCGGAGGCCGACGCGGCGGTGAGGATGCCGGTGACCAGGCCGCGCCGCTCGGTGAACCAGCGGTTGGTGACCGTGGCCGCGAAGGCCAGCGCCATCGATCCGGTGCCGAGGCCCACCAGCAGGCCCCAGCACAGCAGCAGTTGCCAGGGCGCCGTCATCCACACCGTCAGGCCCGAGCCGAGCGCGATCACCATGAGCGCGACCGCGACCACCCGGCGGATGCCGAAACGGTCCATCAGCGCGGCGGCGAAGGGGGCGGTGAGGCCGTACAGGGCGAGGTTGACGGAGACCGCGGCGGCGATCGTGCCGCGCGACCAGCCGAACTCCTCGTGCAACGGGTCGATGAGCAGCCCCGGCAGGGAGCGGAAGGCGGCGGCGCCGAGGATCGTCACGAAGGCGACGGCGGCGACGAGCCAGGCACGGTGGATACGGCCACGGCGCGGCGGAAGCGGGGACTGGTCGTCGGCGGTGCGGGGGGCGTCGGCGGCTTCGGCTGCTTCGGCGGCTTCGGCGGCTTCGGTTGTCTGCGTCACGACAACGAGCTTCGGGCCTGCGCCGCCGCGGAGCCATTGGCCCGAAAGGCAGCATTCGTTAGGATCGGGCCATGAGCAGTGAGCCGGAGTTCCGCCCGCATCGCGTGGTCGTCCTCGCCCTGGACGGCCTGCTGCCCTTCGAGCTGGGCATCCCGCACCGGATCTTCGGCCGCCCCAAGGACGCCGAGGGACGGCATCTGTACGAGGTCGTCACCTGCTCGATCCGTCCGCCCGGTCCGGTCCGCACGGACGCCGACTTCGACATCCAGGTGGGCTGCGGCCCTCAGGCACTGGCCACCGCCGACACCGTGATCGTCCCGGCCTCGTACGAGCTCGGCCCGGTCTTCGAGGAGGGCGTCCTCACCGACGAGTTGGCCGCCGCGCTCGCGCACATCCGCCCCGGCACCCGGCTCGCCTCCATCTGCACCGGCGTCTACGTCCTCGCCGCCGCCGGCCTGCTCGACGGCCGGCCGGCCACCACGCACTGGGCCGACGCCGAGCGGTTCCAGCGGCTGTTCCCGAAGATCAAGGTCGACGCGGACGTCCTGTTCATCGACGAGGGCGATGTGCTGACCTCGGCCGGCGTCGCGGCCGGGATCGACCTGTGCCTGCACATGGTCCGCCGCGACCACGGCACGGCGATCGCCAATGACGTGGCCCGCCGCACGGTCGTACCGCCCCATCGGGACGGCGGCCAGGCCCAGTACATCCACCGCCCGGTCCCCGACCCGCAGCAGGCGTCCACGACCAGCGCCCGTGCCTGGGCGCTGGGCCGCCTCCATGAGCCGATCCAGCTGAGGGACATGGCCGAGCAGGAGTCCATGTCCGTACGGACGTTCACGCGCCGCTTCCGCGAGGAGGTCGGCGTCAGCCCCGGCCAGTGGCTCACCCAGCAACGTGTCGAACGCGCCCGGCACCTCCTGGAGTCCACCGACCTCTCGGTCGACCAGGTGGCCGCCGACGCCGGCTTCGGCACGGCTCAGTCGATGCGCCAGCACCTACAAACGGCGCTCGGCGTCACCCCCACCACCTATCGCCGCACCTTCCGCACCGCAGGCCAGGCCGACGTCCGGGTCACCAGCGGCACTTGAGCCAGGGGAAACCTGAGCCGGGAAACCCGAGCCGGAGAACGTCGCTCAGCCGTGGCGTCGCGCAAGCGAGCCGCCCCGCGCGGACCGGACTTCAGAAGGTGAGCACCCCCCGCGCCACCTTCCCCGCCTCGGCATCCGCCGCCGCCCTCTCGAACTCCGCGACCGGATACGTCTGCGTCACCAGCTCGTCCAGCAGCAGCCGCCCGTCGCGGTACAGCTCGGCGTACAGCGCGATGTCCCGCTGTGGCCTGGACGACCCGTACCGGCAGCCCAGGATGGACTTGTCGAGGTACATCGAGGACACGACGAAGGTGGCCTCGGCGCCGGCCGGTGGTACTCCCAGCAGGATCGCCTGCCCGTGCCGGTCGAGCAGGTCGACGGCCTGCCGGACGAGCTCCACCCGCCCCACGCACTCGAAGGCATGGTCCGCCCCCGTGGGCAGCAGGTCCCGTACGTCCTCCGTCGAGGTCAGGAAGTCCGTCGCCCCGAACTGCCGGGCCACCGCCTCCTTCGCCGGGTTCGCGTCGACGGCGACGATCCGGAGCGCGCCCGCGATCCGCGCGCCCTGAAGGACGTTGAGGCCGATACCGCCGGTACCGATCACCAGCACGCTGTCCCCGCGGTCCACCTTCGCCCGGTTGAGCACGGCGCCCACGCCCGTCAGCACCCCGCACCCGATGAGCGCGGCCGAGGCCATCGGAATGTCCTTCGGGATGCGCACCACCTGTACGGCCTTCACCACGGTCCGTTCCGCGAAGGCGGAGTTGGACGCGAACTGGAACACCGCCTGCTCACCCCGTCGGAACGGCCGCCCGGGCCGCCCGATCGCCTGCCGGCACATGGTGGGCCGCCCCCGGTCGCACTCCGCGCACGTACCGCAGTTGGCGAGCGTGGAGAGCGCCACATGATCGCCGGGCTCGACATGGGTGACTCCCACACCCACCGCTTCCACGACTCCCGCGCCCTCATGGCCCAGCACCACAGGAACCGGGAAGGGTATGGTCCCGTCCACCACGGAAAGATCGCTGTGGCACAACCCCGCCGCCGAGATCGCGACCAGCACCTCGCCGGGGCCGGGTTCCCGCACCTCCAGATCGTCCACGACCCGGACCTGCTTGCCGTCGAACAGCACACCGCGCATCACACAACCCCCTTGGGTTCCCTCGGCAGCCCGAGCACCCGCTCGGCGATGATCGTTCGCTGCACCTGGTCCGAGCCGCCGTAGATGGTGTCGGCCCGGGAGAACAGGAACAGGTGCTGTGCCTCGTCGAGTGCGTACGGCGTCGAGGGCGACCACTCACCGGGCCCGACCCCGGCCGCCGCGCCCCGCACCTGCATGGCCAGTTCCCCGAGCCGCTGATGCCAGCCGCCCCACAGCAGCTTGGCCGCGCTGGGCGCCCCGGGGTCACCGGAGCCCCCCAGGGTCCGCAGGGCGTTCCAGCGCATCGTCCGCAGCTCGGCCCACTGCCGCACGAGCCGTTCCCGCACCACGGGATCCGCTGCCGTCCCCGACGCGACGGCGGCCCGCACGACGGCGTCCAACTCCTGTGCGAACCCCACCTGCTGGGCCAGCGTCGACACCCCCCGCTCGAATCCGAGCAGGCTCATCGCGACCTTCCACCCGGCGCCCTCGCCCCCGACGACGTGCTCCGCGCGCGCGTGCGCGCCGTCGAAGAAGACCTCGTTGAATTCGCTCGTGCCGGTCATCTGCCGGATGGGCCGCACCTCGATGCGGCCCGGCTGGTCCATGGGGACGAGTAGAAAGCTCAGGCCGTGATGGCGCCGGGAATCGGGGTCGGTGCGGGCCAGTACGAAGCACCAGTCGGCCTCATGGGCGAGCGAGGTCCAGATCTTCTGCCCGCTGACCCGGTACGTCCCGTCCGAGGCGCGCTCGGCCTTCGTACGGATCCCCGCCAGGTCCGACCCCGCCCCCGGCTCGCTGTATCCCTGGCACCACAGCTCCTCACCGACGGCGACCGGGGGCAGGAACCGGTCCTTCTG
Source organism: Streptomyces sp. M41 (assembly GCF_043673425.1). Lineage (NCBI taxonomy): Bacteria > Bacillati > Actinomycetota > Actinomycetes > Kitasatosporales > Streptomycetaceae > Streptomyces > Streptomyces sp. M41. Next base: position 15,418 of record NZ_JBIMKE010000027.1, on the reverse strand, counting down.
CTCCTTGCTGCCGTGCGCGAGCAGCGTGGGGGCCAGCAGCTTCTCCCCGATGTGCCCGGACCGCGCCGGCGCCCCCGACCGCGCGTACTCCTCGGCCCAGACGACCTGCTGGGTCAACGTGGCCGTCCGATTGCCGTAGCCGCCCTGACCCCACCCGAGCCCGATCCAGCCGGCCTTGCCGAGGGTGCGCTCCCATGCCCGCCGCTGCTGCCCGGCTTCGGCGTGCTCCGCGAGCCAGGCCCTGACCTCCGTACGAAACACGTCGTCCTCGGCGCTGAACCCAAAGTCCACTGACGTCTCCTCCGCTCTCCGGTCAGGGGCACCGCCCCCAAGGGCGTGGCGCCGGCGCGAGAAGCCACGACGGACCCGCTGCCGCCCCACGACACATCGCACCGACCTGTCGGGCGTTCGGCCGCCCCACGACACATCGCACCGACCTGTCGGGCGTTCGGCCGCCCCACGACACATCGCACCGACCTATCGGGCGTTCGGCCGGGAACCCTCCCGCGCGGCCTTCTCCATCGCCTCGACCCGGGCCAGCATCGGCATCGGATCCACCCCGACGGTCCCCGGCAGCACCTCCGCGATCCGCTCGGGCGTCCAGGAACCCTCGGCGTGGGCGGAGCGCAGTTCGCGCGGCTGCGCCCACACCGCGATCTTCGACCCGGCCACGGTGTACACCTGGCCCGTCACCGCATGCTCCCGGGCCGCGTCCGACAGCAGGTACACCACCAGAGCCGCCACGTCCTCCGGCTCCCCCATGTCGGCCAGCTCCATGGGTACGTTCGCCGACATGCGCGTCCGCGCCACCGGGGCGACGGCGTTGGCGGTGACCCCGTACTTGTGCAGGCCCAGGGCGGCGCTCCGCACCAGCGAGATGATGCCGCCCTTCGCCGCGCTGTAGTTGGCCTGGGACACCGACCCCTGGTGATTGCCGCTGGTGAACCCGATCAGGGTCCCCGACCGCTGCCCGCGCATCACGGCGGACGCGGCCCGGAACACGGTGAAGGTGCCCTTCAGATGGGTGGCGACGACCGGGTCCCACTCGTCCTCGGTCATGTTGAACAGCATCCGCTCACGCAGGATCCCGGCGACGCAGACGACCCCGTCGATCCGCCCGTAGGCCGACACCGCCGTGTCCACGATCCGCTGCCCGCCCGCCATGGTGGACACGTCGTCGGCCACGGCGACCGCTTCCCCGCCCGCCGCCTCGATCTCCTTGACCACGCCCTGGGCGATCTCGCTCGTGGGCGAGGCCCCGGCCACGGACACCCCGTAGTCGTTGACGACGACCCGGGCCCCCTCGGCCGCCGCCGCGAGCGCCACGGCCCGGCCGATCCCCCGCCCGGCACCCGTCACGGCGACGACCTTGCCTGCCAAGAAGTTCCCCATGCCCCGGCCCCTTCCCGCAGTTTCTGACGACCCGTTAGATTCGAGTTGATTCTACGACCCGTCAGATACACGGAGACAAGCCCCGGGGAGGACTCATGTCACTGCCGGACGCGTTCCACGACATCGCCAAGCGCGTGAACAACTGGGGCCGTTGGGGCGCGGACGACGAGATCGGCACCCTCAACCTGATCACGGACGACGTCGTCCGCGAGGCGGCGGCCTGCGTCCGCACCGGCCGCCGTATCCCCCTCGCGCTCCCCCTGCAACAGGACGGCGTCCAGACCGGGATGATCCCGGGGCGCGTCAATCCGCTGCACGCCATGGTGCAGATCAACCAGGAGATCTTCGGCCCGGGAACCGTCGCGTGCAGCGACGACGCCGTGACCATGGGGCTCCAGGCGGCCACCCACTGGGACGCCCTCACCCATGTCTCGCACTCGGGCCGGCTCTACAACGGCCGCCCCGCCGCCACCATCACCCCGCACGGCGGCGCCGAGTTCAGCGGCATCGACAAGGCGCGGCACATCGTCTCGCGCGGGGTGCTGCTGGACGTGGCACGCGCGCGTGGCGTCACACGGCTGGACGGCGGCCATGCGGTCACCTCGGAGGACCTGGCCGCGGCCGAGGAACTCGCGGGCACGCGCGTGCGCGCGGGGGACGTGGTGCTGGTGCGGACGGGGCAGATCCAGGTCTATCTCGCCGGGGACAAGCACGCGTACGGCTATCCCTCGCCCGGTCTGTCGATCCGTACGCCGGAGTGGTTCCACGCCCGCGATGTGGCGGCGGTGGCCAACGACACCCTCACCTTTGAGATATTTCCGCCCGAGACAGAGGATTTGTGGCTGCCCGTGCACGCGCTGGACCTGGTGGAGATGGGGATGCTCCAGGGTCAGAACTGGAATCTCGAAGAGTTGTCCACAGCCTGTGGAGAAGAGGGGCGCTACAGCTTCCTGCTGTCCGCGATGCCCGAGCCCTTCGTCGGCGGCACGGGGACCCCCGTGGCACCCGTGGCCGTGCTCTGACGACACGCCCCGCACGGCCGCGTCATGCCGTCACCGACACACTCCGCGCGGACACACCTTGCTCTCGTGACGCTGAGGTCGGCTGGCGGCGCGGCTTCCCGCTCTCGGCTCCACCCGAGCCGGGAGGTGCCCCATCCGCCCCGAGCGCGGCACCGCGCGCCGCCATCCGACTCCGGCGTACCCGCCCCGGTCCTCCTGGCCCCGAGAAGACCGACGCCGAATCACGACCCACACTCGGCAAGGGCTTCCGTCACCGAAGCCCTCGTCGTCCCCTCGCGGCGAATCGCTGACCACAAGCGTGATCAACCGGACACTCGACGTCAACACCCAGTCGGGGATTTATTACTTACGTCCCATTTTCCCGAGCCGCGCACAGAAGCACACCCGGGCGCATCGATGCTCACCCGGGCCGATGGGACAGCGCTTGCTGCACCCATGCACCCGAACCGGGCGCGATTCCCACGCCGTGCGCCCGTCAGACCGCCTCGTAAGCGAATCCCTCATAGGCCGACGTCCCGCCGCCACAGGCGGAGGCCGATCCGTTCACACCCGCGGCCCGGTCCAGTTCGCACCAGATCCGCTTGCCGGCGCCCTCGGTGCACCAGCCCCACCGGTCCGCGAGTCCGTCGACGAGGGCGAGCCCCCGGCCACCGGTCGAGTCCTCGCCGACACAGCGGGGCACGGGCGCCCGGTCGCTGCGGTCGGCCACCTCGAGCCGTACGGTGGCGGACTCCTGGGCCGCGCCGGGCAGGGACAGACGCAGCACGGCTGGGCAACCGGTGTGCACCACGGCGTTGGTGACGAGTTCGGAGACGAGCAGGATCAGTGTCTCGGCGAGCGGCTCGTCGACCCCTATGCCGGACCCGGCAAGCCGCGAGCGGGCCCATCGCCGGGCCCGCCCCACCTCAGCGGGGTCGGGCCGGATCTCCAGCTGCACTTGAAGCACCTGCACCGCTCACACCATCCGAACCGGCGGACACAAAGCCCCGCGCCTCACGAGGGCCACGATCCTAGCCATTCTTTTCATGCCCAGAACAATGGCCAAAGCCAGGGTCACGGAACGTGATTCCCTTGGCTGACAGCATGGTTGACGTACAGTCACCCCAACAAGCGCTTCGGGCATATTCCAGCGCGAAGGATTACCCGTGCGCCATACTGTGCGACGCTTGCTGCGGGGAGTCGAACAGGCGGGGACAGAAAGCCCTCTCGCCCCGCGAGCAGCGGCGCGCACCGCCGGATCCGGAGCCGCCTCCAGGGCAACACCGGCATGGCTCATGCTCGGAACCACTCGCATCTCACACAAGGTACCGGAGCGGACGGCCGACTCCAGGCCGTGACGAGTCACGCGTAGGACACAACCCGATATCAACGCTCCGTAATTCCGGTATGCCACAATCCGCGACACCCGCCAGAGGCCGCTCGGCGACACCGCAGACCAGGGGCCTTCAGGGCGATTCGGCGAGAAGTTCGGCGGCCAGATTCTCCTCACTCTCCGTAGCGTCACCCATACGATGGGTTCGCACCCATGCTCGCTTCAGATGCAGATGGACCTCGAACTCCCAGGTGAATCCCATGCCGCCGTGCACCTGGAGACAGTCACGCGCCCCGCGCACGGCGGCCTCGTCGGCGAGCAGGCGGGCGGTGTCGATGTCGCGGGGGTCGGCGGTGACGGCCGCCGCGTAGACGGCCGCGCGGGCCGTCTCCGTCCGCACCAGCATCTCCGCGCACAGATGCTGCACCGCCTGAAAGGCCCCGATCGGCTGCCCGAACTGCTCACGCGTCCGGGCGTGTTGCGCGGCCAGCTCGCACGCGCGCGTGGCGCTGCCCAGTTGCTCGGCCGCGGTCAGGAGGACGGCGACGGAGTCCGCGGCGGCAGCGTCACCGGCGCGGTCCACGGCGTTCGCCGACGGGACGCGGTGCAGGGGCGTCAGCGGATCGACCGACCGCAGCGGCGTGGCTCCCGACGCGTCGCCGCGTACGACGTCCGCCTCGGCGAGCCACTCCACCAGCCCGTTGCCGACGGACGTCACGACCGCTTCCCCGGTGGCCGCCGCGGGCACCGCCCCCGCCGCGAGGTGCGTGGCCACCAGGGGCCCGGGCAGCAGCGCGCGCCCCGCCTCCTCGAAGGCCAACACCGCCTCGGGCAACCCCTGTCCGACGCCGCCCTCGGCCTCCGGCAGCCGCAGCGCGAAGAACCCGGCGGCGCCGAGCTCCCGCCACAGGGTCCGGTCCAGGCGGCCGGGCTCGTCCAGGGCGGCCCGCAGCGCCTGACCGCCGAAGCGCCGCGCCAGCAGCTCGCGTACGCCGTCCCGCAACGCCCGCTGATCCTGCGTGAGTTGAAAACGCATCCGTCACCTCCCCTTCGGCAGCCCGAGGATCCGCTGGGCCACGATGGTGCGCTGGATCTGCGAGGTGCCCGCGGCGATGGTGTACGACAGCGAGGAGAGCCGGTCGAGCGTCCACGGCCGGTCGAGGTCCAGGGACTCGGGCCCCAGGACGTCGGCCGCGGCGTCGTAGAGCTCCTGGCGGGCGTGCGAGTACCGCAGTTTGAAAACCGAACCCCCGGCCCCCGGCACCCCGCCCGTGAGCTCCGCCTCGCTCACGTTCCACTGCGTCAGCCGCCACAGCGCCCGGAACTCGGCGTTCAGCCGCCCGAGCCGGCGCCGCAGCACGGGGTCGTCCCAGCGGCCGTTCTTGCGCGCCTCGGCGGCGAGTTCGCGCAGGACGCGCCGGCAGGCGACGACCTCGCCCACGAAGGCCGTGCCGCGCTCGAAGGAGAGGGTCACCATGGTCACGCGCCAGCCGTCGTTCTCGGCGCCGACCCGGTTGGCGACCGGCACCCGCACCTCGTCGAGGAACATCTCGGCGAACTCGGCCGACCCGGCGAGGGTCCGCAGAGGCCGTACGGTGATGCCCGGCGCGTCCATGGGCATGGCCAGCCAGCTGATCCCGCGGTGCTTGGGCGCCTCGGGGTCGGTGCGCACCAACAGTTCGCACCAGTCGGCCACTTCGGCGTGGGAGGTCCAGATCTTGGATCCGCTGACCACATAGTCGTCGCCGTCCCTGTGCGCGCGGGTGCGCAGGGCCGCGAGGTCGCTTCCGGCATCCGGTTCGCTGAAGCCCTGGCACCAGGCTTCGTCGCCGCGCAGGATCGGCGGCAGCCAGCGGGCCCGCTGCTCGGCCGTTCCCTCGGCGGCGATGGTCGGCCCCGCGTGCAGCAGCCCGACGAAGCCGGCCCCCACGTAGGGCGCGCCCGCCTTCTCGGTCTCCTCCAGGAAGATGAGCCGCAGGGTCGGCGAGGCGTCCCAGTGGACGTCGGCGTACCCGGCGTCGTACAGCCTGCGCTGCCAGCCGAGGTCGTAGGCGCGGCGCGCCGGCCAGTCGTCCGGGGAGGGCTTCGGCGGGAGTGCGGGCAGCTGCTCGGCCAGCCACTCGCGCAGCCGGACGCGGAATTCTTCTTCTTCGGGCGTGTACGCCAGGTCCACCGGACGGATCGCCTCCTCCGGAAGCAGCGAATCTGATACGGCGTCAGATAGCGGTGGATCGAAGGCTAGACCCGCACCCCTGGACCGACAAGGCGGAGGGCCCTACGCTCTGCCCACGATCTGACTGTCCGTCAGTTGACTTGGCAGGGGGACGTCATGAACGACACCGCGCACGCCCTGAGTTCCGCACGCACCCTCTGGGACCTCCTCGTCCGCCGCGCCGACCGCACCCCCGACCGGCCCGTCCTCCTCCAGGACGACCGCGCCCTGAGCTTCGGCGAGCTGCGCGCGCGTGCCGAGCGGGTGGCAGCCGGCCTGTACGACATGGGCGTACGTCCCGGCACGGTCGTCGCCTGGCAGCTGCCCACCCGCATCGAGACGGCCCTGCTCTCCTTCGCGCTGGCCCGTCTGGGCGCGGTGCAGTCGCCGGTCATCCCCTTCTACCGGGACCGCGAAGTCGGCTTCGCACTGCGCGAGTCGAAGGCGGAGTTCTTCGCGGTGCCGGGCGAGTGGCGGGGTTTCGACCACACGGAGATGGCACGGCGACTGGGCGCCAAGGGGGTCTTCGAGGCGTACGACACGCTGCCCGACGGCGATCCCACCGTGCTGCCCCCGCCACCCGCCGAGGGCACCTCGGTGCGCTGGATCTACTGGACCTCCGGCACCACGTCCGACCCCAAGGGCGTGCTGCACACCGACCGTTCGTTGATCGCGGGCGGCTCCTGCCTGGCGCACACCCTGCGGCCGACGGCCGAGGACATCGGGTCGATCGCCTTCCCGTACGCGCACATAGGCGGCCCGGACTACATGGTGATGCTGCTGCTGTACGGCTTCCCCGCGGTGATGTTCGAGCAGTTCGCGCTCCCGGACGCGCTCGGGGCCTACCGCCGGCACGGCGTGACGATCGCGGGCGGGTCCACGGCCTTCTACGCGATGTTCCTGCGCGAGCAGCGCCGGCACCCCTCGGGCGACAAGGTCGTCCCCTCGCTGCGGCTGCTGGCCGGCGGTGGGGCGCCGAAACCGCCGGAGCTCTATCACGCCGTGGTCCGCGAGATGAGGGTGCAGCTCACCCACGGGTACGGCATGACCGAGGTGCCGATGATCACGATGGGGGACCCGGACGACACGGCGGAACATCTGGCGACGACGGAGGGCCGGCCGCCGCGGGAGATGGAGATACGGATCGTCGACGGGGAGGTGCGGCTGCGCGGGGAGGCGGTCTGCCGGGGCTACCTGGACCCGGAGCAGACAGCGGCGGCCTTCGACGAGGAGGGCTTCCTGCGGACCGGCGACCTCGGACACCTCACCGACGGCGGTCATCTGGTGCTGACCGGCCGCCTCAAGGACGTGATCATCCGCAAGGGGGAGAACATCTCGGCGAAGGAGATCGAGGATCTGCTGCACCGGCATCCGGCGGTCGGGGACGTCGCGGTGATCGGCCTGCCGGACGCGGAGCGCGGGGAACGGGTCTGCGCGGTCGTCGAGCAGCCGCCCGGCGCCGGGCCGCTGACCTTGGCGGCGCTGACGTCCTATCTGCGTGCGGAAGGGCTGTCCACGCACAAGCTGCCGGAGCAACTGGAGGTGGTGGACGCCCTTCCGCGGGGCGAGACCCTGCGCAAGGTGCTCAAGTACAAGCTCAGGGAGCGTTACTCGGGGACCGTGAAGTAACGGGCGAACGCGGTCACGATGTCGCCCTCGGCCACCTTGCCGTCGCCGTCCGCGTCGAGCGTGGCCGCGGCGGCCTCCGCGACCTCCTGCGGCACACCGAGGCATCCCAGCAGGCGTGCGGTGTCGGTGACGGAGGCGGTCCCGGTGCCGTCGGGGTCGGCCAGGGCGAGAGCGGCGTGCAGGAAGGGGCGGGCGATCTCGGCGAACCCGTCCGGGTTGTCGCGCAGCCGCTTGACCGCGCCGTTCACGAACTCCTCGCGGCTGATGCGCTGATCTCCGTCCCGGTCGGCGATCCCGGCCATGCCCTGCCAGAACGCCTCGGCGCCGCCGTACAGCGCCTGCCCCCGGTCGGAGCGGGCGGCGATGCCGAACTCCGCGAGCAGCGCCTTGGCCGCTCCGCTGAAGTCCTCCCGGTCGATGGAACCGTTGCCGTCCTGGTCGAAGGTGGCGAACCGGGCGGCGATCCTGCGCTCGTACTCGCTGCTGACCATGTCTTATCGGGCCGCCTTACGTCACGTCGGGTGCTTCCGGCAGGGAGCGTACGACGCCGGGAGCCGTCCGGGCACGGGAAAGCGACGGTTGTGCCGGGACCGGTGGAATTTTGCGACAACGGTGTGGCACTTCGCGGTGAATCGTTGCTGTTCAGGCCGACAGCGGCCCGGCGTCGTCCGCGACCGCCGCCGTGACGTCGGGGTACACCTCGAACAGCCGGCGCACACCCAGCGCCCCCAGCACCCGGTTGACGTGCGAGCCGTCGGCCGCGCCCTGGGCCGGGAGTATCAGCCGCAGGCTGCCCTGGCAGGAACGGATGAGGCGGCGGGCGGCGATCAGGACACCGACGCCGCTGGAGTCGCAGAACATGACCTCGGAGAGGTCGAGGACGAGGCTGTGCCGTCCTTCGGCCACCACGTCATGGATGTGCTGGCGCAGCACCGGCGACGACACCAGGTCCAGCTCGCCCGACACCTGGAGCACGGCCCACTCGCCCCGCTCGCCGCCGGTCACTTTCACCGTCACCACCACGCCCCTCGCTCGCCGGATCCGCCGATACGGAAGCGACTCCTACGCTTCCTTGCAGCGCGGCTGCCCAGCGGCTGTTCCCTGAAACACCCCCCTGAAAACGGCCTCTGATCAAAAGAGGCTTGATTCCATCGCATTCGATCCTGTTCGATCGAGTCTGATCGGGGGGTGCACGGGTAACCGAGCGCCTACGGGTGCTTCCCTCCGGATGCGCGAGGCCCTCTATCACGAGTGCGAGGTGCGTCACCAGCCATGAGCGTTCAAGGGGCGCACATTGCCACAAAGGGGCGTGCGTCGTCGGCCGTGCCGACTACATTCGGGGAGACGGCGGACGCACGCTGGACGGGGACGGACCGGTGAGAGCCCGTGCGGCACAGGCTCTGAAGGGGGTCGTATGGCGAAGAAGGACGCACCGCCCCGCTGGGACCGCAAGATGCAGCAGCGGCTCGCCCGCGGTGAGGCCGCCGCGCTCGGCGAGCTCTACGACCGGTTCGCCTCGCTCGTGCACGGCCTCGCCCACACCGTGCTGGGCGACGAACGCGCCGCCGACCACATCACCCGCGACGTCTTCGCCCATGTCTGGGAACACCCGGACACCTACGACCCCAGACAGGGCCCACTGCGCAGCTGGGTCGCCGCGCTCACCCACCGCCTCGCCGTGCAGCGGCTGCGCGCCACCGAGACCGCCGCCCTGGTCCAGGCCGGGCAGGGCTCCACCGAGGAACTGGAGCGCAAGGTGCGCCATGCCTCGGTCGCGGCCCGCGCCGACTACATCGTCCAGTCCATGCCCGTCCCGCTGCGCGCCGCCCTGGAGCTGGCCTACTTCCAGCGCCGGGACTACCGCCAGACCGCGGTCGACCTCGGCGTCACCGAGGACGAGGCCCGCCGCCGCCTGCGCCTCGGACTGCAACTGCTCTCCACGGCCCACGACGCCGGAACGACACCTGGGGCACCGCCGGGATACGGGGGTGCGGTGTGAACGAGGCACGGCGCTTCGAGGCGTACGACGAGCAGGAGGGGCGGGACGGGCGGGACCGGCCGCGGGAACAGGGCGACCGGAAGCCGTACGACGGCTCGAGGAAGGACGAGGACACCGCGGACGACGGCGGCACCGACGCGCCCGACGCCACCGACGGCACGAACAACGGCGACGGCGGCGATGTACGCCCCACTCCGGGGCCGGACCCGGACCGGCCGCCCCGCATACCGCCGCCCCGGGCCTCGGTCGAGGACACCGGGCGCCCCCTGCCCGACTTGACCGACCTCACCGACCCGGCCGAACTCCCCGACCCCGGCGAACCGGTGTCGGAGTCCGCCCTGCCCGTCCTCGAGCACCGGGTCCTGAAGTCGCTCCTCGGGGCGTGGGCGCTCGCCGCCTGCTCACCGGAGGAGACGGCGGCCGTCGAGGAACACCTCGGCAGCTGCGGGTTCTGCGCCGACGAGGCGCGGCGGCTGCGCGAGGCGGTCGGACTGCTGCATCCCGCCGAGAGCCTCGACCTGGACCCGTCCTTGCGCACCCGGGTCCTCCAGAGCTGCCTGGAACGGCGTCCGCCGCGCATCCCCGTGCCGCAGTGGGCGACGCCGTACGACGCCGAGACGGCCCGCCTCGACGCCCTGCTCCAGGACTTCGGGGATGCCGAATGGCACGCGCCGGTGCGGCTGCGGTGGTTCCGGGGCGACGAGCCGACGAGCCGCCGTACGACCGTCGCGGGGGTCATCGCGCATCTGCTGACGGTCGACGGGCTGGTGGCCCTCGCGCTGGGCCTGGACGACCCGATGGGTGACGTGGCCGCGGAGCGGGCGACACCGTCCGCGCGCACGGAGGCGTACTGGCGGGCCTCCCACTACCCGCCGACCCGGGTGGTACGGGCACCGTGGCGCGAGCAGAGCCACGCCCTGGTCCGTACGGCGTCCTTCACGGGCGGCGGAGCGGGCGAACTGCCCGTGTCCTACGGCGATTTCGACCTGCCGCTGCGCGACGCGATGCTGGACCGCGCCTTCGAGTGCTGGGTGCACGCGGAGGACATCGCCGAGGCGGTGGACTATCCGTACGAGCCGCCGTCCGGCAGCGACCTGCACCAGCTGGTCGGCCTGGCGGCACGCCTGCTCCCCAGAGTGCTGTCGGCTCGCCGTCGCGCGGGGCTTGCCGCGCCGTCACCGGGGCGGCATCTCGTCCCGGCGGGCGAGCCCGGCCGTAGCCTGCGGCTGGAGATCGAGGGCTCGGGTGGTGGCGAGTGGCTGATCCCGCTGGACTCCCCGGCGGCGGTGGGCTCCGCCGAGCACGAGGTGGCCCATGTCGCGCTGGACGGCGCGGAGTTCTGCCGGCTGGCCGCGGGCCATGTGTCTCCTGCGGAGGCCGCGGCGGGGCAGATGGGTGATCGAGCCGCGATCAGGGATGTGCTGCTGGCGGCGGCGAGCTTGAGCCGGATGTAGGGGCGGACTGCCGTTTTCGTGGGCGGCTGCGGGTGGTTCGTGGTTGCCGCGCCGCTAGGGCCTGTCGTCAAATTCCCGTCGTCCGCCCGCACGGCAGGCGGGAATTTGACGACAGGGCCTAGGCGAAGACGACCGTCCGGCGCCCGTTCAGCAGGATCCGGCGCTCGGCATGCCACTTCACGGCCCGTGCCAGCGCCTGGCACTCCACGTCCCGGCCGATCGCGACCAGCTGGTCCGGCGTGACGCCGTGCCCGACCCGCTCGACCTCCTGCTCGATGATCGGGCCTTCATCGAGGTCGGCGGTGACATAGTGCGCCGTCGCCCCGATGAGCTTCACACCCCGTGCGTGCGCCTGGTGATACGGCTTCGCGCCCTTGAAGCTCGGCAGGAAGGAGTGGTGGATGTTGATGATCCGCCCGCTCAGCTGCTTGCACAGGTCGTCCGAGAGGACCTGCATGTAGCGGGCCAGCACGACCAGCTCCACGCGCTCCTCGCGCACGATCTCCAGCAACTGCGCCTCGGCCTCGGGCTTGTTGTCCTTGGTCACCGGAATGTGGTGGAAGGGGATGTCGTACGACCCCACGAGCTCGGCGAAGTCGGTGTGGTTGGAGACCACGGCGGCGATCTCCACAGGAAGGGCGCCGATCCTGGCTCGGAACAACAGGTCGTTCAGGCAGTGCCCGAACCTGCTGACCATCAGCACGACCCGCATCCGGTCCTCGGCCCGGTTGATCTGCCAGTCCATCTGGAAGGAGTCACCGATCGCCGCGAAGCTCGCTCGCAGCTTGTCCACCGTCACCGGAGCGTCCGCCGAGAAGTGGACGCGCATGAAGAACAGTCCCGTGTCGTGGTCACCGAACTGCTGACTGTCCTCGATGTTGCAGCCGGTCATGAAGAGGTAGCTCGACACGGCGTGCACGATGCCCTGCTTGTCGGGGCAGGACAGGGTGAGGACGTACTGGTCGCTGGGGACCGCGGCTCGGGTGGACTGCTCGTTCATGCAGCACAGGGTCCCATATCCGGGGCCTGGGGCGGACCGGCGTCCCGTTACGCGGACCGCGTCATGATCCGCAGCACCTCGAGGGTGCGCGGCGGGGAGTCGGGGTCCTCGCCGTCGGCCGTCGCCATCCGGACATGCGCGTCCCGCGCCGCCCGCACCGCCTCCGGCCACCCCTGGTGCTCCACGTACGCCGAGACCGGCGCGTCCGGGCCGACCTGGTGCATGATCCGCAGCACCCGCAGCACGGCGGTGTCGACGAGCGCCGCCTCCTGCGAGTCCCGGAAGATCGTGCCGACGTATTTCTCGGCGGACCAGTTGTCCAGCCAGGTGTCCTCGACCAGGCGGTATACGGCGTCGGTGACGTCACCGTAGCCGTCGACGCCGGCCAGCCAGACGTCCCGCTGGAACACCGGATCGGAGAGCATGTGCAGCGCGGAGCGCACATTGCTGCGCCAGCGCCACCACGGCATGTCGTTGAGTGGCATGCCGCCCATGGTGGATGAGCGACGGCCGCGACGGGAAGAACTTTCCGAACCTTGCACGGTCATCGATCGTACGATCCTCTTCACCCGGGCGTCACCGGCCCCCGTAATTCACCTTCCCGTCACCACTCGCTAACCGAGGGTCACGCGCAGGTTTGTTGTGTGGCGGAATCGTGCGTGTCCATGACCGGCAGGCGACGCATCCGCAGCACCTACCTCCCCGTGCTCACCAACCGGCCCGCGAAAGCGGTGGCCCGCTCCGCGGCGACGCTGGTGGCGTGTGCGTCGCTCGCCGTCGGTTGCGGGGTCGTCCCCGGTGACACGGGGGGTTCCGGGGACGGCCCGATCACCGTCATGACCTGGGCCCCACAGAACACCAAAGCCACCAACAAGCCCGGTATGCCCGCATTCGCCCAGGCATACGCCCGCTGGATCAACGCGCACGGCGGCATCGACGGCCGGCAGCTGAGGGTCCTCACCTGCAACGACCACAACGACAGCGTCAGCGCGGCGAAATGCGCCGACCGCGCGGTCGAGGAGAACGTCGTCGCGGTCGTCGGCTCCTACAGCCAGTACGGCGACACCTTCCTGCCCTCCCTGGAGGGCGCCGGCATCCCCTACATCGGCGGCTACGGCGTCACCAGCGCGGAGTTCACCAGCCCGCTGTCCTACCCCGTCAACGGCGGCCAGCCCAGCCTCCTGGCGGGCCTCGGCAGGGAACTGGCCCGCTCCTGCGGTCCCGTCACGCTGGTGCGCCCCGACACCATCGCGGGCGACGAGCTGGCGCCGCTGCTCGACTCGGGCCTGCGGGCGGGCGGGCACATCACGTCCAGCGACACGTTGGCCGACGAGGACGCCACCGAGTACGGCAGCCAGGCGGTGCGGGCACTGGAGTTCTCGGCCAGGGACCAGACCGAGCCGGGCTGTGTGGTGCCCGCCCTCGGCGACCGCACCACCACCTTCATGGACTCCTTCCGGCGGGCCGGCACGGACTACCCCGAGGTGCGCACCGCGACCGTCCTCGGCAGCGTCGACCAGACCGTGATCAACGCGGGCGGCGGTGCGACGAGCCCCTACGAGGGGTCGTACATCACCGGCTGGTACCCCGTCGCGAGCGATCCGCGCTGGGACGCCATGAAGAAGGTGATCAACGAGGAGGCCTTCGGCGACAACCGCATCGACCCCGCGGACGCCGGTGTGCAGACCACGTGGATCGCGTACACGGTCTTCAAGAAGGCCGTCGAATCACTGGGCGACGGCGAGGTGACCGCCGACGCCGTGCGCGGGGCGCTGAACGACGGGCTGAAGGTCTCCACGGGCGGGCTGACCCCGCCCCTGCGGTGGAAGTTCCAGGACGTCCTGGCCGCCATCGGCTACCCCCGGCTGGTCAACCGCGAGGTGACCCTCCAGGTCGTCCGGGACGGCCGGCTCGTGGCCGCCCGCAAGAACTTCATCGACGTGACGAGAACCCTTCAGAACGCCGACCTGAACTGACCGCCGGCCTGCACCGACCGCCGACCGGACCGACCGCCGGGCCGTCCGGCCGTCCCCGGCCCGGCGCCCGGCTCACAGCTGGGTCGGCTGGCGCTCCGTCAGGCCGTACTTCTCGGCGATCGCGTTCCACAGCTGCGCGGCCGTCTTCTTCTGCTGGCTGGCGGTGCCGCTGTCGCGGTTGCCGGCCTGGGTCTGGTTGGTCGCGCGGGCCTGGCCCTTCCGGCACAGCTTCTTGTTGGCGGCGACCTGGTCGGCCCACGCCGCGTAGTGGTTGTCGGCGGACGCGGACGCCTGCCACGCCTTGTTCAGCGCGGTGGTCAGCGCGGTGTGGCTCGGCAGCTGGTCGACCTTGAGCGCGGCCAGGTCGGTGACCAGCTGATTGCGCTGTCCGGCCGCGCCCCGCAGGTCCTTGGCGGCCTGCGGGAGGTTCCCGCAGGACTTCACCGCGGCCACCGCGTTGATCACGGTGGTACGGCTGTTCCCGCTGTCGGCCAGCAGCTTGTCCAGGGCGATCGCCTGCTGCTCGGCCGGGTCGGCGGCCGGCGAGGGCGAACCGCTCTCGGTCGCCGGGGCCGTCGCCGAGACGGGCTCGTTGTCGTTCTTCTTCTCTTCCTCGCCCCCACCGGCGAGCATCGCGCCCGCACCGATCCCGAGGGCGACGATGCCGACGCCGACACCCGCGAGCAGCGGCACCTTGGAACGCCGGCGCCCGCCGTCGTGGCCTCCCCGGCCGTCGTCGTCGCCGTGGCCGTATCCCCCGCCGTGCGGGCCGGGCGGGAAGTACCCCGCGTCGTGCGGGCGCTGCCGCTGCGGCTGCTGGATGCTCGGCAGCTGCTGGGTGGCCGCGGCCGGGGGCTCACCGCCCGGCTCGCTGCGGAAGAGGCTGTCGAAGTCGGACAGCGGGCCGCGCTGCCCCCCGCCCGGCGCCTGCCCGGTCACGGGCGGGATGTACTGCGTGGCCTCCGCGTCCGGGCCCGAGGCGGGCGGCATCGGCCCGGCACCGCCCTGAGCCCTCGCCCCGCCGCTCTGCCGCCGCAGGATCTGGGTGCTCTCCGCGGACGACTCCGGCGGCAGGGCACCGGGCCCGACCGGCGGCAGCAGCTGCGTGGCGCCCTCGTCGACGGCGGGCGCGGTCGGCGCGGGGGCTGCCGGGGAGGCGACGCCGACGGGCGGTATGTAGCGCGTGGCCTGATCGTCCGCCCCCGCGGGGGCGGCGCCGACCGGCGGTATGAGCTGGGTGGCGCCCTCGTCGGCCGGGGGCATCGGAGCCCCGAAGCCTCCGGCACCGGCCCCCGGGTGCGACGGGCCGCCGGCACCGTGGGCGGCGGGCGGCAGGGGCGCGCCGGGGCCCGCAGCGCCGGGACCCTGGACGCCGTACTGACCGGCGCCGGCCTGCGGCTGCGGGGCGTGCGCGGCGCCCTG